>JACPZO010000061.1 GCA_016195465.1 Nitrospirota bacterium
CACCAGCCCCAAAAGCCTTTACTTGTTTCCCGGCACCCTAAACCCTCGTATCGCCATCGCCTCCTTTCGTGTCGGCTAAGAACAACCCGCACTACGACTGCGAAGGGAATAGAAGCGGTTCGGAGTTCGGAGTTCGGAGTTTGGAGCTTGGAGCGGGCCTAGGCTTCCCCTCTCAGGGTCTCGACCACCTGGCTGAATGTGACAAAGCCTTGGCCGATGGGATTGATCTCGATCCCCATCCCGCTCTTGGCCTGCTGGGAAACCCACGTGGGCGCCTTCTTCGTCCAGACGACCTTGCCCTCGAGGTCGATCTCCTGACCGTTCGGGAGGGTCATCTTGACACGGATCCGCGTCTGGGGAATGTAGCCCGAGTTCGACCTGAGGAAGATCCCCCTGGGGGAAATGTTGCCCGTGATCCCCTCCCGCTCGCACTCATCGGTCCCGTACTTGACGAGCAATCGCTTCGTAACCCGATCCTTCGTGCGCTTTTCCATCGCTTCTGCCTCCATGCGTTGGCGGTTCGTCCCCACCGGACCTACCAAAGTAACACAATCGAAGCAATATCTATTCCGCCCAGACTGTTCCCAGACTGTCCTCGGCAACTCATTGGAAAGTCACGGTTACGTCCCAAGCGGGCAACAGGCACGGCCGTAAAGATGTCTACAAAAACCGCACGGAGGGCCTCCCAAGCGTCTCGTTTCATCGACAGGGGCTGAACCTCAACGAACGGCGCCTTGACATACAGCGAAAAAAAGATAATCTTCGGCAGGCTCTGGCGGGATGCTGAAAAAGTCCATCCATGGCTTTTTCAGCCGCGACTTGCGCGAAGTGAATTCGCGCAAGTCTTTCAAATCGCTCGACACCAAATCTCCGCGATTTGGCGGTGCATCCCTGCACCGCGCGCAGGCTGCTGTTTTTCAGCAGCCTGCTACAGGAGGACCCATGAACGTCCGTGCATACGCTTTCTATCCGGCAGAACCCAGGGGAACTTTGCACGTCCTGACTTCCCTGGGCGACGTAAAGCCCCACCTCGGGCGAGACTACGTCCGCCTCTGGATCGACATCGAGAGACCGGACGAGCCGGAGACCCTGGAGCTTTCGCGCCTCTTTCCCCGGTTCCACCCGCTGGCCGTCGAGGACCTGCTCCACGCCGAGATCCGGCCCAAGGTGGAGCCGTACGACGACCACATCTTCGTCGTCTTCCGGGGGCTGAACTTCAACCCGGATTCGCACATCCTCGACACGATCGGCCTCAAGATCTTCCTGGGCGGGACCTTCATCGTCTCGTCCCATCGCGAGCCGCTCCGATCCGTCCGGTCCGTGGCCGCCCGCGTCGAACAGGAGCCGGAGCTTCTCGGCCGCGGCCCCGACCGCGTCTGCCACGCCCTGATCGACCAGATCGTGGACAACTACTTCCCTCTCCTGGACGCGATGGACGACGCGATGGAGGAGATCGAGGCGTCCCTGTTCAAGGAGTTCCGGAAAGAGGCCCTCGAGAAGATCTTCTCGCTCAAGAAGGACGTCACGGCGCTGAGGCGCGTCGCCGCGCCCCAACGGGAGATCCTGAACGTCCTCTCGAACCGCCCGTACGACGCGGTCCAGCCGGCCACCCAGCTCTACTTCCGCGACGTCTACGACCACATCCTGCGCGTCACGGATTCGCTCGAATCTTACAGGGACCTCCTGGCGGCCGCCCTCGACTCCTACATCTCCCAGGTCTCGAACCGGATGAACGAGGTCATGAAGACCCTCTCCATCGTCGCGACGATCATCCTTCCCTTGAGCCTCGTGACCGGGGTCTTCGGGATGAACTTCGAGGTCATGCCCGGCCTCAAGAACCCCATGGGGTTCTGGGAGCTGATGGCCGCCATGGCCGCGATCGCCGGAGGGCTTTTCCTGTTCTTCAAGTGGAGGAAGTGGGTGTAGTCGGGTACCTGGGTGGCTAGGTGGCTAGGTGGGGAATTAGGACCTTTCCATCCACCCATCGACCCTGCACGGGTAGTTCCTTCCCCGCCAGCGGACCTCCCCGACCCAGCGGTGGAGATAGGCCGAGTACCAGAGGAGCGAGAGAAGGACGACCGCGGCCAGAGGGTGCAGGAGCGCGTATCCGCGGCCGGCACAGGGCCTCGCCCAGACATCCTTCAGGTGGAACGACCGGCCGCCGTAGAACGTGACGGACGCCGTCGCAAGAACGAGCGTGCCGAGCGAAGGGGAGACCAACGCCCCCGCGAGCGCGGCCAATCCCGCCCCGGCCGGGGCGATGTCCAGCAGGAGACGGACCCCTATCAGCCGAACGAGCCGGGCCATTTGTCCGCCGCTCAAGACAAAGAGGTTCTTGCTCCAGCCCTGCCAGAGCGACCGGAACGACCGGTACATCCTCGCTTCCACGCGCCCCTCGCCGGGCGCGAAGTGAATCCGAAACCCTTTCTTCTTCACAAGACGGGCCAAGGCCAGGTCCTCGACGATTTCCGACCTGACTGCCTCAATGCCGCCGACATCCTCCAACATGGACCGGCGGATCAGGAGATACTGACCGTTGGCCGCGGCGCAGGATGCGCCGTCCCCGTTCACCCGATGAAACGGGTACCGCGACTCGATAAAGGAGAAGACCGCCGGCTGGAGAAGCCGCTCCCAGAAGCTCCCGCAGACCTGCTCCGGGCTCAGGGAGACGAGATCGGCATTCCTCTCCCCGGCCAGCGCCAGACATTCCGCAAGGGCTCTGGGGCGATGCCTCGTGTCGGCGTCCGTGAAGAGGAGCCATTCTCCCCCGGCTTCCAGGACCCCGCGGAAGAGCGCATGGCTCTTCCCGACCCAGCCCGGTTCAAGGCCGTTCAGCCGGACCAACCGGACGCGGCTGTCTTTCTCCTGGATGGACCGCACGATCTCGGCCGTGCGGTCCCCCGACTCGTCATCGACGACGATGATCTCGATCGCGCACCCCGAGGACTTGCGCAGGGACTCCACGCACGGCCCGATGTTCACCTCTTCGTTGCGGGCGGGGATGACGACGGAGACGAGCGGGGGGAACATCGTCTGCCTCCAATAAGCTGTGAAGAAGAAAAAGAGAGGTCGCCCCTACGGCTCCTCAATCCGCTCCGGCCGCTCCGGGTGGGCGTAGATGGAGAACTTGCGGGAGCGGTCGGAGGCGGCGAGCGTGACGCCGGCGGCCTGGGCCCTCGGAAAACAGGCCGCCGCTATGCGAGAGACCTTGCTACGCCGCAACGACCTCGATCGTGGATATCCGCGGCTTTGGGCTCTTCATCCTGACTACCACGACCGGAAGCCCTTTTGCGCGGCTGGCATCGATCGCTTTTTCGTTCTCTGCGGAAAGCTCGGGGTCGTCTTCGGGCAGGATAACAAGCGTCGCCCCCTTGGGAAAGCGATCGAGGACATCCGGGTTGTCAAAAGCGTACCGCATCCATTCCGCATGGAGGTCCAGATTTCTCTTGACCAGTTCTTCCCTCGTCATTCTTTCATCTCCTGCTCATAGGCATCGCGGTAGCTCGCCCAATCCGCTTTCAGATCCAGCGAAGCGTGGGTAAGCGCCAAGTTGTAGCTGTCAAAAAACAGCGGCTGTTTCTCCACTACGCCGGACGGCCGGATACGATCCCGGTGCGAAAACCCGTGTGCGGTATCGTATCTGACAATGGGCCTCCACTCGCCCTTCAGAAACGCTTCATACTGAACCACAAACCCAAGGATATTCCCCCGTTCCTGTAAAGCCGACACTCGGAGTCTGTCTTCCATCTCGGGTGACAGGTAGACCAGGTATTCGATTTCCCGCAAGCAAACGCTCCCCTGTTCTGGCCGAATGCTAGCATGGGCAACTTGAAAAAGCCATCTGCGCTCTCGGCGGCTGGGCTCCGGATCCCGACCTCTGCCTTACAACCCCTGGACCCGCTCCGGGTGGGCGTAGATGGAAAACTTGCGGGAGCGGGTGAACGCGACGAGCGTAATCCCGGCGGCCTGGGCGATTTCCGCGGCGAGGTCGGTGGGGGCCGACTTGGTGACGAGGACGGGACAGCGGGCCCGCGCGGCCTTCAAGAGCACCTCGGAGGAGACCCGGCCGGAAGAGACGAGGACGGCGCGGCCCAAGTCAACCCCCCGCCGGATCGCCGCGCCGATCACCTTGTCCACGGCATTGTGCCGGCCCAGATCTTCGGCGAACGCGACAAGCCCCCCGTTCGCGGGATCGTAGGCGGCCGCGGAGTGCGTCCCGCCGGTGTCCTTGAACGTGCGGGAGCGCCGGTGCAGGTCGGCCATCAGCCGGAGAATATCGTCGGGCCGCAGTCTGACCCCGTTCCCCATCGGATCGGCGCCGGGGCGGTCGAGGACGTCCTCGAGGATCATCCCGATCCCGCACCCCGTGGTGAAGACTTTTCTGGCGAGGAGCGATGACACATCCCGCCCTTCGTCGCGCAGACGGAGATCCACGCGCGTCCCGTCCAGCCGGATCACGTCCCGGATCTCGGCCGGCGAATCGATGAGCCCCGACGTGAGGGCGAAACCCGCCGCGAGGTCCTCGATCTGCGTGGGCGAGCAAAGGAGCGAGACGACCTTCTCGCCGTTGATCGAGAGGTGGAGAACGGCCTCGGCCGCGACCCGGTCGGACACCTCCTCCCGCCGGCCGTTCACGTACCGAACGGCCGCGGCGTCCCGCTCCAGGGCGCCCGGAGAACCGGCCACATCCTTCGCCCCGGCCGGACCCTCCACGGCCGCCGCTTCTTCGGTCCGAGAAACGAAAGCCATCAGACTCCTTCCGCCGGCGTCATGGCCCCGGCATGGTATCCCTCCCGCTCGGCGACCAGGTCCAGGTGAAGCATGAGAACGCCCTCCAGGGGAACGTACAGCGGCCGATCCAGCTTTTCCACCACGATCGTCCGCATGTATCCCCGGCACCTCTCGCACACGTCCAGTCGGAAGGCCTCTTCTCCCTCGACTTCGAGGACCCTGTTCGCCCCGGGACCCTGCCCTCCGCAGTGGACGCATCCGAGCCGGTCCGTCTCCCATTCGGTCCCGCACAGGCCGCACGCGAGGAAGCGCCCATCCAATCCGCCGCGAAGGAGCGACAGCGCGGGCGGATAGCCGCAGATCGGGCAGGATCGTCCGACCGGCTGGTAGAGCGAGCTTTCGCCGGTCCAGCCCGGCGAACCGGCACGGGCCGTCCCCCGCCGCGGCAGGCGCGCTCGAAGGACTTCGGCGGCGTGCATGGCGAAGGGCCCGAGTGCGTACCGGACGAAGCGGGCCAGCAGGGCCGCGTCCGCCGCAGTTTCGCCGAGCCCCGGGGACAGGGCCTCCCCCTCGAGGAGGCGGACAAGATCGTCCGTCGCAAGCTGACCGGACCGGACCTTCCTGAGCGCCCCGTAGGCCCACTCCTCTCCTTCCTCGGCCGCCCGGGCCAGGAGGTCGGCCAGAAGAAGGCGGACCTCCTTCTCGTTCCGGCGGAGCAGGTCCGCGGGAGAAAAGAGGGGCCGGCCTTCCGCGTACAGCCGGCGGGTCTCCTCGGACGGGGAGACGACCGCGGGAAGGGACTGTCCGCGCGTCTCCTCGATCTTGAGGAAAACACCCTCGAAGAACTTGAGCATGCGGGCGTGCGCGGGCCGGCGCGCCGCCTCCCGCCGGACGATCATGGCGATCCTCTCGGCGGCGTTCATGGCCGGCTCACATCCTTCCACCACCGGGCATGGTGATACCGCGCCCAACCCGCCGATACCCGCCCCGTCCACATGGCGCGGAACGTCCCCGGATTGGCCGCCGTGGCGAGGTAGACGTGGATGACGATGAGCATGATGAGCGTCACGCCGAAGAAGGCGTGGAGAAGCAGGGAGAGCGAGGCGATCCCCTTGGGGAAAACGAACGGGACCCAGAGGACGATCCCCGTGGCGAAGAGGCCGAGCGATTCGAGCGAGGTGGACCAGAACATGAGTTTCTGGCCCGTGTTGAACCGCCCCTGCTCCGGAACGTCATCGTGCGTGGACCAGAGGTAACCTCCGCTCTTCCGGAGCCAGTCGCCGTCCGCCTCCGTCCACCCCGAGCAGTCCCGCCGCCACTGGAGGAAGTTCATGACCTGGCAGAGAGCGAAAACGAGCCCCGCCAGGAAGTGAACCCACTTGGAGAGATACGGTCCGCCCGTCAGGACCGTAAGCCACGAGAGTTCGCGGGCGTAAAGACCGAGGCCCGACACGGCCAGGACGATGAACGTGGCCGCGCCCGTGATGTGCCAGAACCGCTCCGAATTCTCGAACCGCCGGATCTCATGAACGGCCATGGCCTTCTCCTTTCTCCTCGTAGTCGGCCGGCCCCTTGGCAAGGTAGTGGATCAGCGCTCCGATCACCGTGGCGCCGATCCCCCACCCCGTCAGCGGCCGGATAACGTCCTTCCAGAAGCCGAGGGCCGCCGAAGCGGTGGGCTCGAGAGGCAGGCCGTAGAAGGACGGCTCTTCTTTCAGGAGGTAGAAAACGTTCGTTCCCTTTCCCCCGTAGGCGCCTGGACCGTAGATCTGGGCTTTGGGGAAGATCTTCTTCGACGCCTCGACGCGCTTCTTCGCCGCGGCCAGAAGACCGTCCCGCTCTCCGAAGGCGATCGCCCCAGTGGGGCAGGACTTTGCGCAGGCCGTCGTGAGATTGTTCTCCACCCGTTCGGCGCAGAACGTGCATTTGCCGACCGTCTCCGAGGACGATTCGTACTTCGGGATTCCCCAGGGACATGCCGTCACGCAGTACTTGCACCCGATGCATTTCTTCCGGTCGACCGCGACGTATCCCTTGTCGGCCGACTGCGTCATCGCTCCCGGAACGGGGCACGCCTTGACGCAGGGGGCATCGTTGCAGTGAAAGCACGAGTGGGAGAGGAGGTGCCAGCTTACCGAGCCGCCGAAAGGCTCCTCCTTGAACGTGACGAGCCGGTAGGTCGTAGGCGTAAGGTCCGGGAGGTTCTGGTAGCTCCCCGTGAAATGCGTCTTGTCCATCGGGAGCTTGTTCCACTGCTTGCAGGCCACGGTGCAGGCCCGGCACCCGACGCATTTCGTGACGTCGACGAACATCGCGAGCTTCGGCATGGCCTACCCTCCCTTCTTCACGTCGCACAGGAGCGCCTTCGACTCCTGGATGAAGACGTTCGGGTCGCCGACCGACGCGACGAGCGTGTTGGCGACGTCGCCGACGGCGATCCCCTTGAACCCCCAGTGCCAGGGGAGGCCGATCTCGTGGACCTTTCTCCCGGCGATCGTCATCGGCTTGAGCCGTTCTGTCACGCAAGCCTGCGCCTTGATCGACCCGCGCGCCGAGGAGATCGTGCACATCTCCCCCGGCTTGATCCCAAGATCCCCTGCCAGCTCTTTGCTGATCTCGAAGAAGAGGTTCGGCATCAGTTCGGCCAGCCAGGGAAGGTTCCTGGTCATCGCGCCCGCCAGGTGGTGCTCCGTGAGCCGGTACGTGGTGAGAACGTACGGGTACTTGTCCGGCGTCCCGATCGGGTTCTTGTCGCTCTTGTAGATCTTCGCCACGGGCGAGCTCTTCTGCTTCGAAAGGACGTTCTCCACCGGCGTCTCGACCGGCTCGTAGTGCTCGGGGAAAGGGCCGTCCTTGAGGGCGGCCGCGAAGAGGCG
>JACPZO010000069.1 GCA_016195465.1 Nitrospirota bacterium
CCAAACGCCGCGCCAAGACCTTTGCGGCGGCGTGGCAAGCGTCCCGTGGCGATGCCAGCGCGATGGGGTAGGAGGCGTCGAGGAAGACCTCAGGCGGCATCCTCGGCGGATCCGTAGAGGTACTCCTCCAGCCGGCGGGACCAATCGGGCGGCCCGTCGATATTCAGCGAGGAAGTTGTTCGGAGAAACCCTCCGGGCCTGCCCGGAGTTCCCTCGACGGGCTCGATGACGGCTCGCACGCGCGTTTCGGGCGACAAGTCGACCGGCTCTTCGGGTCGAAAGACGCTTCCATCATATTTGAGAATAAGGGTCTTCGTCATGATGGGCTTCCAATGATCACATTCGGCGTACGACTATCTCCCGGCGGCCGTTTTGCCGTTTGCGGCGCTTGGGTCCTTGCGCCTTTAGCAGGTTGCGGAAAAACTCTTTTTCCGTCATTCCCGAGGTTCTTATCGGGAATCCAGTGCTTGTGAATTCAATGACTTCTGGATTCCCGCTTTCGCGGGAATGACGGTTTCTTGGACCAATTGACCCTTTTTCCGCAACCTGTTAGACGCAACACTAGCAGAAAAATGGATCTGTGGCAACAAAGAGCGGGTTGAATCTGGGCCTGTTGAATCTGGGGCTTGCCCCGCGACGCGCGTTGAAATAGGGTAAGGCTCGCGCGGGCGGCGCCCGACCGATGAGCCTTCCGCGTCCTCCTCGGCGCCGATGCCGGTTACAATCCCCGACGCTCAGGATGCGTCAGACCCTGTTTCCCGGAACGGCCAGCATCCATTCGTAGGCGGGCTGCACGAAGTCGCTTTCGGAAACAGCGCGGCGGCCTCTTCCAGCGCCTGCAGTTCCCGCTTGGCCGTCGCCGGCTCCGTTGCGTCGGCGCACACATGGATCAGTTCCACCTCGCCCGCGGGCGCGCGCGCCAGGAAGTCGACCTCGCGCCCGCCGGGAGTCTTGATGTAGGTGGTTTCCGCTCGGCGCCGCTCCAGCTCGATCAGAACGGCGGTCTCCAGCGCGTGTCCGACGTTCGCCCGGCCGGTGCGGTCGAAGACGGGGATCAGGCCGGGGTCCACCGGATAGACCTTGCGCGGGTGCACCATCCGCTGTCGCTCGGAACCGGCCTCCATCCAGACGATCCGAACCAGGAAGCAGTCGTGGAGATGGGCGAGGAGCTGGTGGACGGTGTCCTTGGAGACACGCAGCCCCTGGGACTTGAGATCACCGTAGAACTTCTCGACGCTGAAGAGCGATGCCGCGTTTCCGAGCAGGTGCCGCACGAGCCAGCGCAGGGCGCTCAGATTCGCGATGCCGTGCCGCTCCATCACGTCGCGCAGCATGGCAACGTCCACGTAGTCCCTCAGCAGGCGCCGGCGCGTCGCGGTGTCCAGCCCCTGGGCCTCGGGGAAGCCCCCGGCCGCCAGGAAGTCGAGAAACGCCCGCTCGAGTGCCGACCGCTCGGCGGGCGAGAGGAATCCCGCGCTCTCGGGAACCGGCTGGCCCTGGTGCCGGAGGACCTCCTCGAAGCCGAACGGATGGAGCAGGACCTCCCAGGCGCGTCCGCGCATGGCCGTGGCGATCTCGCGGCTTAGGAGCGCCGCCGACGATCCGCTCAGGAAGATCTCCACTCGCTCGGAGTCAAGCAGGCGGCGGATGAAGCGCTCCCATCCCGGTACGGTCTGTATCTCGTCGAGGCACCAAGTGACGGTCTCCCTCTGGCGCAACCCCGGAAACCGCCGGTAGAACTCTTCCGGAAGGGCGCGAAGCTGTTCGACCGTGATGCCGGCGAGTTGCTCGTCTTCGAAGTTGACATAGGCGAGCCGTTCGCGGGGAACCCCGCGGGCGAGCCGTTCTCGGCGAAGCTGATGGAGGAAGGTCGTCTTGCCTGCCCGGCGCATGCCGACCACGGCCGTGGCCTTGCCCGCGAGCGCGACTGTCCCGTGGACGCGGCGTGGAGTCGCCTCGGGAATCGGGCCCGCCAAGGATTCGGCCAGCTTCTCGACGAGCCGGGCGCGGTAGGCATGGAGGTCGCGGCTCATGGCGCTCTCTATTTCGCCTTCTCAGAAGGAGAAATGCAAGCTTTTTTCTCCGTCCAGGAAGGAGAATGCGCAACCGAAAGCCCCTGGCTGCGTTCCAGTAGACACAAGACCTCCCGTCCACACGTCCCTCCTGTCCAACAACGTCCGTGCAGGCTGTTCGGACTGCGCCTCTCCCCCCTTCGTCCGCCCAGCCAAATAGGCGCCTCCGGGGTTGAATCTGGGGCTTGCCCCGCGACGCGCGTTGAAATAGAGTAAGGCTCATGCGGGCGGCGGCGGTTGGCGAGACACTTTCGGTTTTCCGGGTCCTTCCTTGACCTCCCATCCCGACGTCATCGTCATCGGGGCCGGGATGGGGGGGCTTTCCACGGCGGCCTTCCTTCTCAAACGCGGGCTCAGGCCGCTGGTCCTGGAGCATCATTATCAGGCCGGCGGGTATGTCTCGGCCTTCAAGCGGCGGGGGTACGTCTTCGACTGCGCCGTGGACGCGGTCGCGGGCCTCGGTCCGGACGGGCTCCTCGACCGGCTCCTTGCCGACTTGGGCGTCCGCCCGGAGGTGGAAGTCCTCCCGCTGGACCCCGTGCGCGAGACGCATTTCCCGGGTTTTTCCGCTGTTGTTGCGCCGGCGATGGAGGATTACAGGGAATTCCTGGCTTCCTGCTGGCCGGCCGACGAGACGGCGATCGCCGCCTTCTTCGAAGACATCGAGCGAATCTATACATGTGTCCTGAAGCGTTTCGACGACGGGCCTCACGTTCAGGCGTCGGAGGCGGACCTGGCTCTCGTCCGGAAGGCGGGGAGCGCGACCTGGGGGGAGCTCCTCGGCGAGTACTTCGAGTGTCCCAACCTCAAGGTGGTCCTCTCGGACCGGTGCCAGTATCTCGGCCTTCCTCCCTCGCGTCTCTCGGCGATGCAGGCGGCAATGGCGATGGTCTCTTACTTCCGTCAGGGGGCGTCTCGGGTCAAGGGGGGGTCTCAGGTCCTGGCCGACGCGCTGGTCCGGGGAGTCCGGCGGCGGGGAGGGGAGGTGCGCCTCGCCTGCGGTGTCCGGGAGATCCTCGCCCGGGACGGGACAGCGGCCGGCGTCGTGACGGACCAGGGAGAGGAGATCCGGGCGCGGGCCGTCGTCTCGACGGCCGATCCCGTCCAGACCGCGCGTCTTCTGGGCGTGAAGGCGGCGGCTCTGGACCAGCGGCCCGCCGTCTCGTTCTTTCTGGTTTACCTGGGCGCCGCGTTGGAGGAAAATACGCTCCCCGCATCGTCCAGCATCGGGGTATTCCCGACGTGGAACGTGGATCGGGCGCTCGATCCCGAGGACCCGTTCGGTCCCGAGGCCGCCTTCGGGATCACGATTCCCACACGGGTCGATCCGGGGCTGGCCCCTTCCGGCCGGCAGGTCGTGATTCTCCACAAGGAGGTCGCGTACGGCTTCGCGGACGACTGGGGCGGCCGGAGGGAGGCGCTCGCCCGCGAGATGATCGCGAAGGCCGAGCGGTTCGTTCCGGGTCTTGAGCGCGGGATCGAGGTGATGGAGATTGCCACGCCTCTCACGCTCGAGCGGTACACGCGAAACCTCCGGGGATCGGCTTACGGCTGGGAGCAGGTCCCGCACCGCCGGCCCGCGATGTCCCCGGTAGATGGGCTCCACTTCGCTGGCCATTGGACTTCGGCCGGGGGCGGGGTCCTGGCGGCGGCCTACTCGGGCTTGCTCGCCGCAAGGAGCGTCGAGGCGTCGCTCGGGCGGCTGGCGAAGCGGGTGTAGGCCGTGCGACCGATCAAAGTCTTCGCGAGGACGCTGGCGACCGCCTTGCTCGTCGCCGTTTCGTTTCTCGTTTTTCTCGGAGTCGCCGCGATCGGCGGCTCGGCTCGGACGAGGGCGGTCACGGACGGCCTGGCGAGGGCGTTTCGGGCGGTCTTGTCGAGGTTGTCGTTCCTCGCCGATCGGGCGGGGTGAATGGTCTGGAGGGTTGAGGGAATGGCTGAACCGCACTTGGCGGACTCGGGGCTTCTCGAGGACCGCCTGAAGAAGATGGCGGTCGAGGCGCTCCGGCTCAAGATGGACCCCGCGTCGATCGACAGCGAAGCCCCGCTCTTCGGCGAGGGGCTGGGGCTCGACTCGATCGACGCGCTCGAGCTGATCGTGGCGATCGAAAAGAATTTCGGCGTCGCTCTGGACAACCAGTCGGAGGGCGAGCGTGTCCTCCGGTCGATCCGGACGCTGGCGGAATTCTTGAAGGACAGGGGTAAGGGGTAGGAGTTCGGGGTTTGCCCCATTCGTGATCCACGCTCGCCATCCGCCAAGGAGGTCATCACAATGATGAAGAGTCTGCTCAAGTCAATCGTCGTTCTCACGGTTCTCTTCGTCCCCGATCCGTCCGCCTGGGCGTCGCCGTCGTTCAAGGCGGGTGAAAGCTACCATGTGCTGACGGCCCTGCACGTCGTCCGGAAGAACGAGGTCTACTGGGTGAACTATACGCGGGGCGAGCAGAAGATTCCGGCCGGGGCCAAAGTCACGGTGAACAGCATCGACAACAAGCGGATCGACTTCGCCTGGATGGGGAAGGTCTACCACTTCGACTACAAGAACAGCGACGCCGGCGCGCCGGTGGACGAGATGCTCGCCAAGTTCTTCAGCAAGGAAGATCCGACTCCAAAGATCAAAGCGATGTCCGAGAAAGCCCAGGCGCAAATCTCGCGCGGCGCGGCGGAAGGCGGGATGACCAAGTGGCAGGTCCTTCACTCGATCGGCGTCCCGGCCTACGCGGGACAGTCGAAGACGTTCAACCTCCGGCTCAAGGACGTGATGGACGCCGACCAGTGGATCTACCACTACAACAAGTTCAACCGGTTCTCGCTCCGGTTCGCGAACGGCAAGGTCCAGAGCCGGCAGGAGTAAAGAGACGCGGTGAATCGGTGAATCGGTGAATCGGAACAGCGATCCTCCCCTTCAAAAGGGCCCCTCTGCTGCAGGCAGGGAGGCCGGGCGAGAGCGACCGAACGCTGAACTTCGAACGGCCGGCAGGATCGCGCTTCCGATCCCGCGCATTCACCTGGAGCTCACGAGCCACTGCAACTTCGCGTGCGAGTTCTGCCCGGACGATCTCATGACCCGCCGGCGGGGGTTCATGGACTTCGGCCTTCTTCTCCGGCTCTTCGACGAGATCTCGCGCGAGAACCTGGCCCAATGGGTCGCCCTCCACGTGATGGGGGAGCCGACGCTCCATCCCAGGATCGAGGAGGCGATCGCGGAGGGGGCCGCGCGCGGACTTGCGCTCTGCCTCGTGACGAACGGCTCCCTCCTCACGCCCGAGAAGGCGGAGAACCTGTCGCGGGCGGGTCTCAAGCGGCTGATCGTTTCTGTCCAGACGCCGGATGCGGAGTCGTTCGACCTGCGCGGCGCCCCTCACCGCCTGTCTTTCGACGAGTTCGCGGACCGCATCGGCCGATCCGTCCGCCGGCTTTGCGCGTCTCCCGCGGGGCCGTCGGTCGTTCTCTCGTTCCTGACGACGCCATTGCCGGGGTGGCTCACGCCCGGCTCCCCTCCGATGAGGATCGCCGGCCGAAACGGGGTTCTGAGGGAGAGACTTCTCGACTGGATCTCGAAGATCTTTCCGGAGGGAGTCGGTCCGAGCGTGCGGGAGGCGGTCGCGCGGGCGCGGATCGGCCGATACAACCGGATCGCCGTGGCCCCGCGGCTCACGTTCGAGACGCGGTTTCTGGGCGACTGGGGGACGCATTTCCGCCAGCGGGGTCGGATACTCCCGGCCCGGTTCGGCTCGTGCAACGGTCTCTCGGAGAACATGGGTGTGTTGTGGAACGGGGATTTCGTGTACTGTTGTACGGACTTCAACGGGGAAACTTCGACCCGCAACGCGGCCGACGCGACGATCCGCGAATTCCTGAAGGGGCCGGAGATCCAGGAGATCGTTAAGGGATTCTCCCGATACCGCGTCGTTCACCCGCACTGCCAGAGATGCCTGGGCGACGTAACGTGGAGCCGTTCGCTCGTGCGTCAGGTCGGTTCGATCCTCTATTTCAAGTGGATGCGCCGCCGCATGGCGCCGGACGGGTGGGCACTGGGATGAGGCAGAACCGGCGAATCGTTGAAATGGTGAATCGGTGAATGGGTGAATCGGTGCAAAGGCAATACAGGCAAGACCAAGGGGAACGAGCCTGTGGCCGGCCACGCAGAGCCGGCATTCTGAAGGCTTGCCGCCTGCGACAGGGAATCCACCCATGAGGATCCGGCTGATAAACCCGCTCGTGCCCTACAGCATGCTCGGAGGCGATTTCTACTTCCGCTTGCCGACGCTCGGGCTTTTGAAGGTGGCGGCGCTCACCCCGCCCGAGCACTCGCTCGATATCGTCGACGAGAAGGTGGAGGCGCTCGACCTGGACGATCCCGTCGATCTGGTCGGCATCACGGCCATGACGCCGGCGGCTTACCGGGCCTACGCCCTGGCCGATCACTACCGGTCCAAGGGCGTTCCGGTCATCATGGGCGGAATGCACGCGACCAAGTGTCCCGAGGAGGCGCTCGCGCACTGCGACGCGGTCGTCCAGGGCGAGGCGGAAGGGGTCTGGCCCCAGGTCCTTCGCGACGCGGCCGAAGGCCGTCTCAAGAAGACCTACCGGCAGGACGGGTTCCCATCCCTGGATCATCTACCCATCGTGAACTGGGACCTCTACAAGGGGAAGAAGTACCTCCCCGTCCACTTCGTCGAGACGACGCGCGGCTGCCCCTACGACTGCGACTTCTGCTCCGTGACCAACTCTTATGGGGCTAAGTTCCGCAATCGTCCGATCGATCAGGTGGAACGGGAACTGGGAACGCTCAAACCGTTCGAGGGGCGGTTCATTCTGAAGAACGTCGTCTTTTTCGTCGACGACATCGTCAACAGCCGGGCCGACTACTCCAAGGACCTCTTCCGCCGCCTGATTCCGTACAACTTGAAGTGGCTTGGGCAGGCCACGTCGCTCGTCACCCGCGACACCGAGATGCTCACGTTGATGCGGCAGTCGGGGTGCCTGGGCGTTCTCATCGGGTTCGAGACGCTCTCCGACACGTCGCTCTCGTCCGTGGGGAAGAACTTCAACAAACCGCAGAACTACCTGGACATCATCAACCGCCTGCACGACCACGGCATCGGGATCAACGGTTCCTTCGTCTTTGGGTTCGACCACGACGACGAGTCGGTCTTCGACCGAACGCTCGACTTCGTCATCAAGGCCAAGCTCGACTCCTGCTACTTCTCGATCCTCACGCCGTATCCTGGGACCGATCTGCACAAGAAGTTCACGGAGGAGGGGCGGATCTTCGACTTGAACTGGGAGCACTACAACACGAACACGGTCGTCTTCCGGCCGATGAAGATGTCCCCGGAGAAGCTCATGGAGGGGTACCACGGCCTCCTCAAGGGTTTCTACACGTACGGGTCGATCTTCAAGCGGCTCTGGGGCAGCGGCACCAAGACGAACTTCTTCGCGCCCATGAACTTCGGCTTCCGCCAGACGATCAAGCGGATGACGGCCCGCGGGCCCTACTCTCTCACGGAAGAGACCAAGACCCTGCCCGCGCCCGCATGACGCCGACGGGGAAGGTCCTCATCCTCGACGGGATGTGGAGCAAGACGGTCGCCGCCGTCCGCTCCCTGGGGCGGCACGGTCTCAAGGTGACCGCGGGAGAGGTGACGCGTCTGGCCGCGGCGCTCTTTTCCCGGCACGCGGCCCTCCGCGCGGTCTATCCCTCTCCCGTGACGGAACCGCGGGCCTTCCTCGCCTGGTTGGACAGAGAGCTGGACAAGGGGTACGATGCCGTTCTTCCGTTCGAGACGGTCACGCAGGAGTTCCTGGCCGTTCATCGAACCCGCATCGAGAGTCGGACCCGGTTCCCGTTCGCGCCGCTCCAGGCGATGCGCTTGATGGGAGACAAGGCGGAGACCACGAAGATGGCCGCGGCCCTGGGACTCCCCATCCCACGGACGGTCCATCCGCATTCCGTGGAAGAAGCGGCGCTGATCCTGAAGGACTTTCCCGCTCCCGCCGTCGTGAAGCCGCGGACGAGTTCGGGAACGCGGGGGCTTCGGTACGTATCGCGGGCGGAGGACCTTTGGCCGGCGTATCGAGACGTTCACGTCCGCCATCCTTTTCCGATCGTCCAGGAGAGGATCCCGCCTGGAGGGGAGGCGATCGGCGTTGGGGCGCTCTATAACAAGGGAAAAGCGAGGGCGCTCTTTGCGTTCAAGCGGCTTCGCGAGTACCCGGTGACGGGCGGGTCGTCGACGCTTCGCATGTCGGTCCGTCACCCCGAGGCGGAGGCCGCCGCCGAGAGACTGCTCGACTCCATCGGCTGGCATGGGCCCGCGATGGTGGAGTTCAAGGCGCATCCTTCCGACGGGCGGCCCCGGTTCCTGGAGGTCAATCCGCGTTTTTGGGGATCGCTCTCCCTTGCCATCAGGGCCGGCGTCGATTTTCCATGGCTGCTTTACCGGATGGCCGTGGACGGCGATATCGAGCCGGTCCGCGACTACAGAACGGGGGTTGTCGTGCGGTCGATCGTTCCGGGGGAGATCCTCCACTTCCTCACTCGCCGGGGGCGCGTCCGATCCGAGATCCCGGCGGAAGCCCGGCGCGGCCGCGGGGGAGACGACCTGATTTCCCTGGAGGATCCCCTGCCGGTCATCGGGCGCGTTCTTTCCCTCTTTCCCTTGCTCACGCGTTCCGATCTCCGCCGAATTCTCTCGAATTGAGCGCGATCCACCATCACTGGCTCAATCGGGGCTTCTTCTACAAGGCGGCGTTCTTCCTCGCGTCAAGGCTCCCGCGCCAGCCGCTCTACTGGCTGGCGGCCGGGATCGGCGAAGTCTCCCGTCTCTTCATGCGGCCGGCCCGGGAAGGTCTGGAGACGAACCTGGCGCGAATAGCGGGAGGCGATCGCGCCGCCATTACCCGCCTTTCCCGCGCGACGTTCAGGAACTATGGGACCTACCTGGTCGACCTGGCCCGCTTCCAGGCGCTTTCCGCGGCGGACGTGGAGCGGATTTTCAGCGCCTTGGAAGGGGTGGAGCACTTCGACGAGGCCGTCCGGCGGGGAAGGGGAATCGTCGTTGTCACGGGGCACGTGGGGAACTGGGAGCTCGGCGGAATCTTTTTTGCGAAGGGGGGGTTCCGGACGCACGTTCTCACGTACGATGAGGAAGCGCCGGACCTCAAGGAGATCAAGGAGGGTTTCCGGCGCGGCTACGGAATCGAGACGATCGTCGTGGGCGAGTCGCCTCTGTCGAGCCTTCCGATCATCCGGGCACTCAAGGAGGGCGGGCTCGTCGCGATGCTCGTCGACCGCGCTCAGGGAGGGGGGACCCGGGAGGTCCCGTTCCTCGGGCGGCCGACGCCCTTCCCGATCGGGCCCGTAGTCCTGGCGGGGCTCACGGGCGCCGCGATTATGCCGGCGTTCGTCGTGATGGAAGGGGAGGGGGTCTACCGAGGGATCATTCCGGGCCTGGTGGAGACGCCCCAGACGGGCGACCGCGAGGCGGACCTGGTCGCGGCCCTGGGCGAGATCGCCCGATTGTTCGAGGGCGTGATCCGTCGGTATCCGGACCAGTTCTATAACTTCGTGGCGATATAGGCCGGTGAATGGGTGAATGGGTGAATCGGTGAATGGGAAAGAATGCCACAGAGGCACAGAGGCACAGAGGAATCCACAGGATGCGGGGAATGTGCGTGTGGGAAGGGGAAGCCAATGGGGCAGAGAATGAGAAGAGGATTCTTGGTGCCGCTTGCCGTTCTGGTCTTGTGGCCGCTTAATGCGCTGGGGCAGGAGAGCGGGCGGGAACTTCCGCCCGCCGAGGCGGAGCGCGTGCTTGAGCAGATCGCCCAGGCCCAGGCGAAGGTCCGGACGATCCGGGCGACAATCGTCCAGAAACGGTCCTCGGCTCTGCTCAAACACGACTCTGTCACGGAGGGGCGGCTCGAGGCGAAGCGGCCGAACTTCGTCCGGTGGGAAGTCGACAAGCCGTCGCGCTCGATTGCGTGGATCGGGCCCGACGGCGTGACGATCTACTACCCGGACAGGAATATCGCCAAGAAGCCTCCTTCATGGGCCGTGGCCCGGACGGCCGGAGGGTTGGACCTCGTCTTCGCCTTTTCCGAGCGGCCGCTCGATCAAATCCGCGCGGATTTCACGACTCGCGTGTCGGAGGACGAGGACGGCATCCGCGTGAACCTCCTGCCGCGCCGGGACGGACTTCCCGAGCTGTCCTTTGTCTTCTCCCGGCCCGGCCACGCGATCAGGGAGATTGCCCTCACGCCCCAGGGGGCAAGGACAATCACCCTCACCTTCCGAAACCTGCGGACCAACGCCCCGATCCCCGACGCCCGCTTCGTCCCCGACCTCCCGCCGGGGACGGCGACGGGGGAGATGTAGTTTGCGTCACCTTCGAGCAAGATGTATGCTTAACGAGAGCCGGTGCGCGGGAGATCCTCATTTCCTAAAGAGGGGATAACATGGGACGACATGCATCAAGGACAGAACCCGCAATTGAACGTAAGCCGGGAGTGCGGGGAGGAGAGCCGGTTGTTGCGGGCACCGGGATCAAGGTCCTGGATGTTGCCATTCGCTATGAAGTCATGGGGATGACGCCGGACGAAATTGTCAGTGCGTTGCCCGGTCTGACGCTGCAACAGGTTCATACCGCCCTATCCTATTATTATGCGCATAAGGCGGGGATGGACAGGGAGTGGAAGGCGTCCCTGAAGAAGATGGAAGTTCAGCGTCGCAGGAGCCCCTCGCGGCTGGAGCGGAAGCTTGGCCAGGCTAAAGTTCTATGTCGATGAGAACGTTGATGTTCGGGTTGCCGAGGGTCTCCGTCGTCGAGCGATCGCGGCCACATCGGCGCTGGAGGAAGGGCTTCTCGGGGCTTCGGACGAAGAGCATTTCGGGCGCGCGACGGCTCTCGGGGCCGTGATCTTTACTCACGACCACCATTTCGTCGAGATGGCGTTGCGAAGAGGCCGCCGCGGAGAGGAGCACTTCGGCGTTATCTTTGCGGAGATGCATCGGCTGCCCATGGGGGAGTGTATTCGGCGACTCGCGCTGTATGCCGATGTTCTTTCCGCCGAAGAGATGGTCAATGCCATCGAATTCCTGTAACGGTGCGTTCCACGGCTCCCTGGAGCATGGGGGCGATTGAATGCCTGATAGGGGCTTGGCACGCCGGGTCAGCGGACTGGCCGGTTGCTTGTCTCCGCGGCCAGGCGGCCGAGCGTCATTAAGGCGTTCTCGACTCTCTCCGACCAGGGCATGCCGCAGTTGAGTCTGATGAAGTTCCGGTACCCCTGTTTCGGCGAGAAGATCGGCCCGGGCGCAATGCTGATCTTCTCGGCGAGCGCCCGCCGATAGATCTCCAGAGAGTCCGCCCGACCGGGCAGACTCACCCACAGAACGTGTCCTCCCGTCGGCCGCGTGACCCTGGTTCCTTCCGGGAAATACCGGCTGATCGCCCGCGTCGTTCGCGCGACCTGATCGGCGTATACCTTCCGAATCCGGCGCAGGTGGCGGTCGTACCCTCCGTTCGACAGGAACTCGGCGACCGCCATCTGGGGGAGCGACGGGGTCGCAATGTTGCTCACGAACTTCAAGTACTCCACCCGCTCCTTGAACCGGCCGGGGGCAATCCATCCCACTCTGTAGCCTGGCGCCAGCGTCTTCGAAAACGAGGAGCAGAGGAGGACGAGCCCCTTCCGGTCGAACGCCTTCGCAACCTTGGGACGCTCGGGGCCGAAGTGAAGGTCTCCGTAGATGTCGTCCTCGATGAGGGGGACGTCGCGCTCGGCGAGCGTTTGGACGAGTCTTCTCTTGTTCGCATCGGACGTGCAGGACCCGAGGGGATTGCCGTAATTGGTGACGAAGAGGCAGGCCCGGACCCGTTTCTGTTCGACCGCGAAGCGGAGAGCTTCGATGTTCACGCCCTCGCGGGGGTGCGTGGGGATCGGGAGTGCCCGGAGACCGAGAACCTCGATCGCCTGGAGGATGCCGTAGAAGGTGGGAGACTCGATTGCGATCGTGTCGCCCGGTTTCGCGACGGCTTTGAGGCAGAGGTTCAGGGCCTCCTGAGCGCCGCAAGTCGTGACGAGGTCGTGCGGGCCGAGCGTGCACCCGGCCTCGATCATCCTCCGGGCGACCTGGATTCGCAGGGCCTCGTTTCCCGGAGGCATGTCGTAGGCCGTGCTCTGCCGGGGATGCCGCCTGGCGATCGACGCCATCGACCGGTTGAGCTGGCGCGTCGGAATGAGGTCGGGGCTGGGGACGGCGGCGCCGAACTGAACCATCTCAGGGTCTCGGACGGACTTGAGGACGCGCATGATGAGATCGCCCGTGCCCACTCTTGTGGGGATCGAGGCGGGTGCCGAGACCTCCGGCTCCGGCGGCCGGCGCCAGAGACGCGGGCGCACGTAGTAGCCGGATTGGGGGCGGGCCTCGATCATGCCGCGGTCCTCCAGGATGCGGTACGCCTGGAGAGCGGTGGAGATGCTCACGTCCTGCGTTTCGCTCAACTTCCGGACCGAGGGCACGCGGTCGCCCGGGCGGAGGGTCCCCCGGTCGATCAGGAGGGTGATCCGATCGGCGACTCGTTCGTACAGAAAACCCGGTTCGGTTTGCCGATTCATGCGGGGAATCGTATCCCTGTTTGGGTCGGCCGCCTAGACACAGTTCCGCGCGTGGGCCGCGGGTACAGTTGTACCGCCCCGGCAACTGTTCGGGTCCATTTTACACGATTCTGAATCTGTACTGGCCTGGAATCCGCGTGTACCCTTGGGCCATGGAGACGCCGATCACGGAACCGCGCCCGTGGGGCGCGGTCCTGTCCCTTTCGGGATTCTTGGCCGCGGTTCGGGAGAGAAGGCGGTTTCGCCGGTCGAGAGGGCGCGGGGTTCGTATTCTTTGCCGGGAGGGCCGGCTCTGGGTCACGCGGGAAGGGGACTCGCGGGACATTCTCCTGAACGGCGGGGACTCGCACAGGTTCGAGGGAAGCGGTCTCGTCGTCGTTCAGCCGGTGGGCAAGGCGGCTGTCGTCGTGGAATGGGGACGCGGAGAGCGGCTTGTCGTTCTGACGGACGTTCTGACGGACGTTCTGACGGACAACGTCCGTGCGCGTTCTTCGGCCTTACTCTCCGCCGACAAGGCGCTTGACCATCCGGAAGTAGAGCACGAGCCACCATGCCCAGAGAAATACGAGAACGATGACGATGATCGGCAGACCGAGGAGAGCAAGATAAGAGAGAGCCGGGTTCCGCTCCGGCCAGGCCGCTGCGATGGGGAGGCCGTAGAGGAGCAAGAAGATGCCGAGAAGGGCGGCCGCGATATCGAGCATGACGATCGCGCGCCTGAACGCAGGCGTCCACCACGGAACGGGGTTCCACTTGATCTGGAAAAGCGAGACGGCCGCGCAGAGGAGTCCGGCGAGCGGGCCGATCGTCAGGGCCTTGACCGCTTGCGGAGGAACGACGCCGCCCCGGCCGGCTTGAGAGAACGCGAGAGCCCATCCCACGGCCTTGAGGCCGAACGTGACCGAGAGGATCCCGACGGCGGCCCAGAGGAGCCGGCCCCCAGGGGCCGGGGGGCCGCCGGTGTCCGGGAATTGGGAACGCCCTTTCCGGGGTGGATCGTCCATCCGAGATCAGGGACGCTTGAACTGCTTGCTGAGCGCGAGCCCCTGGGCCTGATAGGACGAACCGATTGACGGCCCGTAGATCTTGTCGGGAGGGGCGAGCATCCGCTCGTAGACGAGCCGTCCGACGATCTGGCCGCCCTCGATGATGAACGGGACGTCGTGGGAGCGGACCTCCAGGACGGCCGGGGTCCCCTTGAGTCCGTCCTCGCTGAAGCCGAAACCCGGATCGAAGAACCCCGCGTAGTGGATCCGGAACTCGCCGATCGACGGGTCATAGGCGATCATCTCGGCGGCGCGGTCAGGCGGAATGGAGACCTTCTCCTTCGAGGCCAGGATGTAGAAGTCGTCGGGATTCAAGACGATCGAGCGGTTCCGCGGCGGGGGAATCGGGTCCCAGTAATCGGCCGGGTCGTAGTGGTCGATCTTGCGGAGGTCGATCACGGGGGCGTTTCGCCGCGCCCGGTAGCCGACGAGGTCGGCGCCGTGCAGTCCTTCGAGGTCCACGGAGACGAGGAGTCCGGCGTCGATCATCGCCGGAACGGGCGCGTTCTCCCTCCAGACGAGGCTGCGGGTCTTGTCCAGCTCCCTCAACTGGTCGTCCGGGATCCCCGCGTTGCCCACGACGAACCGGAGTTGGTTGAGGCGCATCCCCTCCTGCACCAGGACCGTGAACGTCCGGGGGGCGATCTCGGCATAGAGCTTCCCGTGATACCCCTCGGGGACGCGGTCGAACTCCGCGCACCTGTCCGCGATGAGGCGGACGAAGATGTCGAGCCGTCCCGTCGTGCTCTTGGGGTTCGCCTTGGCCGAGAGGCCCTCCGGGAGCCGCAGTTCTTCGAGAAGGGGAACGACGTAGATGCACCCGCGCTCGAGGACGGTCGGGCGCGCGAGATCCAGCTCCGAGAACTTCCATTCGCGGATCTTCTCCTCGACCGTCCGCGCCCGGCCCGGGAGGAATGACGCCTGGACGCGGTACGCGACGGGTCCGAGCCGGAGGTCCAGGCTTGCGGGTTGGACCAGCTCGTCCGGGATCGGGACGCGGGCGTCGATGGCGCCGCTGTCCGTCAGGGCCCGGATCTTCTGCGCCGGGAGGATCCCCCTCCCGAACGCCTCGATGTCGCGCGAAATCTCCGGAAAGAGCTTTTCGGATATTGGACTCGTCATCCCCGCCTCCCGGTTTCCCGTGGGCGTCCCGTGTTTGATGAGCCGCGAGAATAGCGGTTTCTCGGCGCGTCCGCAAGATGCATGATCAGCCCTGCACGATTTTCCCCGCCAGATCGTGCGTGTGGGATTCGGTGACGAGGACGGGGACGAGGGAGCCGGGCGCGGGTGCGCGTGTCCCTGGGAGGGCGTCCGTGAGATAAACGACGCCGTCGACGTCGTAGGCTTGTCCTTCCGTTCGGCCGGAGAGAAGGTCTTGGTGCTCCTCGGAGGGGCCGTCCACCATGACGGGCACGGTCCGGCCGACCATCTCCCGGAGGAGCGCCGCCGAAATTCCTTCCTGCGCGCGCATGATTTCCGCCCGGCGCGCCTCGGCCTCCTCGGGCGGGACGACAGGGCCTGCCCCGAAGGACGCGGTCCCTTCTTCGCCCGAATACGTAAACACCCCGAGATGGTCGAAGCGGGCCTGGCGGACGAAGTCCGCAAGGTTCTCGAAGGCTTTTTCGTTCTCTCCCGGATGCCCCACGAGGACCGTCGTCCGGATCGCCGCCTCCGGAACGATCTTCCGTATCCGATTCAGGACCTTCTCCAGATCGGCCCTCTTGCCCGCCCTTCCCATCCGCTTGAGGACGGCGTCGTCGGCGTGTTGGATCGGCATGTCCACGTACCGGCAGACCTTCTCCTCGCCGGCCATGACGCGGAGAAGCGCGTCGTCGATTCCCGTCGGATAGAGATAGTGGACCCGGAGCCACGCGAGGCCCCGAACGCCGGCCAGTCTCCGGACGAGGTCCGCGAGGGACCCCTTCCGGCCCCGGTCCCTGCCGTAGAAAACCGTGTCCTGGGAAACGAGAGAAACCTCGCGGGCCCCTTCTCGAACCAGCGATCGGACTTCGGCTTCGATCTCCTTGGGCGGGCGGCTGTGAAAACGCCCCCGGATGGCGGGGATCGCGCAGAACGCGCAGGCCCGGTCGCACCCTTCGGCGATCTTGACGTAGGCCAGATGGGGCGGGCCGATCCGCATTCGCGTTGACGGGGAAGACCCCAACCCGAGGCGGCTCGGCATCTTCTTGCCGGTCTTGATCCAGAGCTCGCGGCATGCGGCGGCGACCCGTTCGGGTCCGCCCAGACCGAGTACGATGTCCGCTTCCGGGATCTCCGCTTTCAACTCGTCCTTGTACCGCTCCCCGAGGCATCCGGTCACGACGAGCCCCCGGCATCGGCCGCCCTTGAGGCTCGACATCTCCAGGATCGTCTCGATCGACTCCCGCTTCGCGGCCTCGATGAATCCGCACGTGTTGACGACGATCAGGTCGCCCGAGGCGGGATCGCCCGCGACGCGAAACCCTTCCCCGGACAAGCGCGCGAGAATTCGCTCGCTGTCCACCTGGTTCTTGGGACAGCCGAGGGAGACGAGGGAGACGGCGGGCGCTCGGCCTGCCTCAGCCGGCGGCCGGTTCTTCGCGCGGGGAGTCATAGCAGGGTGCTCAAAGACACCATCCTGATCGCTCAGCCCGCGCGGTGCCGGGCGACGGCCCACCGCGTGAAAAAGTACGCCGCGACCGCGCCCAGAAGGCCCACGAGGAGCGTCCCGAGGACGAACGGCGCGAGGTAGGCGGAGAGGACGTCCAGCGCCGCCCAAGCCGTCAGGCCGTTCCACTCCATGCGCGGAAGCCCGAACGGCCTGCCCGTGAGGGCGAGGCCCACGAGAAGACATCCGGTATAAATCGGGGCGATCGTCCAGGGGTTGTTGACGAACGTCGCCATGAGCGTGATGGCTTTGCTCACGCGGAAGAGCCAGGCGAGGCTCAGGGCCGTGATCGTGTGAAGCCCGATCGTCGGAGTGAGCGCCGTGAAGATCCCCAGGGCGACGGCCAGGGCGATTCGGTGGGGCGTGTCGTGGAAACCGGCGATCTGGCGGAGTCTCTCTCGGACGCGGAAGCTCATTTCACCGGCCCGTCCGGACATCCGTCCGAAAATGTTCGTACCCGAGGTCCTCGAAGCGGATCGTCCGGCCTCGGGCGTCGACAGCCTGGACGCGGGGCGTTCCGGACCGGCGCGGGCCGACTTTTCCGATCGGCGCGACGGAGACGCGGCACTTCCGCGCGAGCCGCTCGATCTTTCCGGCATGTTCGGGACGGGCCGTGAACAGCAACTCGTAGTCCTCCCCGCCCGCGGCCGCGAGCGACTCGACTTTGGCTCCGAGGCGAGGGACACCTCGAAGCGCCGGAGAAACGGGAAGCTTCGCGGTTTCCACGACCGCGGCGGCGCCGCTCTCCTCGGCGATGTGCCCGAGGTCCGCCAGGAGACCGTCCGAGACGTCGATCGCCGCCGAGGCGAGCCGCCCCTGCGCGAGCGCTCGTCCGAGGGCGACGCGGGGGACGGGGTGGAGATGTTTGCGGACGAGCGACCGCTCCGGTTTCTCTTTCACGGGTTCGGTTCGATATCGCCCCGGCGTGAAGCGGGTCCCGTGCGTGAGGAGTTCAAGCCCGCCGGCCGCGTCGCCCAGCGTTCCGGAGACGAATATCAGGTCTCCAGGCTCGGCTCCGCTCCGCGTGAGCGCCCGCCCCCGCTCGATCTCCCCCAGGGCCGTGACGCAGACAACGACTCCTTGGTCCGGGAGGGACGCCGTTGTGTCCCCGCCCGCGAGCCGGGCACTGAACGGTCTTGCCGCGTCGAGAACGCCCCGGTAGAACAGGTCCACCCGTCCGGCGGGAGTCGACGGCGGAAGAGACAGCGCGATCAGCAGGGCCGTCGGCGTCCCTCCCATGGCCGCGATGTCCGAAACGTTCGCGGCGACGGCCTTGACGCCCAGATCGTAGAAGGACGTCCACGAAAGGTTGAAGTGGATGCCTTCCGAGAGCAGGTCGGTTGTCGCGAGAAGATCGAA
>JACPZO010000070.1 GCA_016195465.1 Nitrospirota bacterium
ATATTCTATCAAGACCATCTTGATAATGCAACAAGAAAAAACAAAAATGTCATCGGCCTCCGCATGCCCATCGATACAACTCGCCACGCACTTACCCCAGGACCACGCCCCCCGATCCGCGCAACTACGCGCGGATCGGGGACCGGAAAACCCCCTGGACATCGCCTCGCCGAAAGAATAAAATTCAAGGTCCGAACGCCTCTTCAGGTCTTTCCTGGACCGACCCTGGGCTCGTTTCCTCCCGGCCCGCCCGGCGGGCCGCCTGCGCTTGAGGCAACCGGAAGGATACGCCGCTTCTTTCCGCTAATGGCCGCCAAAGGTGCTGTGAACACGATGACACGAACGCTGGAACCGGAGAAACAAGGGCTCTACGACCCTCAGTTCGAGCACGACAACTGCGGGGTTGGTTTCGTCGCGAACATCAAGGGCGTCAAGTCCCACGACATCATCGAGAAGGGCCTCCAAGTCCTCCTGAACCTGACCCACCGCGGCGCAACGGGCGCCGATCCCGAGACGGGAGACGGGGCGGGCGTCCTGATGCAGATGCCGCACCTCTTTCTCAAGGAAGAGTGCCGCAAGATCGGCATCGATCTTCCGGCTGTCGGAAGATACGGCGCCGGCTTGGTCTTTCTTCCTCGCGACGTGGTTCAGCGCAACCGGTGCGAGGAACTGCTGGAGTATTACGTCCGCCAGGAAGGGCAGGCGCTCCTGGGCTGGCGCGACGTGCCGACGGACAACCGGCTGGTCGGCCGGACGTCGAGAGAGGGTGAGCCGGTCATCCGGCAGATCTTCGTTGGATCGAGAGCCGCCGACCCGGCCGCGCTCGAGCGAAAGCTGTACCTCATTCGCAAGCAGGTCGAAAGGCGCGTCCGGGAGTCCGACCTTACGGAGAAGTCGTACTTCTACGTCCCCAGTCTTTCGGCGCGCGTGCTCATCTACAAGGGCCAGCTCATGGCCCACCAGATCGAGGCCTATTACCCGGATCTGTCCGATCCCCGGATGGAGAGCGCCCTCGTCCTTGTCCATCAGCGCTACAGCACGAACACCTTTCCGAGCTGGCGGCTGGCGCACCCTTACCGCTTCCTCGCCCACAACGGCGAGATCAATACGCTTCGCGGCAACATCAACTGGATGCGGGCCCGCGAGGCGATGATGGCCTCCCCGCTGTTCGGCGAAGACCTCAAGAAAATCTTCCCCGTCATCGAGCCGGGGGGGAGCGACTCGGCCTCGTTCGACAACGCGTTGGAGCTTCTCGTCATGGCGGGGCGGCCGATCGCCCATGCCATGATGATTCTGATTCCCGAGGCATGGGCCCGCCACGACTTCATGGAGCAGGAGCGGCGCGACTTCTACGAGTACCACGCCAAGCTCATGGAGCCGTGGGACGGTCCGGCAGCGATGGCGTTTACGGACGGGACGGTCATCGGCGCGACGCTCGACCGAAACGGCCTGCGGCCGGCCCGGTACGTCGTCACGAAGGACGATCTGGTTGTCATGGCGTCGGAGGCGGGCGTCCTCGACATCCCGCCCGACCGGGTCCTCAAGAACGGACGGCTGGAGCCGGGGAAGATGTTTCTGGTCGACACGGCCCAGGGGCGGATCATCGGCGACCCGGAGCTCAAGCATGCTCTGGCCGCGGAGCGTCCTTACGGGGAGTGGCTGAGGGAGAACCAGTTCTGGCTGGACGAGCTGACCGACGAAACGCTCCATCCGGCTGACGCTGTTCCGCCCGCGGCGGACCCGGACCCCGAGTCCATCTGCAGACTTCAGATGACGTTCGGCTACTCGGTGGAAGACCAGAGCATGATCATGGCGCCGATGGCCGTGAACGGCGAGGAGGCCCTGGGCTCGATGGGGACGGACACGTCTCTGGCCTGCCTCTCGGACAAACCCCAGCTTCTCTACAACTATTTCAAACAGCTTTTCGCCCAGGTGACGAACCCTCCGATCGACCCGATCCGCGAGGAGCTGGTGATGTCCCTGAGCACGACCCTGGGCTCGGAGCAGAACCTCCTCGACGCGACGCCCCGGCACGCCCGCAAGCTCAAGATCAAACACCCGGTCCTTACGAACGAAGAATTGGCGAGGCTCCGCCGGGTCTTGATTGAAGGTCTCGCCTCGGAGACGATCCCCATGCTCTTCCCGGCCGGCGGCGGGGCGGAGGGCCTCAAGCGGGCGCTGGACGAGATCTGCCGGCGCGCGTCCGATGCCATCCGGCGGGGCGTGACGATCCTCATCCTCTCCGACCGCGGCGTGGATGCCGAGAACGCGCCGATCCCAAGCCTCCTCGCGATGGCCGCGGTCCATCATCATCTCATCCGCGAGCGGACTCGGACCCGCGCGGGGATCGTCGTCGAATCGGGCGAGGCGAGGGAGGTGATGCATTTCGCGCTCCTGATCGGCTACGGGGCGGGCGCTGTGAATCCATATCTGGCTTTCGGTACGGTGGAGCGGATGTGCCGCGACGCGGTTCTTCCGGAGCCGATCGATTCCGAGAAGGCCGTCCAGAACTACATCAAGGCGATCGACAAGGGTCTTCTCAAGGTCATTTCCAAGATGGGGATCTCGACGATCCAGAGCTACCGGGGCGCGCAGATCTTCGAGGCGATCGGTCTCGACAGCGAGATGGTGGACCGCTACTTCACGGGAACGGCGTCCCGCCTGTCCGGCGCTGGGATCGAGATCGTTGCCGAGGAGACCCTTGCGCGTCACCGTATGGCCTATCCGGCCCGTCCGGCGGGCCCACCCTGTCTCCGGAACCCGGGCCAGTATCACTGGCGCCGGGACGGGGAGTACCACATGTACAACCCCGACACGATCGCCCGCCTCCAGCACGCCGTCCGGTCGGGCTCGGCCCGGACGTACCGCGAGTACGCCGAGACGGTCAACGACGTCAGCCGGAACAGGGCCACGCTCCGGAGCCTCCTCGACTTCCGCTGGGCCGAGAGGCCCGTGCCGCTTGACGAGGTGGAGCCGGCGAAGGAGATCGTCAAACGCTTCGCCACGGGCGCCATGTCGTTCGGCTCGATCAGCAAGGAGACGCACGAGACGCTCGCCATCGCCATGAACCGGATCGGCGGGAGGAGCAACACGGGCGAGGGAGGGGAGGACCCGGACCGGTTCGTTCCCGATCCGAACGGAGACTCTCGCCGGAGCGCCGTCAAGCAGGTCGCCTCGGGCCGCTTCGGCGTCACGAGCCACTACCTGGTGAACGCCGACGAACTCCAGATCAAGATGGCCCAGGGGGCCAAGCCCGGCGAGGGAGGACAACTCCCCGGACACAAGGTGGACAAGATCATCGCCAAGGTCCGCCACTCGATGCCGGGAGTGGGCCTCATCTCTCCGCCGCCGCACCACGACATCTATTCGATCGAGGACCTGGCCCAGCTCATCTACGACCTCAAGAACGCCAACCCGCGCGCCCGGATCAGCGTGAAACTGGTCGCCGAGGTCGGGGTCGGGACGATCGCCGCGGGCGTGGCGAAGGCCAAGTCGGACGTCGTCCTGATCAGCGGCCACGACGGCGGGACGGGCGCGTCGCCCCTCACGAGCATCAAGCACGCGGGGGTCCCGTGGGAGCTGGGCCTGGCCGAGACGCACCAGGTCCTCGTGATGAACGATCTCCGCGGGCGGATCGTCGTCCAGACGGACGGGCAGATCAAGACCGGCCGGGACGTCGCGGTCGCGGCTCTCCTCGGGGCGGAGGAGTTCGGCTTCGCGACCGCGCCGCTCATCGCCCTGGGCTGCATCATGATGCGGAAGTGCCACCTGAACACGTGTCCCGTGGGAGTCGCGACGCAGGACCCGGAGCTCAGGAAGAAGTTCGAGGGAGCGCCGGAGCACTTGATCAACTTTTTTTTCTTCGTGGCGGAGGAGCTCAGGGAGATCATGGCCCGGCTCGGGTTCCGAACGGTCAGCGAGATGGTCGGACGGGTGGACCGGCTCGATCCCGTCCGCGCGATGGATCACTGGAAGGCGCGCCGTCTCGATCTGTCTCCTCTTCTGCACAAGCCGGACGTTCCGACTCGCGTGGCCACGCACAAGGTCCAGGAGCAGGACCACGGAATCGACAAGGCCCTGGATCACGTTCTCGTGGAAAAGGCCCGCCCCGCTCTCGAAGGCGGGAAGCCGGTCGAGATCGAGATGCCGATCCGGAACGTCCACCGGACCGTGGGCACGATCCTGGGGAGCGAGGTCTCGCGCCGGCACGGCGGCGAGGGACTGCCGGACGATACGATCGTCTGCCGGTTCAAGGGGACCGCGGGCCAGAGCTTCGGCGCGTTCGTTCCGAGAGGGATCACGCTCATTCTCGAGGGGGACGCGAACGATTACCTCGGCAAGGGCCTCTCGGGGGGCCGCATCGTCGTCTTCCCGCCGTCCGGCGCCACGTACGTCCCGGAGGAGAACATTATCGTCGGGAACACGCTCCTCTACGGCGCAACGAGCGGCGAAGTCTTCATCCGGGGAATGGCGGGCGAGCGGTTCGCCGTTCGGAACAGCGGCGCCGTGGCCGTCGTCGAGGGCACGGGAGATCACGGGTGCGAGTACATGACGGGCGGGCGCGTCGTCGTTCTGGGGAAGACGGGGCGGAACTTCGCCGCCGGCATGAGCGGGGGGATCGCCTACGTCATCGACCCGGACGGATACTTCGCCAAGAGGTGCAATCCGGGAATGGTCGAGGCCGGGCCGCTGGCCGGATCGGGCGAGGAAGAGTTCGTCCGGGGGCTGATCGAGCGGCACCGGGACCTCACGCGGAGCGCGCTCGCGCGGCGGATCCTGGACGCTTGGCCGGAGCACCTGCCGAGGTTCGTCCGGGTGATGCCGCTCGACTACAAGCGGGTCCTCGCGGAGGCGCGGCGGGAGGCGGTGGCGCAGTATGGGTAAGATCACGGGCTTCATGGAATACCCGCGGCGGAACCCGCCGGACAGGCCCGTCGAGGAGAGGGTCAGAAACTTCCGGGAGTTCCATCTTCACCTCCCGGACGACAAGCTCCGGACCCAGGCGGCCCGATGCATGGATTGCGGCGTGCCGTTCTGCCACTTTGCCTGTCCCCTTGGGAACCTGGTCCCCGAGTGGAACGATCTCGTCTACCGCGGGCGCTGGGAGGAGGCCGCGCGACGGCTCTTTCCGACGAACGGTTTTCCCGAGTTCACGGGCCGCGTCTGTCCGGCCCCGTGCGAGGGATCGTGCGTCCTGGGGATCAACAACGATCCGGTCACGATCAAGGAGATCGAGGTCCGGATCGTCGAGCGCGCCTTCGAACAGGGGTGGATCCGCCCGGAACAACCCGTTGTCCGCACGGGGAAAAGGGTCGCCGTCGTGGGCTCCGGTCCGGCCGGGCTCGCGGCCGCGGCCCAGCTCAACCGGGCCGGCCATTCGGTCACGGTCTTCGAGAGGGCCGACCGCCTCGGCGGTATCCTCATGTACGGGATTCCGGACTACAAACTGGAGAAACGGATCGTCCAGAGGCGCGTGGACCTCATGGCGGCCGAAGGGGTGGTCTTCAAGACGGGCGTCAGAGTCGGGATCGACCTTCCCGCGAGCGAACTCAAGGCGCAGTTCGACGCGGTCTGCCTGGCGGGGGGCTCGACCGTCCCCCGGGACCTGAACGTTCCCGGCCGTGAGCTGGCGGGGATCCACTTCGCCATGGAGTTCCTTCCCCAGCAGAATCGCCGGAACTGGGGGGACAAGCTCGACCCCGCCGTGGAGATCCGCGCGACGGGGAAGAAGGTCGTCATCCTGGGAGGCGGCGACACGGGGGCCGACTGCCTGGGGACTTCCATCCGGCACGGGGCGGCGTCCGTCCGCCAGTTCGAGATTCTTCCGGAGCCGCCCGTGAAGCGCGCGCCGAACAACCCGTGGCCGCAATGGCCGAACGTCCTCCGGATCACGTCGTCTCATGAGGAAGGAGGCGCGCGCGAGTTCTGCGTCTCGACGAAGTCGTTCGAGGGCGAGGGCGGCCGGGTGAAGAGGATCAACGCCGTCCGCGTGGAGTGGATCGAGGGAGAGAGCGGCCGCATCGAGATGAAGGAGGTTCCGGAGACGGGATTCACGGTGGACGCCGATCTCGTCCTTCTCGCCATGGGGTTCCTGCACCCCGAAGCCGGGGCGCTCCTGAAGGACCTGGGCGTCGAGCTGGACCCGCGCGGAAACGTCAAGGTCGGGCCCGACAAGCAGACGAACGTTCCGGGCGTCTTCTCCGCCGGCGACATGGAGCGCGGGCAGTCGCTCGTTGTCTGGGCCATCGCCGGCGGCCGCGCCGCGGCCCGAGGGATCGACCGCTTCCTCATGGGCGAAACGACGCTGACTTGATATTTTCCCGCCGAGACTTCCAATTCGCTTCTCATGAAACTTCGGCCCTGAGCCGATAAGATAACGAAGACCAAGCCCGTGAGCGTCCGGGCCGGGTCCCTGACGGCCGACCGACAACCACCGGAGGAATGAGCGTGCATTCCAAGCCGAAGGAAGTCTCTCTCGAGTACGACAACCACGGCCTAGACGCGGACTCCCTCCGCCGCTCGCTTTCGAACCACCTTGTCTACTCGGTCGGGAAAGACCTCCACACGGCGACGGAGCGGGACATGTTCCACGCCCTGGCCTATGCGGTCCGGGACCGGCTCATCGAGCGGTGGATGGAGACGATGAGGAGCTACTACCGGGAGGACGCCAAGCGCGTCTATTATCTCTCGCTGGAGTTTCTGCTCGGCCGGGCGCTTTCCAACAGCCTCCTCAACATCGGCATCTTCCAGGAGTGCCAGCAGGTCCTGGCGGAGTTCGGGATCGACCTGGAGAGGGTCCGGATGCTCGAGCCGGACGCCGGCCTGGGGAACGGGGGGCTGGGGCGGCTCGCGGCCTGCTTCCTCGATTCGATGGCCACGCTGGGTCTGCCGGGGTACGGGTTCGGGATTCGCTACGAGTACGGGATGTTCAGCCAGCGCGTCGAGGGCGGCCGCCAGGTGGAGCATCCCGAGAACTGGCTCCGGTACGGCAACCCGTGGGAGTTCCCAAGGCCGGAGGTCCTCTATCCCGTCCGCTTCGGCGGACGCGTCGTCGAGTTCAAGGACCAGCGAGGAAGCATCCATCGGGACTGGGTGGACGCCGATCAGGTCATGGCCATGGCCTACGACACGCCCATTCCGGGGTACGGCACGGATACGGTGAACAACCTGCGCCTCTGGTCGGCCAAGGCGACGCGGGACTTCGACCTCAGGTACTTCAACGAGGGGAACTACATCAAGGCCGTGGAGGACAAGAACCGCACGGAAAACATCTCCCGCGTTCTCTACCCCGACGACACGACGACGATGGGGCGTGAGCTTCGTCTCAAGCAGGAGTACTTCTTCGTCAGCGCTTCCCTCCAGGACATCCTCTACCGGTACGGCAAGCTGCACTCGACGTTCGACGAGTTCCCGGACAAGGTGGCGATCCAGCTCAACGACACGCATCCGGCGCTCGCGATTCCGGAACTGATGCGGACCCTGCTGGACGTCCACGGTTTGGAGTGGGAGAAGGCGTGGGACTTGACCGTTCGCACCTTCGGCTACACGAATCACACCCTCATGCCGGAAGCGCTCGAGAGCTGGCCGGTCCGCATCATCGAAGCCATGCTTCCCCGCCATCTTCAGATCATCTACGAGATTAACCATCGGTTCCTGGAGGACGTCCGCCACCGCCACCCGGGCGACGTGGACCGGCTCCGGCGGATGTCGATCGTCGGGGAGCAGGGCGATCGCCACGTCCGGATGGCGCATCTCGCCTTCGTGGGGAGCCACAAGGTGAACGGCGTGTCGGAGATCCACACGGAGATCATGCGCCGGACGATCTTCGCCGATTTCGACGCCTTCTTCCCGGACCGGATCGTGAACATCACGAACGGCGTCACGCCGCGACGGTGGCTTCACCAGGCCAATTATCCGCTCTCCCGGCGGATCGGCGCGCGGCTGGGCTGGGATTGGATCAGGGACCTGGGGCGGCTTTCCGATCTGGCCGTCCTCGCCGACGATGCCGGGTTCCGTGAGGAGTTCCGGGCCGCCAAGCGCGAGAACAAGGAGCGGCTGGCCGAGGTCATCAAGATGCGCCTGGGGGTGGATGTCCCGGTGGATTCGATGTTCGACGTCCAGGTGAAGCGGATTCACGAATACAAGCGCCAGCTCTTGAACCTCCTGCACGTCGTCGTCCGGTACAACCGGATCCGGGCGAACGCTTCGGCGGACGTCGTGCCGCGCGTCGCGGTCTTCGCCGGGAAGGCGGCGCCCGGCTACTTCATGGCGAAGCTGATCGTCAAGCTCATCAACGACGTCGCGGACATCGTCAACAACGATCCGGCCGTGGGGGACCGCCTGAAGGTCGTCTTCGTTCCGAACTACGACGTCACGACGGCCGCGATCATTATCCCGGCCGCCGATCTATCGGAGCAGATCTCGACGGCGGGGACGGAGGCCTCCGGGACGGGGAACATGAAGCTCGCGCTGAACGGGGCGATCACGATCGGGACGCTCGACGGGGCGAACGTGGAGATCCGCGATGCCGTGGGGGAGGAGAACATCTTCATCTTCGGCCTGACGGCCGACGAAGCGACGGTGCTTCGGCACTCGGGGTACAACCCGTGGGACGCCTACCACGGCAACCCCGAGCTCAGGCAAGCCCTCGACATGATCGCCTCCGGCTTCTTTTCGCCCGGCCAGCCCGATCTCTACCGGCCGATCTTCGACGCGCTCACCGCGGGGGGGGACCATTTTCTCCTCCTCGCGGACTTCGGTTCCTACGTTGCGTGCCAGGAGAAGGCGGACGCCCTCTACCGCGGCCCCGCCGAATGGACGCGGAAAGCGATCCTCAACACGGCGCGGATGGGACGGTTCTCGAGCGATCGGACCGTGGGGGAGTACGCGGAGAAGGTCTGGGGCGTGCGCCCCGTTCGGCGCGAGTGATGTCCGGCGCGCCTGTTCGGGCGTATTGACAGGAGGCGGCGGCCCCGCGTAATATGGTCATTGTGGCCACAAAGGAGCGGCAATGATCCACTCGGGAGTCAAGCAGGTCCGCGATCGATTCACTCTCTATCTCAAGAAGGTTAAGGAGGGCGAGGAAGTCGTCATTACGGAGCGGGGGACGCCCGTCGCGGTCATAAGACCCGTTGGGAGAGGTGAAGAGGGTCCCGAAGCCCGACTCGATCGACTCAGATTGAAGGGGGTTTTCGTTCCGGCGGCCGACCCGAGTCCGATGCCGGTTCCCCGCTTTCGCTTGCCGAAGAGGGGCAAGGGGTTGAGCGATCTGGTGATCGAGGAGAGGGCGGAAGCCGAGTGGTAATGAAGCCCCTGGCCTATCTCGACACGAGCCTCTACGTTCGTCAGTTCGTCGAGGAGGCCGGCGCGAAGGCGGCCTCGCGCCTTCTGTCCCGCTATTCGCTCGCTTCCTCATTTCTGCTCCAGGTCGAGGCGGTCTCGGTCGTATCCCGAAAGCGCGCTGAAGGCAATCTCTCGGACAAGGAGATAGAGCGTATCCAAGACGAGGTATTGGAGGGGTTGCGGCACATCAGCTTCGTCGTCCTGGACGGGAACGTCGCGGGGCGGGGCCGGAATGTGGTGTCGAACCACGGTCTCAGAAGTCTGGACGCCGTGCATCTGGGGACCGCTATCCTCCTCCGCGAGTCCCTCGGAGCCGAGATCCCGTTCCTGACCGTTGATGCCAGACTGGCTGGGGCGGCTCGCCGGGAGGGCTTCAAGGTCATCGAAGCGGAATGAACTCAGGAAGTCACAGCCGGTCGGGCGCGACCGTGTCTAGTATCCGAACCCATTAATTACGGAACATCCTCCGCAGACGTGTAGGTTGGGTTAGGCGCGGTTTTTTGCGCCGTAACCCAACAAAACCATTTGGGCGAATATTCGGTTTGTTGGGTCGGAGAATCCCCGCCTTTCAAGGCGGGGTTCTTCAACGTGAGGGCGGCGGCGGCCTTTACCGCCTGGGACAGCGGGGACGAAGGCGGCGGGATAAGCGGGCGGATCAACCGACTTCCAGCATCCGGTCGAGCGCGAGCTTGGCCATCTCGCGGTCTTCGTCGGGGACGCGGATCCGGTTGACGACGACTCCGTCCCGGAGGTTTTCGAGCGCCCACGCGAGATGCTGTTGGTCGATCCGGTACATCGTCGAGCAGACGCAGACGGTGGGGCACAGGAAGTGTACCTGCTTGTCCGGGTTGTCGCGTTTCAAGCGGTTCACGAGATTCAGCTCCGTCCCCACCGCCCACGCGGTTCCGGCGGGGGCCGCCGTGACCGTCCGGATGATGGTCTCCGTGGAGCCGACCATGTCGGCCTTGTCCACGACTTCCTCTCGGCACTCGGGATGGACGATTACCTGGATACCGGGGACCGTCGCGCGGAAGTGGTCCACGTGGGCCGGGGCGAACATCTGGTGAACACTGCAGAACCCCTTCCAGAGGATCATCGCCGCGTTCCGGATGGCCTCCGGGCCGTTCCCGCCGTTCTCCTGCGCCGGGTCCCACAGGATCATTCGGTCGGTTGGAATGCCCATCCGCTTCGAGGTGTTCCGGCCCAGGTGCTGATCGGGGAAGAAGAGCGCCTTCGGCCGGCGGGCGAAGGTCCAGTCCAGGATCTTGCGGGCGTTCGAGGAGGTGCAGACGATTCCCCCGTGCCGGCCGCAGAACGCCTTGAGGTCGGCCGCGGAGTTGATGTACGTCACGGGCGTGACCTGTTCGTCCGGATCGAGGATCCCGGCGAGTTCCTCCCATGCGCGCTCGACGCTCTCGATGTCGGCCATGTCGGCCATGGAACATCCGGCCGCCATATCCGGGAGGATGACCGTCTGGCGCGGCCGGCAGAGGAGGTCGGCGACCTCGGCCATGAAGTGAACGCCGCAGAAGACGATGAACTCGGCGTCCTTCTGCTCCGCCGCCCGGCGGGAGAGCATCAGGGAGTCTCCCTTGAAGTCGGCGAACTTGTAGACGCCGTCCTGCTGGTAGTTGTGGCCGAGTATGACCAGGCGGCGGCCCAGTGCGGCCCTCGAGTCGGCGATCGACCGGTCGAGTTCGTCGGGGGACAGGTTGTAGAAGAGATCGACCGGGATCTCGCGGGGCGTGAGCGCAACGGTGGACATGCGATATCTCCTCTAGAGGAATTCTAGGGGGTTGGTCGAACGGGTGTCAATGAAAAGAGAGGCGACGATTCCGGATGACGGCTTCTTAAGCAGAATAAGCGGCGTTGCTCACGGTCTGGGCAGGCAGGATTGTCGCAGAGCCGCCAAATCCGTAGGTTTTTCCGTGGGTGCGGGGACGATCCGACTGGCACCCAGCTTGCTCATTTCCATCGGGATTTCCTTCCACGGAGGTTGCAATGCCAGCCGATGTCATTTCCGATTCCCGCCTCAGGCGGACCGTCATCGAGCTTTCCACGCTCTATGAAGTCTCGAAGATCCTCGGCTCCTCGCTCGATCTTCAAGGCGAACTGGCCGCCGTTCTCCGCCTCCTCTCCCAATTCGTCGGCCTCAAGATGGGAACGCTCACGCTCTACGATCCCGAGACGCACGAGCTTGCGATCGACGTCGCCCACGGCCTGTCGGAGGAGGAAAAATCCAGGGGAAAGTACAAGCTGGGCGAGGGCGTGGTCGGACAAGTGATGAAAACGGGCATTCCCTACGCGGCGCGCGACGTCCGGAACGATCCTCTCTTCCTCGGGCGGACGGGGACGTACCTCGGGCTTCCGGACGAGGGGGCCGTGGCCTTCATATCCGTTCCCGTGCGCGTCCAAGGAGAGGTCGTCGGCGTTCTCTCGGCCTACCG
>JACPZO010000039.1 GCA_016195465.1 Nitrospirota bacterium
CGATCCCCGAAAAGACAAGCAGAACCGCCATTGCCGTCAGCACTGATGCCATCCTTCTCATTTCTTCTTCCTCCCTGCGGCATGTCGATCCAACGATCGCGCCGCGCTTTTTTCCGGCAGATCGGCTGCCGGCCCGATTCAAACCCGTCAATCGTTATTCGTTATTCGTCAATCGTTATTCGGCCGCTCTTGTGGCCATCAATCATTGACGATTGACAGATGACGAATGGCCAACGCTGGTTCCGGGTTTTCCCGCCTCTGTGCCTCTGTGCCAAGCAACCCTGAAGGGTTGCCCTACAGACCCGTCGGTGGATAGCCTGGCAAAAGTTCTCCCCGTAGGGCAACTTCAGCCTTGCAAAAGCAACTCCGGACCCCTATGTGCCTCCGCGGCATCATTGCTTCCCCGATTCACCCATTCACCGATTCACCGTTCCTGCATGGCTCCGTTCAACCTGAACCGTCCCACCATTTCCTGGAGCCCCGTCGCGACTTTCGCCAGTTCCTCGCTCGCCGACGTCGTCTGGCCCGCGCCCGACGCCACTTCCTTGCTCACGCCCGCGATCCGATCCACGCTCCCCGTAATCTCCTCCGACGCCGCGCTCTGCTCCTCCGCCGCCGTCGCGATCTGCGCCACCTTGTCGTTCGCCTGACCCACCATCTCTACGATCCGCTTGAGAGCCGCCCCCGCCTGGTCCGCCTCGTCCATCCCCCGCGTCACCTCCCGCGTCCCGGACTCCATCGCCTTCACCGCGCTCCCGGTGTCCCGCTGAATCGCGGAGATCATCTCCGAAATCTCCCGCGTCGCCTTCGTCGTCCGCTCCGCCAGCTTCCTCACCTCGTCCGCCACCACCGCGAACCCGCGTCCCTGCTCACCCGCGCGCGCCGCCTCGATCGCCGCGTTGAGCGCGAGGAGGTTCGTCTGATCGGCGATGTCCTCGATCGCCGCCTGAGACGCGTTCTTCGCCACCTCGATCACCGTCGCGCTCATCTCCTCCATCGCCGCCGCCACCTGCGACGTCTGCTGAACCTGCGCGTCCGCGCCCTTGGCCATTTCGCGCGACGTCGCGGAAAGCTCCTCGGAAGCCGACGCGACCCGGAGCGAGCTGTCGGCCACGCGCGACAAGGACCGGCTCATCTCCTCGGAGAGCAGATTGACCGCCCGCGCCACGTCCCCCACCTCGTCGGCGTTCTTCACGTCGACGCGCGCGCGGAAGTCTCCCCGGGCGACTTCGCCTACGCAGTCCCTGATCTTGACGAGCGGAAGGACGACCGTCCTCCAGATGATCGTCATCCCCGCAAGACCGAGCGCGACCCCCAGGAACGCCGCGATTCCCAGGAACCATTGCATCCACCGGATGCGTCCGGCGGCGTCCGCCTCGGACAGCCCGACCGCCCCGCCGAGATAGAGAAACCCCGTGGCCGCCAAACCGACAAAGAAGAACATGAACAAGCCGAACGTCAGCGCGGCTTTTGTCTTGATGCTCATCTTCCCCCTCCAAGCCAGCATTTCCATCCCCCGTGTTTCGCTTGTCGATTCACCGATTCACCGATTCACCCATTCACCGGCCGTTACACCATGTTCATGATCTCCCCCGCCATGTGATCGAGGGGCACCACCTTGTCGGCGAGACCGGCATCGACGACGGCCCGGGGCATGCCGTAGACGACGCACGAGGCCTCGTCCTGGGCGAGGACCTTCCCCCCGGCCTTCTTGAGCGCGGCGATCCCCTCCTTGCCGTCGGCCCCCATCCCGGTGAGAATGACGCCCAGTCCCGCGCCGCCGTACGCCTCGGCCACGGACGCGATCATAACGTCGGCGGACGGCTTGTGCAGAAGGTCCGCCGGCTGGTCGGTCAGGACGACCTCCACGCCCGTCGCCCCCAGGCGGGAAATCTTCATGTGGACTCCGCCCGGCGCGACGATCGCCGTTCCCGCCTCGACCTTGTCGTGGGCCTGCCCCTCCCGGACCCGGATCTGGCATAGGGTGTCGAGCCTCGCGGCGAACGGCCCCGTGAACGCCTTGGGCATGTGCTGGACGATCACGATGCCCACGGGAAAGTCCTTGGGAAGGTGCGGAAGGACGTCCTGCAGGGCCTTGGGGCCTCCCGTCGACGTCCCGATCGCCACGATCCGCACCCGATGGAGCGCGTCGAGGCTTCGCGGCTTCGCCGTCAACGTTGGGACGGCCGATACGTGCGGGCCCGATCCGTTGTCCCGGCGCGGACGGAGGACGAGCCTGCGCCCCGCGATCGCCTTCACCTTCTCGACCAGTTCCCGCTGGATCTTCACGATGTTGATCGAGAGGCTGTCCAGGTTCTTCGGGAGAAAGTCCACGGCGCCGAGATCGAGCGCTTCGAGCGTCGCCTGCGCCCCCTCCTCCGTGAGCGACGAGAGCATCAGGACCGGGACGGGGCGCTTCTCCATGATCGTCCGGAGGGCTTCGAGCCCGTTCATCCGGGGCATCTCCACGTCGAGCGTGACGAGGTCCGGCTTCTTTTCGAGGACCTGGTCGACCCCGTCCTGGCCGTCGCGGGCCGTCCCGATCACCTCGATGGCGGGGTCGGAGGACAGCATGTTGACGATCGCCTTCCGCATGAAGGCGGAGTCGTCCACGACCAGAACGCGGATTCGCTTGGCTGTTGCCGTTTCCAGGGTGGTCATTGTCGATTCGTCCCCCGCCTCTCCCTCACCCCATCCCTCTCCCGGAGGGAGAGGGGGCCTCGATCGAGGCTTTTCCTATTCACCGATTCACCTATTCACCTATTCACCGATTCACCCATTCACCTATTCCCCGTTTCCCCGTTTCACCGTTTCCCGGCGTCCCGCCTGCTCCCGCTGGGCCACCATGTTCTTGATCAGGACCGCCATGTCGAGGATCAGGACGACCTTTCCGTCCCCCGTGATCGTCGCGCCCGCGATCCCGTCGTTCGTGTCCAGGTACTCGCCCACGCTCTTGATGACCACTTCCTCCTGGCCCCTCAGCCGGTCCACCACGACGCCGAACCTTTTCTCGCCCACGGCGATGACCACCACGTAGTACCGCTCCAGAGACCCGGCCGTTTCGATCCCGAACTCGGTCGCCAGGCGAATGAGCGGAAGGATCGTCTTGCGGAGCGAGATCACCTCCCGCCCGTCCACCGTTCGGATCTCCGACGCGCCGATCCGGATCGTTTCAACGACCGTCGCCAGCGGGATCGCGAACGCCTCGCGCCCGACCTCGACCATGAGCGCCTGGATGATCGCGACGGTGAGCGGCAAGCGGATCCGCATCCGCGTCCCTTTCCCGACTTCGGTATTGATCTCCACGATCCCGTTCAGCTTCGTGATGTTGGTCTTGACCACGTCCATCCCGACGCCCCGGCCCGACAGTTCCGAAACCTTCTCGGCCGTCGAGAAGCCGGCCGCGAAGATCAGGTTGATGGCTTCCCGCTCGGTCATCCGATCCGCCGTCGCGCGGTCGATGGCCCCTTTCTCCACCGCTTTTTGCCGGATCACGGCGTGGTCGATTCCCTTTCCGTCGTCCTCGATCTCGATGATGATGGAGTTCCCTTCGTGGTACGCGGAAAGAAGGATCGTGCCCTTTCGGGGCTTCCCCGCCGCCTGCCGGGCGTCCGGCATCTCGATCCCGTGATCGACCGCGTTCCGGATCAGGTGGACCAGCGGATCGCCGATCTCCTCGATCACGCTCTTGTCGAGCTCCGTCTCCTCGCCGAAGACCTGGAGCTCGATCTCCTTCCCCTTGGCCCGGCCCATGTCGCGGACCATCCGGGGAAACTTCGAGAAGACCCGCCGGACGGGCTGCATGCGGGTCTTCATCACGGCGAGCTGGAGGTCGGTGGTAATCAGGTTGATGTGGGAGGACACCTCCCCCAGGGATGTCACGAGCGGGTCGTCCCCGTTCCGCCCCTCGAACTGGGCCTGGATTTTCGCAAGACGGTTTCTTCCGAGGACGAGTTCTCCCACCAGGTCGAGGACGCTGTCGAGCCTCTTCGTGTCGACCCGGATCGTCTGCTCCACTCCCGCCCCGGCGTGCGACTGCTTCTCCACGGCCCGGATGACGTCATCCTCCGCAACCATGTTCTTCTGCACCAGGATCTCGCCGAGCTTGGGGGCCTTCTGCTGGGCATCCAGGGCCTCGGCGAGCTGCTCCCGCGTGATCTTGCCCTCCGCCACGAGGATCTCGCCGATCGGCTTCTCCCCCGGCGAAGGAAGAGGCGGCGGGGGCGGAGAAACCGCCTTCGGCGCGGCGGGGGCGGCCTGAGCGACGGGGGCGGGGGAAGCCGCCCCGGCCGCCTTGCCCGACACCATGGCGGCTTCGAGACGGGCCAGGATCCCGCTCAGGTCGGCGGGCTTCTGATCGTGCTCTCGAATCTTGCCGAGGAGGACCTTGATCTGGTCGACGGCCAGGAGGATGACGTCCATGATGGGCGGCGTGACCGACATCTCGCCGTTCCGAAGCTTGTTGAGGAGGCTCTCGGTCTTGTGAGCGAGCTCGACCATCTGGGTGAAGCCCAGGAAACCCGCCGCCCCTTTGATCGTGTGGGCGCCCCGGAAGATCGAGTTGAGAAGATCGGGGTCGTCCGGCCGCTTCTCCAGCTCGACGAACTTCTCGTCCAGCCCGTCCAGGATCTCCTGCGTCTCCACCAGGAAGTCCTGGATGATCTCCTGCATCTCGTCGCGTTCAGTCTCGCTCATCGCTTACCTCGAATGCAGGCACAGAGGATTAAGGGCAGGCACAGAGGAAAAGCAAACCTCAAATGCAGGCACAGAGGAAAAGCAAACCTTAAGGGCAGGCACAAAGTTAGCCCTGGCTCGCTTTGTGCCTCTGTGCCTCTGTGCCTCTGTCCCTTTGTGCCTCTGTCCCTCTGTCCCTCTGTCCCTCTGTGCCTCTGTGCCTCTGCGCCTCTGTCCCTTTGTGCCTCTGTCCCTCTGTGCCTAGCTCGCTCCAATCCCCGCGCTCTTTAGAATGTCGTCCACAAGGTCCTGCTTGATCTCGCTCTTCAGATAGGCGTCGTGAAGCTGGCCGATCATCTCGACCCGCTTCTGCCGGTCCGCGTCGTCCGCATGCTCTCCCGGCCGGAGCCCGAAGGAGAGGATGAGTTCCAGGATCTTCGCCTCGACCTCCTGAACCAGGGCGACGATCTTCTTGATCTTCTGCCCCGTCAGGTCCTGGAACGAGAGATTGGTCATGATCTCGATCAGCTTCCCCTTCGTCCGGTCGGTCGCGGCGTCGATCGCGTCCAGCGCCGGCAGGAGCCCGTCGCTCGACGAGGCCGAGGCCGCCCCGCGCGCGGCGGCCAGGTGCTTGCCCAGCGACTCCTGCTCGTCCAGGATTTCCTCGGTGAGGGAGAGGACCTTGTGCGTCGCCTCCTCCGTGGCGCGGGTGACGTCGGAGAGCTGTTGCGACGCCATGGGGATGTTCTTCGTCGTCTCCCGGACGGACGGCTCCAGGTGCTGGAGCGACATCCGGGTCTTGTTGATGTACTCGGCGAGCTGGGACAGCTCCCCCTTGACCGTCACCGACAGCTCCCGGTAGAAGTCCCCTTCGGACATCGCCCGCGCGACTTCGACCAGTTCCTTGATCCCGTGACTCTCCTTCTCGTCCGGCATGATGCCCCCTTTCAGGCAACTGGGCTGCTGGTTGGAACTTCCCCATTCACCGATTCACCCATTCACCCATTCACCCATTCACCGATTCACCAGCTTACCGATTCACCGATTCACCGTTTCTTCTCATTTGTTCGCCAGCGCCTCGAAGATCTTGTCGATCTTCTCCTTGAGCGTCTCGGCCGTGAACGGCTTGACGATGTAGTTGTTCACGCCGGCCTGGACGGCCTGGACGACGTTTTCCTGCTGGGCCTCGGCCGTGACCATGAGGACCGGAACGTCCTTGAGCGCGGGGTCCGCCCGCATCGCCTGCAGGAGCTCCAGGCCCGTCATGTTCGGCATGTTCCAGTCCGTCACGACAAAGTCGAATTTCTCGACCTTGAGCTTGGCGAGGGCCGCCTGGCCGTCCTCCGCCTCCCCGATCTCCTGGTAGCCGATCTGGCGGAGGATGTTCTTGACGATCCGCCGCATCGTGGAAAAATCGTCCACGATCAGGATCTTCATCTTGAGGTCCGACATGTCGTTCCCCTCCCTAAAGTAATTTGGCCACTTCGTAGGCCAGCCGATCCTTCGTCACCGGTTTCGTCAGGTAGGCGCTCGCCCCCATCTCGATGCCTCGTTTCTTGTCCATCTCGTCCGACTCCGTCGTGACCATGACGACGGGGAGGTTTTTCATGTCCGCGTTGCCCCGGATCGTCCGGATGAGCTCCAGCCCGTCCATCTGCGGCATGTTGAGGTCCGTCACCACCAGGTCCACGGCGTGTTGGGCGAGCTTCTCCAGGGCGTCGATCCCGTTTTCCGCCGCGATGGTCGCGTACCCCCGCCCCTTGAGGATGATGGAAAGGAGCTTCCGGGTGGTGCTGCAATCATCCACGATGAGGATCTGCTTGCCCATGATCGTCGTCCCCGCTACGCCTTTTGGTAGACCAGCATCTTGTTCACCGTCACCAGCTTGAACGCCCGCGAGATCGTGTGAAGCGATTCCGAGTGGCCGATGAAGAGGTACCCTTTCGGGTTCAGGCTGTCGTACAGCGAAGCCACGACTTTCTTCTTGGCGGCCTCGTCGAAGTAGATCAGGACGTTCCGGCAGAAGACGACGTCCATCCCCCGGACGAGCTTCATCCGCGACGGGTCGACCAGGTTCATGTGCTGGAACCGGACGAGGTCCCTCACCTCCGGACGCACCGCGTAGGAGCTTCCCTCCTGGGCGAAGTACTTCTTGAGGTATTGGTCCGGCGTATTCCGGATCGCGTACTCGCCGTACAATCCGCGCTGGGCCGATTTGAGGACCATCTCGCTGATGTCCGTCGCCAGGACCTCCAGCCGCAAACCCCGGGACGCGATCCCTTTCTCGACCGCCATCATCGCCAGCGTATACGGCTCCTCCCCCGTGGAGCAGGCGGCGCTCCAGAGCTTGAGGGCCCTCGACGCCCCCGTCCCGTTCCGCAGGATCTCCGCGAGGACGCCCTCCGCGAAGGCGGAGAGCTGAGGCATGTCGCGGAAAAAGGATGTCTCGTTGGTCGTAACGACGTTGTAGAGCGCCGTCATCTCCCTCTCCCGCTCGGGGTCGTACTTCAGGAAGTGGTAGTACGCCTCGAAGTCGGGGCAGTTCCGCTCCTCGAGGCGGCGCGTCAGCCGGCTCTCCAAGAGATACTTCTTGTTGTCGGCGAACCGGATCCCCGTCCGTTCGTAGATGAGGTCACGGAGCTGACCGAACGTCTCCTGGGAAAGAACGGCTTTTGGAGCGGCTACGTCCATGCCCCTCCCCCCGGAGCGCCCTCGATCCGTTCCAGGGCCTGGAGGGCGGCTTCCTGGACGTCGTAATCCTCGTGCTCGAGGAGGGAGCGGATCTTTTCCTTCGCGGCGGAGGCCTTGAGCGCTCCGAGTGCCCGTGCCGCGGCGATGACGACGGGACCGGTGTCCCGGTCGAGCAGCTCGATGAGGACCGGCGCCGCCCGGCCGTCCCCCAGCTCGGCGAGCGATTCGACGGCGCGACACCGGACCCAGAGATTCTCGTCCCTCGCGGCGGCAAGGAGCGGGTCCACGCCCCGGCCGTCGCCGATCGACCCCAGGGACTGGGCGGCGGCCTGCCGGACTTCGGGGTCGGGGTCGGAGAGCACGGCGGCCAGCGTGTCGACCGCTTCCGCGCCGTGGTCCCGCAGGGCCCGGGCGGCCGCCTGCCTCACCTTGCCGTCGGCGTCGCGGACGGCGCCCAGCATCCCGCCGAGTCCCGTCTGCCCGCCGATTTTCGACAGACCCTTCACGGCCGCGAGGCGGCATTCGACCCGCGGCGCGAGGAGCAGTCGGCCCAGCCCGGCGACGATCTCGGCGTGGGCCTCTCCCGAGGCCAGGCGAACGAGCGCGCCGACTGCCCGATCGCGGACGTCCGGGTACGGTTCGCCGTCCAGGAGAACGAGCAGGGGGCCCGCGCCGGCATGGTCCTCGATCTCTCCCAAGGCGACGGCCGCCTCGCGGCGGGCGTGTCCCAGTTCGTCCGTCAGAAGCGAGACGAGCCACGGGACCTGGCCCCGGTCCTTCGTTCTCCCGACGGCGCGGACGATCTCCAGCCTGACCTCGCGGTTCACGCGCCCATACGCCTCCCGGAGGACCGGGACGGAAGCGGGATCGGCGATCCGCGTCAGGGCCTTTGCGGCCGCCAGGCCCGCGTTCTCCTCCCTTGCGAGATTGGCTTCCAGCAACGGCCGGTCACGGATGGCGGCCAGGGCGCCCACGACGGCCTCCCATTCTTCCTCGTTGTCCGACGCGAGGCCCGCCGTATGGCGGAGGAGCGGGAGCGTCGCCCGCGGGTCGCGGACCCATCCGAGCGCCTTGACGACGTCCGTCCGAGGGCCCGACTCCGGATCGCCCAGGGCGTCCAGGAGACCCGTGGCGAAGATCTCGGTCGTTTGAGGGGTGAGCTTCTCCGTGAGCCTCTCGCCCGCGAGATCGATGAGCGTCTGGATGATCGTGTTCCGGAGGACCGGCTCGGCCCCCGGAAGGAGATCGATGAGCGGGCCGACCATCCGCTCGTCCGCGATCTTCCCGAGCGCCTCGATGACGGCGAACCGAACCTCCTCGCTGTCTCCCGAAAGGAGTTTCGTGAGCGGGCCCACGGCATCCGGACCCCCGAGGTTCCCGAGCGCCTCGATCGCCGAGAAGACGACCCACTCTTCCGGATCGCCGAGCAGCGCCGCGACGTCCGCCACGGCCCGGCCATCTCCCAGCTTTCCCAGCGATTCGGCCGCGCCCGCGCGGACGTTTGCGTTCGCGTCGCCCAGGGCCCCGATCAGGTCCGGAACGACGGTCTCGCTTCCGACCCGGCCCAGGAGGTCCACGGCGAACTTCCGGACGTCTTCGTCCTTGTCCCGGACGAGGGGGGCCATGAGGAAGAGCGCGGCGGCGGCCGTCTGCTGGAGGATCTCGACGGACATGTTGCGGACGGCGGCGTCCTCGTCCCGCAGGAGCGGAAGGAGGTTGTAGACGACGGCCTCGCCGCCGATCTGCACGAGCGCGTCGGTGGCGGCCTGCATGACGCCCCGATCTCCGTCCCGGAGTGCCCGGACGAGCGGATACAACGCCCGCCCGTCGCCGCTCTCGCCCAGGAGCATGGCGGATTCCCGGCGAACGCTCGGGTCGGGATCGGCCAGACGGGTCAGCAGGTCGGGAACGGTTTCCGTGTCGGTCGGCATGTCTCTCACCCCGCGGTTTGGGAGGGTGGATTCCAAGGGCAAAGGAATTCGAACCGGTTCCTCGAAGAAACTCCCGGCAGGAGATTTATCGGCCGGCCGGGCAAACTTCTTGAGCGGAACCTACGGGTACTTGCGATCTATCTCGTAACTTTGGCCGTCCTTCCGATCGACCCGCGGACAACGTAGATCCGGTCGACGATCGGGTCCAACTTGTGGAAATTCTTGATCTTCTCGAGGTTCAGGTGCCGGACCTCGTCGCCTTTGGCGAGGAGAAGGAGTCCCTTGGACGTCCTGAGGTCCCGGGCCAGGACCATCCCCTCCGCCAGGTCGTAGAACCCGACGGCCGCTTCCTCGTTCTCGTCCGGCCTTCCGTCCCCCGAGGGTCCCGTCAGGAGGACTTCGAAGAGGTTGACGGTATCCGGATCGAACCGCTTTCCCTTCTCGCGGATGACCGCGTCGAGCGCCAGGCGGGGGTTGTACTGCCCGCGGTAGGAACGATGGTTGAGGAGGGTGTCGTAGTGATCGCACAGCGCGACAATCCGCGCGGGCAGGGGAACGGCGTCCCCCTTGAGGCCGTTCGGATACCCCTTTCCGTCAAAACGCTCGTGATGATGGGCGATGACCTGCCCGGCCGGGGCCAGCCGGGGCATCCGCTCGACGATCCGGCGGCCCATCTCCGGGTGCTTCGCCATGATCTGGGCCTCCTCGGCGCTCAAGTCCTCTTCCGGCTTGGAAAGGATCCGGTCCGGGATGCCGATCGTTCCCAGATCGTGGAGGAGGGCGCCCAGCTCCACCTCGGTGATCTCGCCGTCGGACAGGCCCGCCTTCCGCGCCAGGGAGACGGCCATCGCGGCCGTCCTCTTGGCGTGCCCTCCCTGGAACGGATTGCTCAGATCGAGGAGGCCGGTGAACGTCCGGACCATCTCGACGAAGTTCGTCTCGAGCTCCTGGTAGAGACGGGAGAGGTCCTTGTTTCGCTGGTCGAGCTGGGCCGTCCGCTCGAAGACCTTCCGCTCGAGGTCCTGGTTGAGCGCCCTGAGGTCCTCGTTCTGCTTCTGCGTGAGGGCGTGAAGCGCCCGGACCTCCTTTTGCAGCCGGCCCGTCTCGATCGCCTGCCGGAGCAGGATCTTGAGCTCATCGTCGTTCCACGGCTTGTTCACGAACCGGTAGACCTGGCCGCGGTTGATGGAGTCCACGACGGCGTTCATGTCCGCGTAGCCCGTCAGGAGGATCCGCATCGTGCCGGGCGAGATCTCCTTCACCTTCGACAGGAACTCGACGCCCGTCATTTCGGGCATCCGGTAATCGGAGACGACCAGGTCGACTTCCATCCCGTCGAAGACCTCGAGCCCCTCCCGCGCCGACGCGGCGGACAGGATGTCGTACCCTTCCTTCCTGAAGAGGCGCTTGAGAGAGCTGAGAATCGATTCCTCGTCGTCGACGAGCAGAACGACGGGATGTCTCGTTTCGGCCAATTGCGACGGTTGATCGCTCATTCGATTCCTTTCTCGTATCCGGAGGACGAGAAGGTGTGTCTCTCAACCTTCGACTTTCGACATTCGACTGTCGACTTTCGACGCTGGATCCTGGACATCGGACACGACGGACATCAGCACGTCCGTCAACGTCGGATCGAACTGCCTTCCGCGCTGGTCGCCAAGCGCCTTCAGGATCTCGTCGTGCGGCCGGCGCGGCCTGTGCGGCCGGTCCGACGCCATGGCGTGGTAGGCGTCCGCGAGCGCGAGGACACGGGACCCGAGCGGGATGGCCTCGCCCGCGGTCCCTTCCGGATACCCGCTCCCGTCGTAGTGCTCGTGATGGTGCCGGACGGTCCGGGCCACCCCCGCGAAACGAGGGATGAGAGAGAGGACGCCCGCCCCGATTTCCGGGTGGCGGCGAATCTGCGCCTTGTCGGCTTCGGACAGGACTCGATGGGACCTCCTCAGCTCGGGATCGATCCCGACGCTCCCCAGGTCCATGAGGAGGGCGGCCGTCGCGATCGTCCAACGATCCGCGGCCGGAAGGTTCAAGGCCCGCGCCATCGCCAGCGCCAGGTCCCGGACCTTATCGGCGTGCCCGCGGAAGAACGGGTCCGCCGCTTCCTGGAGGGACGCCAGCGTCTCGGTCATCGCGGTCACCGCCCGCTCGATCTCTTCCTGTTTTTCCCTCGATTCGCTCACGGCGGCCTCGAGGCGGAGGTTCAGCGACGCGAGGTCGTTGTTCTTGACGGCCAGCTCCCGGGCGATGCGGTGCGACTCCGCGGAGATCCGGTACGCGTCGAAACAGCCCCTGACGTCCTCGCGGACGGCGTTGTCGTCCCACGGCTTCGTCAGGAACTTCGCGATCCCCGCGCTGTTGACGGCCGCCACGATCGACTCCGGTTCCGCGTAGCCCGAGAGAATCACGCGGACCGTCTCGGGCCACCGCCGGCGAACCTCCGTCAGAAATTCGACGCCGGTCATTTCGGGCATCCGATGGTCCGAGACGACGACGCCGATCGGCCGCTCCTCCAGGCACCTGAATCCTTCCGCCGCGCCGTTCGCCGTCACAACCTCGTACCCTTCCTTGCGGAACGCGCGCCGGAGGGCGGAGAGGATGTTCGGCTCGTCGTCCACGAGAAGAAGCGTGTTGAAGGGATCGCTCACGGGCCCTTCTCCGCGGGAGGCCCGCCGATCGGGAGCGTGATGGAAAAAGCCGTTCCCCGGCCCGGCTCGCTCTCGACCTCGATCCGGCCCCCGTGCTTCTCGATGATTCCGTAGGTGATCGACAGCCCCAGGCCGGTCCCCTTCCCCGGCGGCTTCGTCGTGAAGAACGGCTCGAAGATCCGGGCCTTGACGTGCGCGGGCATCCCGCAGCCGTTGTCGGAGATCGTGACGGTCACCGCATCCCCCGCGGCGCGCGTGCCGACGCGGATGACCCCGTCCTTGTCGATGGCCTGGGCGGAATTGATCAGAAGGTTGAGGAACACCTGGTTGAGCTGCGGGCCGTACCCCAGGACCCGGGGGACCGGCTGGAAGTCCTTCTCGACCCGCGCCTTGTACTTGATCTCGTTCCAGGCGATGTTGAGCGTGCTCTCCAGGGCGTTCGCGAGGTCGACCTCTTCGAGCGCGCCCGCGTCGGGGTGGGAGAAACGCTTGAGATCCGAGAGGATCTTCTGGATCCGATCGATCCCTTTTTCGGTCTCCTCCAGGAGGCGCCCCGTGTCCTCGGCGATGAAGGCCAGGTCCTCCTTCTTGCGGTAGGCGGCCAGGTCGTCGACCAGTTCCCCCGTCTTCCCGCCGGCGACCAGGCCTTCCTCGATCCGCCGCGCGACCCACTCCAGCTCGATCAGGATGGAGGCGTACTCCCGGAGGGTCCGAATATTGGAAGAGATGAACCCGACGGGATTGTTGATCTCGTGGACGATCCCGGCCGTGAGTTGGCCGATCGCCGCCATTTTCTCCGACTGGAGGAGCTGAATCTCCAGCGCGCTCCGCTCCGTGATGTCCTCGCCGAAGAGGACGACCTCGCTCTCGCCCCCGCGCACCATGCGGACCGACGAGAGGGAGAGAATCCGCGTCGTCCCGTCGGGACGCGCGATCTCCGCCCTGCGCCCCTCCCGCGCCCCCGCCATGACCGCCGCCTCGACGACTGACGGACGCCCTTCGTCCTTCGTCCCCGCGGCGAGATCGAAGAAACCGCGGCCGAGCAGGTCGAGCCTCTTCCGCCCGAGAATTTCGATCCCGGCCGCGTTCACGTAGCGGATCACGCCGTCTCCCCCCAGCCGGGCGACGAGAAGGGGAGACCGGCTCACGAGGTCGTGGGAGAACTCCTTCTCCTGGAGGAGGGCTTTCTCGAGCCCCCGCGTCTCCGTCATGTCGTGGAAAACGACGACGCGGCGCGAGGGATTGGCGCCGTCCGCGGGCAGGGGCGAGATCCGGACCATGAAGTTTCCCTTGAGACGGACCGGGCCGGCGGGGACCACGCTCGGCGCGCCGGAGACGATCCGGCCGGCGAGGTTCGCGGCGGCCTCGCCCGCCGGATCGTCATGGATCGCTTCGAGGAGCGGCGCCTTGAGGACCGCCTGGGGCGTGACGCCCAGTCCCTCGAAGAAGGCCCTGTTCGTCCGCAGGATGAGGCCCGCCTCGTCCACGATCGCGAGGGGGTCGTCCATGGCGTCGAACGTCGACTGCCACTCCTTCTTCGCCCGCTCGACGACGGCGAAAAGCTCCGGCGAGACGGCCTGCTCTTCCGTGATTCGCTCCCTCGGGTTCACGACGGTTCTCCCGCCGCAGGGGGCTCGATCGGAACGACGACGCGGAAGGTCGAGCCCTTGCCCGGTTCGCTCTCGACCTCGATCCGCCCGCCGTGCTTCTGGACGATTCCGTACGAGATCGAGAGACCGAGACCGGTCCCCCGCCCCACGTCCTTCGTCGTGAAGAATGGGTCGAAGATCCGCGCCTTCACGTCGGGAGACATCCCCCTCCCCGAATCCGAGACCTCGACCGCGATTTCCTTTTCGGCGGCCCGGGTCCGGACGCGGATCTCTCCGAACCCTTCGATCGCCTGGGCCGCGTTGACGAACAGATTCATGAAGACCTGATTGAGCTCCTGCGGGTAGCAAAGGACCGGCGGAAGGGGCTGGAGGTCTCGAACGACTTTCGCCTTGTACTTGATCTCGTTCCAGACGACGTTGAGCGTGCTCTCGATCCCCCGGTTGATGTCCGCGACCTTCCGCTCCGACTCGCCCGCCCGGGAAAACTCCTTGAGATCGGCGACGATCCGGCGGACCCGCTCGATCCCTTCCGCCGACTCGTCGATGATCTTCGGCAGGTCCTCCACGAGGAACGGAAGATCGACCTCCTCGGCCGTGTCCTCCAGCCGGGCGACCGCGCCGCCCGCGTCGGCCCCCGAGCGGATCGCGCGGCACGTCTCGGCCTGGACGGCCAGGAACCTGAGGAGCGAGTTCATGTAGTCCCGGAGCGAGTTCAGGTTCGACCCGACGAACCCGATCGGGTTGTTGATCTCGTGCGCCACGCCCGCGGCGAGATGCCCGAGCGAGGCCAATTTCTCTTGATGGACGAGCTTCGCCTGCGTCTCTTTCAGGTTCCGGTACGCGTCCTCCACGGAGTTCTTCGCGCTCTCCAGCTCGCGCGTCCGGAGGGCGACCTTCTCTTCGAGTCCCTCCTTCGCCTTCTCCAGTTCGTCGATGAGCTGGATGATCTCCCGCATGTCCCGGGCCGCCAGGATCAGCCCTTCTACCCCGCCGCTCTCGTTCCGAAGGAGAGAGCCGTTCACCGTGACCGGGATCGGCTCGTTCCCCTCGCCCATGAACGTGAGCCGATAGTTGACGATCGTCCCGGACCGGAACAGGCGCCGGACGGCGTGAAAGAGCTGGAGGTCGCCGTCGAAGACGAGGACGCCGATCGGCCGCCCCGCCAGGTCGCCGATGGGACGCCCCAGCAGTTCCTGGGCGGCCCGGTTGACGAACCTGACGGTGGCGTTCGGATTCACCAGGATCAGCGCGTCCAGAAGGCTGTCGACGACCTTCTCGAAGACGGCCGGGTCCTCAACCGGAAGCTTTGTTTGGTTCGTCGTCCGCATCGCTCTTTAACCGTCCGTTTTGGCGTTCAGCATTCAGCTTCTAGCTTTTCAACCTTCGACTTTCAACTTTCAACTTTCAACTCTCAACTCTCAACTCCTCACTCTCAACTCCTCACTCCGAACTCCTCGCTCCATCCTTCATTCCCTTCAGCGTCTCGTGGATCAGGCGCGCGGCTTCCGAGAAATCGGCCGCCTTCGGAAAAACGCCCGCGGCGCCCAGGGTCGTCGCCTGGCGGATCTTCTCGTCCGTCGCGAACGCCGTCACCATGATCACGGGCACATCCGGCCGAGCGGCCTTCAGTTTCCCGAGCGTCTCGATCCCGTCCATCCCGGGCATGAGGACGTCCAGGAAGACGACGTCGGGCGGCGACTGGACGACGGCCTCGAGCGCCTCCGCCCCGCTCGCCGCCTGCGCCACGTCGTACCCGTGGGCCATGAGGTAGAACCCCATCGTCTCCGAGTAGTCGGATTCGTCGTCGACCAGCAGGACACGGACCGGCCTCTCCATGACTCACTCCACCCCGCGATTCCGGATTGCGCGTTTTGCAATCCGCAATCCGCAATTCGCAATTCGCAATTTCCTAGTCCGCACTCTTCCCTCCAAAGGGCCTGGCCAGCGACCTGAGGATCCACCCCCGGATCCGGCCTCCCCGCGGGACCGCCGGCGTCTCGATTCCCTGCGAAAGAAGCTCCGGCGTCGCCGCGAGGAGCGTGAAGTGGAACGTCGTCCCCTGGCCCGGAACGCTTTCGACGCCGATCCGTCCCTTGTGAAGCTCCACCAGTTGCCGGGCGATCGTGAGCCCCAGGCCGGTCCCCTTGACGTCGGCCGGCTCTTTCACGCCGACCTGGTGGAACTTGTCGAAGATCCTTGGAAGCTCCTCTTTCGGGATCCCCGGGCCGGTGTCGCTCACGAGGACCTTCACGCTCGGCCGGTTCCCCGCTCCCGCCGCGGGCGGCGGAACGGTCGAGATCGTCACGCGCCCTCCGGCCGGCGTGAACTTGATGGCGTTTCCGGCCAGATTGGTCAGGATCTGAACGAGCCGGTCGGGATCGGCGAAGACCTTGGGAAAATCCTCCGGCACTTCGCCCGCAAGGGACACGCGCCGGTTCTCCGCCCACGGTCCAAGCGATGTCACCACGTCCCGGACCACCTCCGGGAGCCCCGTCTCCCGGAGGCTCACGCGCATGGCGCCCGCCTCGGCCTTCGAGAGATCGAGAACGTCGTTCACGAGCCGGGTGAGCCGCTCGATATTGCGCCTGGCGATCGACAGGAGGTCCGCCTGCTTCTGCGAGATCGCCCCCGCCGTCCGGTCGAGAACGAGCGTGATCGACTGCTTGACGGCGACGAGGGGCGTCCGAAGCTCGTGGGAGACTTTTGAAATGAAGTCGGCCTTCATCTCCTCGACCTGCTTGAGCTTCGCCGCGTCGGGAGGGACGGCGAGAAGACCCACGACCTTTCCATCGGGGTTCCGGACGACCGCCGTCGCGGCCTTGAGCGACTCCTGGGCCTCCGAGCGCCCCTTGACCGTCACCCCCGCGTCGGCCGGACCCGCGACGGCGGGCGCCAGGTTTCCGGCGAGCGCGAGCATCCCGTCCTCCGGGAAGCCGGCCGAGAGCGGTCCTCCCGCTTTCTCCTTGAGCGGACCGCCGACGATCCGCTCGGCCGCCGGGTTCATCAGGAGGACCTTCCCGTTCTCGTCGACGACAACCTCGCCCCCGGCCACGCCGGCGATCACGGCCTCCGTCCGCGCCTTGTCCCCCTCGACGATTTCTTTCTCCCGCCGGATTCCGAGCGTCGCCTCCTCGACCTTCGCCTCGATTTCGGCCTTGAGCTTCGCCATGACGAGATCGAACACCCTCTTCCGGTCGGCCGGATCGGGCACGGCCCGCTTGACGATCTCGAAGAGAAGCGTCTCGATGGGAAGATCGCCCAGCCGGCGCGTCCAGTCTTCCTCGGGGGCCTCCGCCGGGCCCTTCGCCTCGTCGCCGTCCCGCCGGTAGAAGGTCGTGTTCACGGAGACGCGGCGGGCGCCGCGCTCGGACAGGAACGCCTTCGCCCATTCATAGTCGCTCTCGGTGTCCGGCTTGTGGACGAAGAGGCGGTAAAGGGTCTCGATCTCCGAAAGCTCGACGCCGGGATGGAACGATACGCTCTCGAGATGCGTCCGGTCGAAGGCGGCCCGGAACGTGTCGGACAGCGCCCCTTTCAGGGGGATCCCGTCGACCAGGAACTGGCCGTCCAGCACGCCGAGCGTGAGGTCGCCGTACTTCCGCGTGTAGGCGGCGATGCGCCCGTGGGCCGCGGCCACGGCCCCCTGGACCGAAGGGTGTTCGATCGAGTAGAGCGTCGTGCGTCCCAGCGCCCGGCCGGTCTCCTTGATCGACTCGAGGAGCTCGTCGCGGCGCTCGGCCGTCAGCGCTTTCGCGGGGGCGGACGGGTTCACGATCGGCCCTCCGCGACCGCCGCGCGGTCCGCGGCGGCTCCCGCCGCATCGACCGCGGGAAGGAATACCCGGAACGTGGAGCCGGACCCGGCGGCCGTCTCGACCTCGATCCGTCCGCCGTGGGCGCGGACGATCGCGTCGGCGATCGTGAGGCCCAGCCCCATCCCGGAACCGACCGGGCGGGTCGTGAAGAACGGCTCGAAGATCCGGTGCAGGGTTTCCTCCGGAATGCCGGGCCCCTTGTCCGAGACCGATACGACCACTCCGCCGGGCGTTCGGTCGATGTGCACGCGAACCGCCTCGGCGGGAGGCGATGCCTGGACGGCGTTTCGAACGATGTGTGCGACCGCCTCGACGATCTGGGCGGACGACGCCTCCACCAGTGCGTCCCCGGAGAACGGCGCAAACTCGACGCCCGCGTCGCCTCCGACCCCCCCCCGGACGCAGGCGTCGGCCACCAGGGGCATCAGGTCCACACGCTCCGTCGTCTGGTCCACCGTCGAGTCAAGAGCCCTGAGCCCGCGGACCACCTCGGCGATCCGCCTCCCCCCTCCCTCCATCTCGTCGATCAGGTTCCCCATGTCGCGGAGAACGAATTCCACGTCCACCTTTCGCTCCAGCTCCCGGACCTCGTCCAGTTCCGCCTTGAAGAGATCTCCCTGGCGGGCGGCCGCCTCCCGGAGGACCTGGAACCTCTCGTACAGGCGGCCCAGGTCGTAGGCGTACTCCCGGAGGGCGGCGACGTTCGACGAAAGCGCTCCGGCGGGATTGTTGAGTTCGTGGGCGAGGCCGGCCACCAGGCCGCCCAGCGCGGCCAGGCGCTCCTGGCGCGTCATGCGCTCGCGCGCCTCGGACAGCTCCTGGACCTTGAGCGAGAGCTCCGCCACGAGCTCGGCGTTCCTCCGCTTGAGCCCCGCAACGTCGAGACCCCGCCGGACGGCCGCATCGAGGTCGGCCGGATCGAAGGGCTTCATGACGTAGTCGTACGCCCCCAGGTGGATCGCCTTGAGGGCGGTCGAGAGGTCTCCCTGCCCGGTCACCATGAGAACGAGCTGGTCGGGCCGGAGCTCGCGGACCACGCGGAGGAGCTCCAGGCCGTTCATCCCCGGCATCTCGATGTCGCACGTGACGAGATCGAACGCCTTCGGGTCCGCCTTGAACCGCCGGAGCGCGTCGAGGGCGTCGCCGGCCTCGACCGTGGCCGCGCCGAACCGCTCCACCGTCTCGGCCACGGACCGCCGCATGGCCGGGGAGTCGTCCACGATGAGGATTCGGGCCTGGACCACGTTCACCCCGCCATGAAGGACTTGAGTCGCCCACGCAGGCGAAGGACCGCCTGGCTGTGGATCTGCGAGACGCGCGATTCGGTCACTTCGAGGACGCTCGCGATCTCTTTCATCGTGAGCTCTTCGAAGTAATAGAGGCTGACGACCAGCCGCTCCTTCGCCGGAAGGCGGTCGACCGCCTTGGCGATCGACTGTTTCGTCTCCCTGAGCCGGACCTGTTCGAGCGGATCGGCCGCCGCCGGGTCCGCGATCGTTTCGAAAAGGTCCCGATCCTCCCCGTCGTGCCCGTGGAGGTCCTCGACCGAGATGATCGCCGACCCGGCCGCGTCCTGGAGGAACCGAAGGTAGTCGTCCACCTCCATCCCCATCGCCCCGGCCATCTCCTCTTCCGTCGGCTCCCGGCCCAAACGCCTCTCGAGCTCCCGCATCGTCCGCTCGACGACCGTGGCCTTGCGGCGGACCGACCGCGGCACCCAGTCCAGGGAGCGGAGCTCGTCGAGCATCGCGCCCCGGATGCGGAACTCGGCATACGTCTTGAACTTGACGTCCCGTGACGGGTCGAACCGGTCAAGCGCGTCGATCAAGCCGATGACGCCGGCGTTGATCAATTCGTTCACCTCGATGTGCGGCGGCAGGCGCATCGCCAGCCGATACGCGATGTACTTGATCTGCGGGGCGAACTCCTGGATGAACGCTTCCCGGTCGACCGCCGCCGCGGCTGTTTCCGCCGCGGGCTCCTTGACTGATGCTGTTCGGCTCATGAATCGCTCCACCGTTTCACCCATTCACGTCTCTACCCCACCCAACCTCCCCTTACAAAGGGGAGGAGTTTTGTTCCGATTCACCGATTCACCGATTCACCGATTCACCCATTCACCGATTCACCGCTCTCGTTTCCCCTCACCAGCCTCTGCCAGAAGAACTGGATGTTCCCTTTCGGCGATACGACCGGGGCGTCGTCCAGGAGCGTTCGCGCCACCTCCGCGAAATTCCGGGCGGCCGGCGAACGGGGGTAGAGGTCCACGACGGCCCGCTGCCTCCGAACGGCCATCGTGACGTGGTCGTCGGCCGGGATATGACCCAGGTAGCCGATCGAGATGTCCAGGAAACGGTCGGCGACCTTGACGAGGTTACGGTAAACCTCCATGGCCTCCGCCGGCGTCCTGACCGAATTCACGAGGAGCTTGAACGAACGCTCGGCGTGCCTCGTCGAGAGGATCTTCATCAGGGCGTACGCGTCCGTCATCGACGTCGGCTCCGGCGACACGACGACGATGATCTCCTGCGCCGCGACCGTAAAATAGAGGACGTTCGACGAGACGCCGGCCCCGGTGTCCACGAGAAGGACGTCGGCCGCGCCGTCCAACTGGTCCACCTCCGTGAGCAGACCCGCCCTCTGCTCTTCCGTCAAGGCGGAGAGCTCCTGGACGCCGGACGTCGCCGGCAGGATCTGAATCCCCTCGGGACCGTGGACCAGGATCTCCCGGAGGCGGGCCTGTCCCGCCAGGACGTCTCCCAGCGTACGACCGGGCGTCAGGCCCAGGAGGACGTCGATGTTGCCGAGCGAGAGGTCCGCGTCGAACAGGAGGACGCGCTGCCCCAGACGGGAGAGCGCGATCGCGAGGTTCGCGACAACGTTCGTCTTGCCGACGCCTCCCTTTCCGCTGGTCACGGCGATGACCCGGACCGGGGGACCGATCCGGCGGACCGGCGCGGAGAGATCCCGTGAGATCTGGTCTTGCCGTGCCATCGCGCGCAGCGTCGCCGCCTGATCCATCGAACCCTCCCACTCAGAAGCCGTAATTCGTCATTTGTCACTCGTCATTCGTGACCCGTTATCCGTGCTGAGTTATTCATCCACCATTGACGATTGACTGTTGACCAATGACTGGGTTTGGGGGCGATTTTCCGATTCACCGAACAGGAGCCCCGCCAGCCTCTCCGCGTCCGCGACCTCGATGTCCTCCGGGACCTTCTGGCCCGTCGTCACGTACGAGACGGGGAGGCGCGACGCGATCGCGGCCGTCAGGAATTCTCCCGGAAGAACGCACTCGTCGATCTTCGTGAAAAGGAGGCAGTCCGGGGAGACGCCCGCGAACCGGTCCGCCGTGGCGAGCAGCGTCTCCGCCCCCGACGTGGCCGGAAGAACGAGGTGAACGACCGGCCGGCCGCCTTTCCAGGCGACGTTCGCGAGACCCGCCGCCGCGTCCGCGCGGAACGGGTTCCGCCCGGCCGTATCGATGAGGACGAGGTCCAGCCCCGAGAAGCGCGTGAGCGCCTGGGCCAGTTCTTCCGGCTTCGAAGCGACCTGGACCGGCACGCCGATGATCCGCGCGTAGATCTTGAGTTGCTCGACGGCCGCAATCCGGTACGTGTCGAGCGTCACGAGACCGACCCGCTTCTTCCCGGCCGCCGATGAGCCCACCGACGCCGCGCCCATCGAGTGGATCGCCGCGAGCTTGGCGATCGTCGTCGTTTTTCCGGCCCCCGTCGGACCGACGAAGAGGTGAACATCCGGTCCCCCTTCCGGCGGCGGCCGCTTCGTCGATTCGCCGATCGCTCCTCCCGTGCGGATCCGCCGGGCGACGGCATTCATCGGGGCCGAACCGTCGGCTTCTTCAAGAACCAGGACGGCGGCGAGCGACTCATCCATGCCCCGTCCGGCCAACTGCCGGGCGATCGCCCCCGACCGGGCGGGAATCTCCCGCGCGGCGGAGGGGTCGGCGAGGATCCGCGCGCCGAGAAGATTCCTGAGCGCGGCGACTTCCGACCGGAGGAGCCCGACCTCAGCCGACGGGACCCCGGCTCCGGCGGAATGCCGGAAAGCCGTCATCTCCTCTCGCAGGACCTGGATGTCGGCCCCAATCTGGAAGAGGGCCGACGGCCCCGGCGAGTCCCGCCGCGCCGACTTCTCGGTTTCAAAATCGGCGGCCGGCCGCCCTTCCGGCCGGGAAGCCCCGAGTCGAGGTCCGCGATGCGGGGCACCCGGATCGGCCGCGGCCGTCACCTCGACGCGCGTCCGGCCGAAGAGGCCGAACACTCCCTTTTGCGGACGGACCTCGCGCGTGGACAGAATGACGGCTTCCGGCCCCAACGCCTCCTTCACCCGGCCGAGGGCGTCGGGCAGATCGAACCCTTCGAACGTCCTAAGCCGCATCGGACCACCTCACCGTCCCGATCGACTGGATCCGCACGTGGTTCGCGATCTCGTTGTGGGAGAGGATCACGAGATTGGGAAGGAACCGTTCGGTGAGCCGCTTCATCGCGCTCCGGATCACCGGAGAGCAGAGAAGGATCGGCGTGTATCCGCGCTGGACGACCGACTCCACGGCCGGGCGGATGGCGCCCATGAGCCTCTGAAAGAAGCCCGGATCGAGCGTAAGATAAGAGCCCGGATGCGTCCCCTGGACGGCCTGCGCGATCCTTTCCTCGATCCGCGGATCGAGCGTGAGGAGGGGGAGCGAGCCGTCGGAGCCCGTGTACTGCCTCGTAATCGTCCGGTAGAGCGCCTGCCGCACGTACTCCGTGAGCGTGTCGGAGTCCTTCGTGATCGAGGCGAAATCGGCCAGCGTCTCCAGGATCGTGGCGAGGTCCCGGACCGGCACCCGCTCGCGCAGGAGATTCTGCATGACGCGGACGACGACACCCAGGGGAAGAAGGGCCGGAACGACGTCCTCGACCACCTTGGGGTGGGTCTTCGCCAGGCCGTCGAGGAGCTTCTGGGCCTCCTGCCTTCCCAGGAGCTCGTGAGCGTGCGACTTGAGGAGCTCGGTCAGGTGCGTGGCGACCACGGTCGAGGGGTCCACGACGGTGTACCCCATGAACTGGGCCCGCTCCTTGTCGGCTTCGGGGACCCAGTGGGCCGGAAGACCGAAGGCCGGATCTTTCGTGGGGATCCCCTCGATGGGGCCCGACGCCGTTCCCGGATCCATCGCGAGGTAGTGGTGCGCGACGACCTCCCCGCCCCCCACCTCGTTCCCCCGGATCAGGAGGGAGTACTGCGCGGGCTTGAGCTGAAGGTTGTCGCGGATGTGAAGGGAAGGGACGACCATGCCGAGCTCGACGGCGAGCTGGCGGCGGATCGCGCGGATCCGGTCGAGAAGGTCGCCGTTCTGCTCGGCGTCGACGAGTGGAATGAGCCCGTACCCGACCTCCAGCTCGATCGGGTCGAGCGGCGCGACGGTGTCCGCCTTCTCGGGGGCCGGGGCCGGCACGGCGCGTCTCGCCTCCTCCTCCGCCTCGCGGGCCTCCTCCCGGCGGCGCATCGCGATCAGGCCGAACGCGCCCGCCCCCGCGAGGGCGGCCATCGTCAGGAACGCGATGTGCGGAAGGCCGGGAATGACGCCGAAGAAGGCGAGGATCCCCGCGGCGCTCCCGAGCGCTTTGGGATGGACGAAAAGCTGGCCGGCCATCTCCTGGCCCAGGTTGGCCTCGGACGCCGCGCGCGTGACGATCATGCCGGCCGCCGTGGAGACGACGAGCGCGGGGATCTGGGCCACCAGGCCGTCTCCGATCGTGAGGATCGTGTACGTTTGCGCCGCCGTCTTCACGTCGAGGCCCTGCTGGATCACGCCGACGAACAGGCCCCCGACGATATTCACGAGGGCGATGATGATCCCGGCCACGGCGTCCCCGCGGACGAACTTCGAGGCGCCGTCCATCGCGCCGTAGAAATCGGCCTCCCGCGAAATCACCGAGCGGCGGCGGCGGGCCTCCGCCTCGTCGACCAGGCCCGCGTTGAGGTCCGCGTCGATCGCCATCTGCTTCCCGGGCATCGCGTCGAGCGTGAATCGGGCGGCCACCTCGGCGATCCGGCCGGCGCCTTTCGTGATGACGACGAAGTTGATGACGGAAAGGATCGCGAAGACGACGATCCCGACGGCGTAGTTTCCCCCGACGACGAACTGGCCGAAGGCCTGGATCACCTTTCCCGCCGCCGCCGTTCCCTCGTTCCCGTGCAGGAGGATGAGCCGCGTCGAAGCCACGTTGAGCGAGAGCCGGAGGAGCGTCGCCAGCAGGAGGACCGTCGGGAAGACCGAGAACTCCAGCGGCCGCAGGGTGTACATCGACACGAGAAGGATCACGACGGAAAACGTGATCGAGAGCGTGAGGAGCAGGTCCAGCAGGAACGTCGGGAGCGGAACGATCATGACGATCAGGAGCCCCACGACGCCCACGGCCAGCAGGACGTCGGTGTGGCGCATGACTCCCTGGAGCGTCATCAGCCCCGGATTCGCGATCGCGTCCGTTCTCGCATCAGCCATTGCCGCTCACCCTTCCCCCTTCCCCCTTCAGCCCCTGCCCGCCTTCTTCTCCGAGCGGTACACATAAGCCAAGACCTCCGCCACCGTCTGGTACAGGGCGGCGGGGATCTCCCGGCCGATCTCGACCAGCTTGTGAATCGTCCGGGCGAGCGGCGGGTTCGAAACGACCGGCACGCCGGCGGCGCGCGCGGTATCGCGGATCCGCTCCGCGATCAGTCCCGCCCCCTTCGCCACGACGGTCGGCGCGCGCATCTCTCCGGCCTTGTACTGGAGCGCGACGGCGAAGTGCGTGGGGTTGGTGATGACGACGTCTGCCTTCGGGACCTGGGACATCATCCGCCGGCGGGCCGCCTGCATCTGGAGCGAGCGGATACGGCTCCTGATCAGCGGGTCCCCTTCCTGCTGGCGCTGTTCGTCCTTGATTTCCTGCTTCGTCATCCGAAGGTTCTTTTCGTAGTCGAAGCGCTGGTAGGCGTAGTCGAGCGCCGCCAGAATAATGAGGACGAGCGAGCAGGCGCCGAGGATCCTGAGCGTCACCCGTAGGAAGAAGAACGCGGTCGTCGCCGCGTCCGATTGGGCGAGGCCGGTCAGCTCCGGCAAGAGTCCCCGGACGGAGAGGTAGGCCGCGTACGAAAGGACGAAGATCTTCACGATCGACTTGGCGAGTTCCACGGCCGCCGTGAGAGAGACCAGCCTCTTGAACCCGGCGATGGGGTTGATGCGGCTCCCCTTCGGGACCAGCGGCTCGCCCGTCCACAGAAAGCCGATCTGCGCGACGTTCGCCGTCACGCCCGCCAGCAGGGCGGCGCCGAGGAGCGGCGCGAGGATGAACCCGACTTGGGACGTTGTCACGATCAGCATCTCGTGAAGCGACCGCGTCGTGAGGGCAACGGTCCCGGCGCCGTCCAGGATCCGCCGGGTGAGGTCCGCCATTCCCGAGCCCAGGCCGGCCGCGCCCATGGCCAGGGCGAGAAAGGAGGCGATGAGGACGGCCGCGGAGCCGACTTCCCGGCTCCTGGCAACCTGCCCCTTCTGCCGTGCCTCCGAGCGCCGTTTGCCGGTCGCTCGTTCGGTTTTTTGGTCGCGGTCTTCAGCCACGCTTAGCGCTCCCCATGATTCACCGATTCACCCTTTCACCCACCCCCCCCTTTGTAAGGAGGGGCCGGGGGAGGTAGAAGCAGCCGTCGAACGGAGGGCTTCTACCCCACCCAACCTCCCCTTACAAAGGGGAGGAGTGGTTTTCCTATTCACCTATTCACCTATTCACCTATTCACCGATTCACCTATTCACCGATTCACCGATTCACCGATTCACCGATTCACCGATTCACCGATTCCAGGATCGCCGCGCTGTCGCGCAGGGCGCCCATCAAGGCCGTCTCCACGACCGGCCCGAAGAAAGGGAGAGTCGCGCCGAGGACGACGAGCCCCAGGGCGATCGTGATTGGAAATCCCACGATCAGAAGGTTGATCTGCGGCACCGTCCGCGCCACGACGCCCAGCACCACGTTCGCGAGGAAGATGGCCGCCACGACGGGAGCGGAGAGCTTGAGTCCCAGTCGGAAGATTTCCCCCCCCGCCTGGACCAGGTCTCCCGCGATCCCGGACGAAATGCCGGCCCCCAGAAGAGGAAGGCTCTTGAACGAATGGCCCACGAGCCGGAGGAACTCGTGGTGGGCGTTGGTCGCCAGGAACAAGAGGAACGCAAAGAGCATCTGGAGTTGGCCGACGAGCGACACTTGGGCGTTGTTCTGCGGGTCGATCGTGCTCACGATCCCGAACCCCATGTTGAACCCCATGAGCGTTCCGGACAGTTCGATCCCGGCGAAGACCGCGCGGACCATGAGTCCCAGCGCCGCGCCGACGAGGACCTCGCCGAGAAGTCCGACGACGACCGTCGCGGGCTCCGACATGAACCCCGGCGGCAGGGGCGGAACGGTCGGGAAGAGGACGACCGCAACGGCCAGGGCGAGGGCCGCCTTGACCCTGACCGGGACCGAGCGCGCGCCCATGAGGGGAATCGCCGCGATCAGGATCGACACCCGCGCGAAGATCAGCCCGAGCCGGAAAAAACCTTCAAGGGGAAGCGTCAGAGAGAGCATCGCGGCGGCGCCTTCACCGGATCATGGCCGGAAGGTTCTGAAAGACCTGCGCCGTGTACGACACGATCGTTTCCGTCATCCAGGGGAAGAAGAACAGGAGCGCCGCGGCCACGGCCAGGATCTTGGGGATGAAGGTGAGGGTCATCTCGTTGATCTGCGTGACGGCCTGGAAGATGCTGACGGCAAGCCCCACGACCAGGGAGAGAACGAGCATCGGCGCCGAGACGAGGAGCGTCGTCGTGAGCGCCTGCTGGCCGATGTCGAGGACCATCTCCGGCGTCATGCGCGTCTCCGCCGCGGTCTCACGCGAAGCTCCGGACGAGCGTCCCGACGAGGAGGGCCCACCCGTCCACGAGGACGAACAGCATCAGCTTGAACGGAAGCGAGATCACGATCGGCGGGAGCATCATCATTCCCATCGACAGGAGAACGGACGCCACGACCATGTCCAGGATCAGAAACGGAATGTAAATCATGAACCCGATCTGAAAAGCCGTCTTCAGCTCGCTCACGATGAACGCCGGGATCACGATGCGGATCGGCAGATCGCCGGCCGTCGACGGCGCGGGGATATTCGCCATCTCGACGAACAGGAGGAGGTCTTTCTCCCGCGTCTGCCTCAGCATGAACTCCTTGAGCGGGCCGGCTGCCGTGGTGAGGGCCTGCTCCTGGCTCATCTCCTTCTTCAAATACGGCTGGAGCGCCGTCTCGTTCACCTTCTCCCACACCGGCCCCATGATGAAGATCGTCAGGAAGAGCGCCAGACCGACCAGGACCTGGGTCGGGGGAGACTGCTGGGTTCCCAGCGCCTGCCGGAGAAATCCCAGGACGACGACGATCCGCGTGAACGACGTCATGAGGATCACGAACGCCGGCGCGAGCGACAGGGCGGTCAGGAGAAGGAGGATCTGGACGGTCATCGAGAGGTTCGCCCCGCCGGTCGGCGCCAGCGTGAGCGTCACGCCCGGCTCCGGCGGCGCCGCCGCCCCGGCCTGTCCGGCCGACGCCGCCAGCAGAACGATCGCGGTGAGGACGGGGCGTAGGAGCGCATGACCCTTCGCCCCCCCCGAAAAGCCGGGGAGGGACTTTGCCGGTATTCCGGCCGCCGGGCTCATCGCCTCCCTCCCTCGCCGCCCATCGCCCCCCGCCCGACCAGATTCACTCTTTCCTGAATGCCGGCCAAGGCCGCTTCGAGGGCGGCGTCCGAGGAGGAGGAGGCGCCCGCATGTTTCTTTCCGTCGCGCCGGACGGACCGGCCGAGGATCTTTCCGAAGAGATCGTTGCTTTTCGCTTGCGGAGGCGTTTCCCGGCGCGGAGACGGATCGTGACGAACGTCGGCCTGCGGGACCGGTCCGTCCTCGACGCGCGAGAGGAGCTGGACCTCTCCGGGCGTGACGCCCAGGACGAGCGTCTCGCCGCCGACTTCCACGACGGCGACCGACACCTTGGGCCCCAGCCCATGCCGCGCGACCACGCGGATTCCCGGCCCCGACCGGGCGGCCATCCCGTTCGAGAAAACCCGCTTCGCTCCGTAGGCGAGGGCGGCCAGAAGGCCCAAGACGAGCGCCAGGCCCGAACCCATTTTGATCAGGGCCCGGCCGAAGTCGGGCGGACCCGCGCCCGCCGCCGGGCTTTTCGCCGTCCCCTTGTCTTCGGTCGGGCGGGTGCCGAACGCGCCGCGCTTGTCTCCGGCCTCGCTCGCGGATGAAGCGGGCGGAGGCGCCTCCGGGACGGAGAGAGCGCGGGCGTCGACGGCAGGCAGGACCACGGCCGGGACGGGTCCTCCCGGCTGGACATCGGCAACCCTCGATGCCGCCGGCTCTTCCCCCGCCCTTGGATAAGGGAAGTCGAGCAGGATCCGGCCCTTCTTCGCGTGAACGCTTCCACGGCCGATGAGCCGCCTCCCTTCGGGCGTCAGCAGGAGGCGGACGCGCGCGATCTCGTCCTCGTACTGGTAGACGAAGACCTGCCGGACGAACGGCGATTCCACATCGATCGTCCGCTTCGGCGGATGCACGATCACGCCTGGAAGCTCGATCTGGATTAGATCCTCTTTGTAGTCGATCTCGGGAAGCGACGGACCGACCGGGCCGCGGAAATTGAGAAAGACGCCCAGGGCGGATTCGGCCGGCTGGACCGACACGCCGTCCAGGTGGTTGACCCCGGCCCCGGCCCACGCCTCCCCACCGATCATCCCGACAGCAAACACGGCCACCGCGACCCATTCCCACGGGGTTTTCATGCGCCTTCCCTTCTCTTGCCTGTTCCCATTCACCGATTCACCCATTCACCGATTCACCGGTTGGCCATCACGCAAGCTGTTTGATTCTTTCGATCGGGCTCACGATGTCCGTCAGGCGGATCCCAAACTTATCGTTCACGACGACGACCTCTCCGCGGGCCACCAGTTTCTCGTTCACGTAGACCTCCATCGGCTCCCCCGCGAGTTTGTCGAGCTCGATCACCGAGCCCTGGCCGAGCTGGATCAGGTCCTTGATTACCATCCGGGTCCGGCCGATCTCCACCGACACGTGGAGAGGGAGGTCGAGGACGAAGTCGATATTCCCCGGCGCCCCGGCCGCCTCCGTGGAAGGGGCGATCGGCGCGAACGCCGCCGGCCGAAGCTGCGGCTGGGGGGATTTGGGGGCCTCGGTTGCGGGCGGCGCGGGGCTTTCCGAAACCTGGGCCTCCCAGGCCGCGGCCAAGTCTTTTTCCTTCTCGCTCACCGATTCATTCGCCATCGTCCGCCCCCTTTGCCGCGAATTCCGAAATCTTCAGCGCGTAGTTTCCCCGGACGATGCCCGGATGCGCCCGCCACTTGGTGACTCCCTGGACATCGACTTCCATGGGCATGCCCACTTCCCGGTTCAGGGTGATGACGTCGCCCACCCGCAGGTCGGTGACCTCCCGGACCGTCAGGCGCGCCCCGCCGAGCCGCGCGCGGATGTCCACGGGAACGTCGACGAGCCGGCGGCGGAGGAGGTTCGCCCACCGCGTATCCACCTCGAGCTGGTCGCTCTGGAACCCGGCGTACAGCTTGTCCTTGATCGGCTCGACCGTGGAGTAGGGAATCATCAGGCTGAAAGTCCCCAGCGAGTTCTCCAGCTCGAGCTCGTAGGTCACGACGATAACGACCTCCGTCGGCACGACGATCGTCGCGAACTGGGGGTTGATCTCCGAGCGCGTGTGGACCATCTTGACCTCATGGACCGGCTTCCACGCCCTATCCAGGTCGTCCAGAATCATCGTGAGCGTCTTCTTGATGATCCGCTGCTCGATCGCCGTAAAGTCGCGTCCTTCCACCTTCATGTGGGTCTGCCCGAATCCGCCGAAGAAATTGTCCACGAGGGAAAAGACGAGCCGGGCGTCGACGACGAGGATGACGAATCCGCGCAAGGGATCCATCCGGCAGATGTTGATGCTCGTCGGAACGGGGATCGTCTTCATGAACTCCCCGAACTTCATCATCTCGATCCCCTTGACGTTCACGTCGATCACTTTCCGGAGGGCGGAGGAGAGGGTAACGCGGAAGAGGCGCGAGAACCTCTCGTTGACGATCTCGAGCGTCGGCATCCGGCCCCGGATGACCCGCTCGTGGGTCGTCAGGTCGTACTGGCGGACGCCTGACGTGTCGGCATCCTCGGTCTTCTCCGTCTCGATCTTGCCGGACGAGACGCCGCGAAGCAGCGCGTCGACTTCTTCTTGGGAGAGAATGTTCGCCATTGTCCTCTCTCTTCACGGACTCACAAATCCCCCCTGGCCCCCCTTTGAAAAAGGGGGGCCAGGGGGGGATTTCTCGTCAATTCGCCGATTCACCGATTCACCCATTCACCCATTCACCCATTCACCTACTCACCTACTCACCGATTCACCGGCCTTCACTGGATCACGAAATCCGTGAAGTAGACCGACTTGGCCTTGCCATTGGCGAGGATCTGGTCGATCCGGGCGATGATCTCCGACCGAAGCTGGCTCTTTCCCTGGGCCGAGGATATCTGTTCGTACGTCTTGCTGGAGAGGAGCGTGAGGAGGGAGTCGCGGATCTGCGGCACGCGGACCTCCGCTTCCTGCTTCGCGGACGGAGAAGAAAGCTCGACGTGCATGGCGATCTTGAGGTAGCGGGTCCCCTGGTCGTCGGCCAGATTGATGATGAACGGCTCCAGGGGGAACATCTCGCCCGCCAGCTTCTTGGCTTCCTCGGGGGTGAGCTTCGCCTCTTTCTCCGGTTTCTTGGCCGGCTTCTCTCCCGCCGCCTGCGCCGCGCCGCCCTCGTCGCCCTTCGGATGCGAGAAGAACTTCACGTAGGCGAACGCCCCGCCTCCCCCCAGGACCAGGACGAGGACGGCGGAGATGACGATCCACTTGAGCGCCCCGCCCTTTTTCTTCGGGGCCTCCTCGCCCTCTTTCTCTTCTTTTTCCTTCTCGGCCACGCTTCTGTCCTCCATTTGACGATCCGCCGGGCATCTGGGGAGAGAGCAACCGCGGTGCCACGGCGAACCAACGTCAGAAAAACTGAAAACCCTTATGATTCAATCTGTTACTGGCCGTTGGGAACAGGCATGGAAAGGGAAGCGAAGACACGTCCGTCATAAGATTGACTGGCCTTGCTGGAGGCGTGACGAGACCAGAGGAACGAAAGGTCAAAAAAGCCCTCTCCCCCGTCACGGGGGAGAGGGCTGAGGGTGGGGGGGACGATTACCGCTTCAGGTTCACGAGCTCGTTCAGAAGTTCGTCCGTCGTCGTGATGATCCGGGAGTTGGCCTGGAAGCCCCGCTGGAACGTGATCATCTTGACGAACTCGGCCGCGAGGTCCGTGTTCGAAAGCTCCAGGGAGTTGGAAAGGACCCGGCCCTTCCCGCCCGTCATCGGCGTCGAGACGATCGGCTGGCCCGAGTCGCTCGATTCGGCGTAGAGGTTCTTGCCCATCTTCGTGAGGTAGACGGGAGACTGGAACGTGGCGAGGGCCACCTGGCCCAGCGTCTCCGTCTGGCCGTTGGAGAAGAGGCCGGTGATGATTCCGTCCTGGCCGATGGAAATGGACGAGAGCGACCCCGAAGACGAACCGTTCTGGGTCAGATAGGTCGTGGCCGAGGGCGCCCCGTACTGCGTGAAGCCGGAGAAATCGAACGTGACGGTCTGCGGCGTGGCCGCGCCGCCCGCGATCGTTAACGAGAGCGCCTGGCTCCCGCCCGTGGAGAGCGAACCATCCGTCGCAAAGACCAGGTCGGTCCCGGCCGCCGCCGCGCCGCCGTCGATCTGGTAGTACATGTCCCAGTCCCGGGCCGTTGCGGTCTTGACGTAGTAGAACGTGACGGTGTGGTCGCTCCCCAGCGAGTCATAGATCGTGAGACTCGTGGAGAAGTTGTAAGTGTCGGGGTTGCTCACGCTGAACGCGCCGACAGGGACAGAGGCGGCCGCGTCGAGGTTCGCCGTGATCGTCGCGGTCGACGTGGCCACCGGCGCGGTGGACGTGGTCGAAAGCTGGAGATCGCCGATCGAGCCCGTCAGGCTGCCGGTCGATGAGACCGTGTATCCCTGAAGCTTGGCTCCTTCGGGCGTCACGATGTACCCGTCCTTGTCGGTCCGAAACTGGCCCGCCCGCGTGTAGAACGTCCCCGTCGTATCCTTGACGAGGAAGAATCCGTTCCCGTCGATCCCCATGTCGAGGACGGAGTCGGTCGTCTCGAACGAGCCCTGCGTGAACTGCGGGGTCACGGCCGAGAGGTTGACGCCGCGGCCGATCTGGCCGCCGCCCGACGCCCCGCCGCCGATCGTCTGGGAGAGGATGTCCGAGAAGGCGACCGTCGAGCTCTTGTATCCGACCGTGTTGGAATTGGCGATGTTGTCGCCGACCACGGAAAGGGCCGACCCGTTGGCGTTGAGCCCAGAAACACCGGAAAACAGTGACGTCAGAATAGCCATGGTGAATCCTCCTCGATTATCCAAGACAGGGTGTTTTTCAACACCCTTCCGGCGCGATCAGAACAAACTTGTCAGGCTCGCCGATTCGGCCGAGGCCGCCGGGGCGGGCGCCGCTTCCGTCACCTGCCCAAGCGGGATCTTGCGCCCGCCCACCATCAGGTAGGCCCCGCTCTCGTCGTACTCGACGGCCGTGACGGTCCCCGCGGATTCGGTCGTGCCCGTCACGGGTTTCCCGCCGGCGTCCACGCCGCTCACCGTGTACCGGTACTCGCCCGCGGGAACGGCGGTTCCGGCGTTATCGCGTCCGTCCCACGTCACGCGGTGGCTCCCCGCCGAGCGGATGCCCTCGTCGATCCTGCGCGCGAGCCGGCCGTCCGGCCCGTAGATCTGGACCGCGACCTGCTGGGCGCTCGTCGGAAGAGAATAGCCGATCGACGTGCTCCCCCCCGCCGCGTGGGCGACCGTGTCTCCGCTGAACCGGACCTGCTTGCCCAGGAACGCGACTGCGGAGCTTCGCTCGGCGTTCCTCTGCGCGCCGACGAGCGCCTGGATCCCCTCGTTGATCCCGTAGAGCTGTTCGAGGGACGAGAACTGGGCAAGCTGGGCGATGAACTCCGTGTCCTTCATCGGATTGAGCGGATCCTGGTTCTCCATCTGCGTGACCAACAGCTTCATGAAGTCGTCCTTCCCGAGGACCGCCTTGCCGGATGAAGCCGATCCGGCCCGACCGGCCGACCCCGATGCCGGGGTTGTTGCCTGAATCTCGCTCGTAGCTATCATCGTCTTGTCTCCTCGCTCTTCCCATTCACCGATTCACCCATTCACCGATTCACCGATTCACCGATTCACCGATTCACCCATTCACCGATTCACCATTCTCCGTTCAAACCCTGATGTCGATTCCCGTTCCCGCGGAACGGGACGCTTCCACAAGCGTCGATTCTTCCGTCGCCGCGGCGTAGTCGGCGGACTCTCCCGACGCCCAAGCCAGGGCCTCCCTTTCCCGCGGACTGCCCTGTTCCCCTCCCACGAGGACGGTGAACTGGTCTACCGTAAATCCCTGCTCCCTCAGCGCGTCGCGGAGCTGTTGTCCGCCCGCCTCCAGGACCGCCCGCGACAGGGGGTTGTCCGTCACGAACGTCGCCCGGACCGACTGGTCGTCCACAAAGAGCGTCACCCTTACGGAGCCGAGCGACTCGGGAACAAGCTGGAGACGGACTTCCGTCGTCCCGGC
>JACPZO010000040.1 GCA_016195465.1 Nitrospirota bacterium
GGAAAGGAGGAACTTGACCGTGAGAAGGTCCAGGATGACGCGGACGGTCCGGGACAGGCCGTACTTCGACCGGCCCGCCGTCCGCGGACGGTGGTTGACGGGAAGTTCGGCGACGGAAACGCCGACCCACGAAGCCACGGCAGGAATGAACCGGTGCATCTCGCCGTAGAGGCGGATCTGGCGGACGACGTCGCCCCGGAACGCCTTGAGCGAGCATCCGTAGTCGTGGAGGTGGACGCGCGTGATCAGCGAGATCAGGCCGTTGGCGATCCGGGAAGGGAGCCGCCGGGTGAAGAACGGGTCTTTCCGGTGAACGCGCCATCCGCTCACGATGTCGTACCCTTCGTCCAGCTTCGCGAGGAGGCGCGGGATGTCGGCCGGATCGTTCTGCCGGTCGCCGTCCATCGTCACGATGACGTCCCCCGCGGCGTGGTCGAACCCCGCCGAGAGAGCCGCCGTCTGGCCGAAGTTCTTCCGCAGGCGAACGACGACCAGCCGGGGATCGCCCTTCTGCCGGTCGCGCAGAAGCTCCCCCGTGCCGTCCCGGGAGCCGTCGTCCACGGCGACGATTTCATACCGGATCCCCGTGGACCCGAGCGCCGCGTGGACCTCGTCGATCGCGCCCCCCGCGTTCTCGCGCTCGTTGTAGAAGGGAACAACCACGGAAAGAAACCTTTCTCCCAATCTCCTCACCTTCCCTTCAATATCGAACCGGTCAGGATGAAACCGACCACCACGGGAACCACCCACACGCCCACCCCCAGAACGCGCGTCCGGGAGAACGCCTCGCCCCGCCGCCGGGCGTAAAACAGGTGGATGAAAGGCGGAGCCAGGATGAGCGTCTCCATGAGCACCGTCAGCGCGTTGTGCCGGACCATCTCCGGGGAAAAGGGCCAGCGCCAGACGTCCAGAAATAGCGGAACGGGCGACAAGGTAAAGGCGTCCGTCAACGGCCACAGCGCCTGCAAGCCGAGGGGAGGTTTCGTATCCACCGTCATCGTGTCGAGCAGGACGTGGGACGCGTACAACAAGAAACCGATTCCGAACGCGCGAGCCGGCCGCCACCCCATGATCCGGGCCGTCCCCGCGGCCAGAAAACCGACCAGCGCCGCCGCGCCCAGGGAGTGCGAGATCCCGTGGTGGAACCTCCCCGTCTCCCCCGTCCACAGATCGAGAAAAAGGTCGAGGTCGGCGGACGCGGCAACCCCCGCGTAAAGGAAGAAGTATCCCCATCCTCTTCCCTCCGGAAGCTTCCGATTGAGGAGAAAATAGAGGATCCCCCCCGCCAAACCGTGTCCGTAGGGCGTCGCCACGACCGCCTCACCGCGCCGGCACGTCGGCCGCCGCCCCCTCCCGCGCCCGGGACGGCCGCAGGAGGTAAAGCCCTCCGCCGAAGAGAGCGACGGCCAGGGACAGGAACGAGAGGATGAGCGCCAGGGCCAACGCCTCCTCGTACGCCATCCCCGACCGGAGGAATCCGACGACCAGCCCCCCTTCGCCGATCCCCAGACCGCCGATCGAGATGGGGAGCTTGATGACGAACGAGACGACTGGAAGCGTGAGGAAAAAGTACGCGAGCTTCCCCGGTGCGCCCATTCCCACGGCCAGCGCGTACGCGAGCAGAATCCTCGCGATCTGCGTGAAGGCCATGATCCCCCCCGCGTACACGAGCGACGCCCGGCCCGACCGGTAACCCGCGAGCGAATGCCCGACCTCGACGAGGAAGCGGACGGCGCGGCCGATCAGCGGACGGGTATCGAGACGCCCGGCCCACCGTTGGTCCCGGCCGAACCGCCAGGCGGCGTAGATCAGTCCCGCGGCCGCCAGAAACGAGAGGAAGCCCGCGGCGCCGGCGATGATCCATATTCCGGCGCCGTCGTCCCGCGCCGCGAGGAGAGCGCCGACCCCGAACGGAACCGGCATCGCGAGGAGCGTCAGGAACCTGAGCATGAGGATCGATCCCGCCGCTTCCGCCCCCGACGTGGTCCCGCGGGACAACGCCACCGCCCGGAGGAGGTCCGGTCCCATGCTGGAGGGGAGAAAGAACCCGAAGAAGCCGGTCGTATAGTAGAGGGAAGCGATGCGCGCGAAAGAAACGCGCACCTTCCGGCTCCTGAGAAGGACGGCCCACGCCCAGGCGCCCAGCAGTTGATCGATCCCCCACCAGAGAAGGGCGAAGACGAGAAGCCAGGGCGGAACGCGCGCGAGCGCATCGGCCATCTTGGAGAGGTCGGCCCACGCGAGGAGGAGGACGATCAGCCCGACGCTCAGCCCCCCCTTGGCCAGGGTCTTGATCGTCGACTTGAACGGTTTGGGAGGAGCGTTCATCCGGTCAATAACCTGTTTTCCCCTTGAGCCGCCTCATCATCTTCATTCCGATGATCCGCCCGAGAGAGAGCCGTCCCCTCCCCGGCAGCCGGGGGAGGTAGTCGTTCTTCACGCGGACGATCGCATAGGGGTCGTCGCCCGGCCTGTTCTCCGCGCGCCCCTTAAGATAACTCAGGAACGCCGTACTATACCCGGCGGGATCGAGTTCCGCAACAGCCGCGGGGCAGAAGAGACCGTAAGGAAAGCAGAAATGCCTCACCTTCTTGCCCGGGAGCCGGCTCTCGATCATCTCCTTCGACCTCCGCAGCGATTCCCGGATCTCCCCCTCGACCGGCGCGTAACGCCCCTCGGCCGCGAGGCGTTCCACCGGCCATCCGATCCGTCGAAGGAATCGGTCGGGACGGCCGGAATCGAACCGACGCTCCGCCGACCGGTACGCCGCGGTGCACGCCTCGACGAACGCCGGGGGCGGAACAAACCTCTTCCCTCCGGCGAAGAGGGGACTCCCCTCGAAGATCGGAAGACCGTAGCACTCCGCCCGCCGCGGGCGTACCGGCAGATCCTCGAACCCCCGGGGGACGGGGATGGAATCGAACGGACGAACGCGGACACCCGGACCCAGGAAGCCGACGACCTTTGGCGAGCACGGAACTTGGGCGTGATAAAGGGAGTGCGACTGAACGTCCAGATGGCCGCTCTCGTGCATGATCGTGAGCTCCGACCAGTTCACGACGTCTTCGTCCTCCGCTCCAGCCGGCCCGTTCCCAACGGAGCGGGGTCCCCCGTCGCGCGTGAGACCGGGGATGGCGAAAAGTACGGCGCGCGCGCCGTACTTTTTGAGGAGCGGAAATCC
>JACPZO010000075.1 GCA_016195465.1 Nitrospirota bacterium
CCGGCCTCTCTCCATCCCGCAACCGTCCAGAAGAGCGCGTGGATCGTAACCGCGAGAGCCGCGTAGTAGTAGACCTGCGGGTGTCCCCCGAGCACACCCATGCCCATGGCGATCCCAGCCCATGCCGCCGGCAGAAGCTCTTTCATCCGCCTGCCCCTCTCGATCATCATGAAGATCAATGGGAGCCAGGCCATCGTCTGGACCAAGGTCAAATGCATCGAATGAACCAGCGTGTACCCGTTGAACATGTAGATCAATCCGGCAAGAAATGCCCCCCGTCGCGACGACCCAAGCTCGCGGAGGAGACAGTACATGAACATTCCCATCAACACAAAGTGAAACACCAGCGCGTACTGAAACACATGGTGGACGATCAGACCGCTCCGAATGAACGGCAGATAGAGAACATTCAACGGATAATACGCAGTCAGAACCCCGTCCCCAAGAACCGTACCGGCGCCGGTCGTCACGTCCCAAAGCAGCAACGAACCCTGCTTCACCGCAACGAGAAACGCAGCAAGCTGGCCGTTCTGAACGAAATCGCGCAGAAGATACTCTCTTGCCGCCTTGTTCGGCGTCACGAGGTTCCAATAGCGGAAAAGCACCACACCCGCCATTGCAACCAAGACTTTTATCTCACTGGCACGCGTCATCGCTCACGCCTTCCGCTCTCACTCCTTTTCCACATTTATTTGATGTGGCTGTTTCAACAACCGTTCCCTGCCGCCCGCCTGGAAAACGGCGCAGACGACGTGGGTGAACAACCCGTAACCCATGGTCTCGCAAATCTCCTGGATGTTTCGTTCGGTCCCTCCAAGCCCGACCGCGTTCGTGAGGTGGAGGACGCACACGCTTGAAATGGGCTCTCGCCCGCTCGTCATGTCCGCAACCAGGCCTTCACCCCATAGTATGCGTGCAAGCTGAGAACGCCGTACACGGCGGGAAGGTGAAACGCCCAGGCGAGGTCCGGCTTGCGCCGATACCCCCGCAACGCATCGAGGACCACCGGCAGGATCGCCCCCGCCCGAAGCAGGGCCCGGAGCACATGGCGAGGCCGAATCCCGTAGCCGTACCGTTGGCGCACCTCCCCCTCCCATCTCCGACGAATTCGCCGACGCTTGCTCGCGAAAAAGGAAGGTTGATCGTGCAGAATCTCCACGAAGACCTTCGCGAAGCAGTCGAACCCGGAGTTGACCAGGTCGTGGACCACGTCGGTGTGAATGAATTCGCCGCGAATGAGCGGCTTGATCGCGCCCGCGCGCACAAAGAACCCGTTCGAGCCCATGGCCGGGACAAGCGAACGATCACGAAGCCTCACCCTGAGGTAATCCGCCCTTCGCTCGCTCTCGTACGGGAAACCAGTCCAGTCGTCCGTGAAGTAGCACCACCGCGAGTAGAGGCCCAGATAGGTCGCCAGGGGGTCGTCTCCTCCGATGAGCGCCTGGTACCTCACGCTCAATCGATCCCCGCGTCGCCACGCATAATGGAGAGAATCCGCAAACGCGATCTCCCTGTCCTCGAAAGGGGTCAGCATGCGCCTCAGCCAGTCGGTCCCGACCAGCACGTTGTCCGCGTCGAGAAAGCCGAGGATCTCTCCCGACGCCTGCTCGATGCCGATCATCCGTCCGCTCTCCTCCACGCGAAACGGGTTTTCCAGGACCGGCAGGCCGGCGGCGCGCACGATCTCTCGCGTCCTGTCCTCGGAGCCGCCGTCAATAACGAGAACCTCGTAGATTGAACGGGGGAGGTCCTGTTCCAGGATGGACTGCAGACACTGAGCCACTGTCCGCTCGTTATTGTAAGTGGGAAGAATGACGCTCAGTTTCATCCGATCGGACCCGAGCGCGCGTACTCGGGGGTTCCTCGCCCCTTCAGCGCCGAAGCTCAGGCTTCAGCAATCCCGCCGCGAATCCGAGGCCGTAGACGACGTGCGTCAGGAAGATCCCCGGGACCACCAGGAGACCCAACCCGACGTCCCTGTGCCGGATTCCCTCGTGCGCCCCGGACAGGAAGAGGGCGCCGCCGTACGCCGTCACACCCAGAGCATAGAGGTCGTGCAGCGGACCGTCAACCAGGAACCCTCCCGCGACCAGGAACGCGACGAGCAGGGATGGAAGGGCGTAGGAAATCCGACGCGAGGTCTCGGGAAAACGGCGCGCGAAGTGACCCCGGTGAACGGCATAGCGCCAGATCTGCTTCACATGACCGATGAGGGAAGCGCGGCGGTGGTGCCAGACCATAACATCGGGGTCGTAGATGATCTTCCATCCCTTCCTGACGAGGTCCAGGCAAAACTTGGTGTCCTCGCCCGGCCAGAAGTGGGTGTCGAACCCGCCCACCTCCTCGAACGCAACTTTTCGGACGATCAGGTTCACCGTCGGGAAGTCGTCGATCTCCCGCACCGGTCCGATCGGCAGGTAGCGGTAGGCATAGGGTCCCCCGCCCAGCCGGGAGGTGTACACCGCGCCGGAGGCCCTCTGAAGGAGCGAGTCTGTCGCGGGCGTGACGGCCGGCCCGCCGACCGCGGCCACGCGGGGATCGTCGAAATGGCGGAGTCCATTCGTGAGCCAGTCCGCCCGGGGGTAGGCGTCGTCATCGATGAACGCCAAGATCCCGCCTCCTGCCTGTTTCGCCCCGACGTCCCTCTTCTCCGCGGGGCCAACCGGTCCAGTCGCGATCAACCGGACGCCGCGGATATCCCCGCTCGCCTCGTGGTCGGGAAGAACCAGAATCTCGTACGGACCTCCGTCAAGAACCTCGTGGTAGGGCAACGCCTCGAGGAGGTAGCGGGTAATCTCCTTGAGCGGAATAATGACGGATACACGCGGAATCACGTGTTTGCCCTGTACCGTCTCGTGAACCGCACGCGGTAGAATACCGCCAATGTATCGATGCCTGTCCGGACAAGCGTCTTGAGACCGATCCGCCCCCAGCGCCGTTCCCGGCGGAAGTTCAGCACGATGGGAGACTCGACGATCTTGTACCCCGCGGCGTGGGCATGGGCCAACAGCTCCACGTCGAACGCGTACCGTTTGCACTCGACGTAGGGGAAGACGGCGTCCAGCACACGCTTCTTGTAGAGCTTGATCCCCGACTGCGTGTCCTTGAGGGGCAGGCCGAACAGGACCCAAAGGACCGCGGCGTAGACGTCGCTGATGATTCTTCGACGAAGCGGATACTCGATTTTGGATTCCGGGTGACGCTTCGAGCCGATGACGACGTCCGCGTCCTGCTCCCGCATGATGCGGAACAGGGTGTTGAGCTGCGCCGGATGGAGATCGAGATCGGCGTCGAGGAAAACGACCGCGTCGCCCGCGGCCAGGCTCCAGCCCGCCTTGATCGCGTTTCCTTTCCCGCTGTTGACGTCGTACCGCTCGACGCGAAGCTCCGGGATCTCCTTCGCCGCCCGGACGGCCTGGTCGTACGTATCGTCCCCGCTCCCGTCATCCACGAGGACAATCTCGAAATCGGCCCCGGCTTCGCGGAACACCCGTTCCGTTTCCCGGAGGTTCGAGTAGATGTGGGAACCTTCGTTGTGGGCCGGCATGATAACGGAGATCTTCCCCTCAAACGCCTTCATCGGCTCCCAGCCTCTCCGAAAACTCCGGCCGATCCCCCGCCGCCGTCCCCACGAGCGCCCACGACAGAAGCACGGCCCCCACGCCCGCCACGACCATCAGAACATGCTCCATGCGTTGATGAAAGAAGAGCGTGATCAGTCCGAACTCGACCAGACACGCCAGAACGAACGGGACGAGGAACGCGGCCCGCCGCCTGGCGAGTTGGAAGTTGAGGAGAACGAAGACCAGCGTGAACGGCGCCATGGCGAGGCCGAACAGGCGGACGAGAGGCGCCGCCGAGACAAACGCCGGCCCAAGAAGGATGCGGAGAAGAAGATCGGGAAAGAGGACGTACGGCACAAGGGCGGCCGCCGTCAAGAACGCCGTTAGACGAAGGCCCCGGCGGAGAATGACCCGTGAGTCCCCTTGAAGCGTCTCGGCTTCGGCCACCATGGGGTAGAGCGCCATGGCAATAGCCGTCGGCAAATAAAGAAGGGCGCGCCCCAGGATCGCCGCCCCGGCGTACCTTCCCGCCTCCTCGGGGCCGAAGAAGTGCTTCACGAGGATCATGTCCAGGTTCGTAAGGATCGAGAAAAGAAGCATTCCGGCGGCCACGGGGACCACGGAGCGGAGCCTTCCGGCTGGGAGCGGCGGCGCCTTCGTCCGTGCCGCCCCGGAATTCCGCAGACGGCTCGCCAGGAGCGCCAGGCTCCCCGCGAGGATCAAAGCGCTGCTCACGACCGAGGCCCCAAGGGCCCCGAGGAGTCCGGCCCCGATCGACACCAGGACGATCCCCGCGGCAAGCCGCAACACACCTGAAAGCCCCAGCAGTATCCCGAACGCCGCGAACGATTGGAGGCCCTGGAACACGCCAAGGTTGACGGGCACGATCAAACCCACCCCGACGATCAGGCCCGCGAGAAGAACCGGCCACGGATCGGACAG
>JACPZO010000081.1 GCA_016195465.1 Nitrospirota bacterium
GAGGCCGTCACCGTGACCGTATCGCCGGCGGCAAACGTCGTCTGCCCCTGGGAGAGGGACAGCCTTGCCGGAGGGACAAAGAACGATCCCGGCTTCTCGACCGCCGATCCGGACGGGAGGGCCAGCGAGACCGTCATCGCATGAACGCCGGACGAGAGCGTCGCGGGAAGGGGGAACGTAAACGGCACGTCGACGCTTTGGCCCGGCTGAAGCCCGGTGACCGGCTGGCTCACGTCCACACCGAGATCCGGAATCTGCAACCGCAAGGTTTCATCGGCCACGAAGTTGCCCGTGTTCGTGATCCGGACGGTCAGCCCCAATGCCTGGCGGACGTGGTAATCGGGTTTGTCGAACCTGACGTCAATCGCCTTCCGGACCTGGACCGGAACTGATCCCTGACTTACCTTCCCCTGCCCGTAGGATAGGGCGTAATGCAGCCAATATTCTCCATAAGACGGGTTCGAGAGCGGAACGCTCACCGAAACGTCCGTGCCGGCGCCCGGAGCAAGTGGCGCAACAGGCTGGCTCGCCTCCCAGAGCACCGCCCCACCGCCCGCCGTCAGCTTGGCCGTGAGAACGGCGTTCGAGACCGTGCTGACCCCAGAGTTGGCAACCTGGAAACCAATGGACGAATCAGGAACGAAGACACCGGGGATCTGCGGAGCTATCGAAAGAATTCCGACGGGCAAATCGAACCTTGCGGAACCGGCGCCGATCCTTGCGCTGCTTCCGCTCCCCACAACCACGCTGGCCACGTACGTTCCCGATATCGCATCGGCGGGAATGGGGAATGAGACAGCCTGTTCGATCGAGCCTGTCGCCGGGATTTGCACGTTGGGGATTTCCGTTGAGAAGATCGAGATCCCGAGCGGGTTCGCGACGGAAACTCGGATGGTGGACTTGTAGGAGACAGGATACCGGTTGGACACGCGGAACGCGAGACTCGCGTTCTCCCCGAAGTCGTAGACATATTTGCTGAAAGTGGCCGCGACGTTGACCAGCGGCCCGACGATCCGGAAACCCTTTGCCGCCGATGCGATCCAGGCCGCACTTCCAGAGTCGTCGTACAAAAAGGCTGTCAATCCGGTATCTCTTGCTTCAGGTAACACATAGACAAAGTTTCCCGTGCTATGCGCCCCAACCGTTATTGTGTTTTGGTCAGTGGCTTTTCTTAAATCATGCACGAGTTTCCACGTTACCCGGAAAGTTCGGTCTACATCGGTGTTATTGAAGATGTTGAACGTAAACGTTGCCGGAAAGCCGATTACGTAGTTTTCGGCGTCGGACTGGATCGAGAAACCGAAATCGGGCCGCTGGACGACCTCCGTGGGAAAATTCGTAACGGCAAACCGTCCCGAGTCCGACTCCGTCCGGGCCTGGACGAGAAGGCCCCCCGTGTCGAAGAGCAGGTAGTCCACGTGATAGATCCCGACCGCGGCATTTGCGGGAACGGGGACGCTCACCGGGACGGTTACCGTTCCCCCGCCTCCAAGAGCCACGGGCACGTCCTGGGTGAGCAACACGGCGGACCGGTCCGGGTCGGCGACGACGATGTGAGCCGTGGCCGCGGTAAACGGGGATCGGTTGACGACTTCGGCCTGCACGGCTACCGAATCGCCGCCCTTCGCCATCGGGACGGCGGCCGGCTTCCGGGCCCACGTCAGCAGATCTCGCAAGAGGGCCTTCTCGTCGGCCGTAATCTGGTTCAACGAAAAGGCGACGTCGCTGTAGATCGTCGTGACGACGACCTGCCCGTTTCCGTAAGGATAAGTAATAAGGTCCGGCTGGCCATTCGCCATTCGGCGGAGAATGACCGTCGTATCGGCGGGGTAGTCCGTCAGATACCCGTCAACGTTGTGATCGGGCCTGGCCTTCGTCTGCCCAGCGAGGATGGGGTGGGGCTGCTCCATGAAGCTCGACGCGAACTGGCAGGATTGGTCCTCCAGCCACCCGTACCCCTTGACGCCGCCCGGCACGAGATCCAGCCAAGAGCCGTGCTGTTGTGAGAATACGACGAGCGTCCCGCCCCGCTTCACGTACTCGTCGAGCAGCGCCTTAAAGAAGGCCGAGTTCTCCAGACCGAAGAACCCGCCCGAGGGAACGACCAGCAGAGGAGTCGAGCTCAGGAGCGCGGTCGCCGTGCTCTCCACGGGCGAAGTAGTCGGGGACCTGGGTGGAATCGAGCGTACCGGCAAACGATGGACGCACGGAGGACAGCAGAAGCCCCGCAATGACCATACCGATGAGCATCATCGTTCGAACACACCGCCACGCCGGTTCCTTCACGACGAGCGATGTGTTTTTTGCTCGGCTGTTATCCAACGCAGTCTCCTGTAGTATTTCTCCCGGGTTCCCGGGCATTACCATCGCCTCGCGAACCATCCTCCGGCAATACAAGACCTCGCCTATTGTCGACTGTGCTTCTTGATCAAATGGATCCTAATCCCAAGAAATAGAATCAACATCACAAGAACCACCACCGAAAATACCCACTTAAATTCAGGCGAATAATATCCATGCTCAACCATAAACACCCACAGATATCCGGCGAGCCCCATCATGACTATCGCGCCAACCACCCACGGAAGGTTCTTTCGGAACCGGCGAGCAGAATAGGGCTGATCGAAAAAGCGCTCACGAATGGACCGCCCCCGATTGCCACCCCAAAACTCCTCGGACTTTTCCGGCTGAGACAAGGCCTCAAATCCACCATCCTCAACGCTATAGCGAACGAGAGGAAGGTGCTTCGCTGGAATCGCCAGAACGCTCACGATGATACCGACGTGCGCCCAGTACGCAGTCATCATCCCCCACTCATCAAGCGGAGCGACGGGAGGCATAACAGACAGCCGAAGGTAGTTGCCGATCACCTGCATCAACTCAATGCCAACCCCCCCAATCCGAAAGGCGATAACGGACAAGAACGCAAAAGGAAACACGATTCCGATTTCGAACGCCGACATCCCTCTGCGATGCCCTTCGACAAACCAATAGAAGAAATTGTCAACCCCGATGAGGGCGATAATTCCGGCCAAATACAGCCTCACATAGCATGGTGCGCTCCAGTACGCATTCGCGCCGGCAGACCATAATGAACCGCGCCATCCAATGGATCCCATACCGAACCCAGTCTCTCGCCGCGCCACTCTTCCAAGAAAAACTATGCGCCTATTCTCAAAGGCGGAACCCCCCGCCAGTCATCAGGTCGGTCGCTATCGGGCGGCTTGCAATCCGGCCCCTCGCACTTGCATGGATCGCCGGGTGGTGTAGGCGGTTCCTTCAAGCAACCCTCCATGCAACCTTGAAGGTTGTTGTACGCCGTGTACAACTCATATACAAAATACGTCCAAGCGGCCGCCTCACACGCTACGATTGCGGGTGGAAACACCAAGAAGGGGCAGGCAAGGCTCGCCGCAACATGGGTGGCGCCCGCCAGCGCAAGCTCAAGGAGATAATGCTTGAAGCAGTTATCGATACATTGCATGGCGTTGTTCGGAGGCGGCGGTGGAGGTGGCGGGCAGGCGACGCGGAGGATGAGGGGAACGAATTCGGGAGCCAGTGGAACGCCCCCAGCCGCTGGAAGAAGATCCGGCCCGGGAACTCGTCCGAAGGGGGAGAACGCCCCCGCATAGAAGGGTTGGCCGTAGGTTCCTGTCTTGATGGACAGCGTAAACGAGAGAGTAATCGTTCCGCTCGAGGGAACAACGATGTCCCACTGATCGACGGATCCGTACCCTTGCGCCTTGACTTGGGCTCTGTACGTCCCCGGCTTGAGCCCGCGGATCGAGAAGGTCCCGATGGCGTCCGTAACGCCGACGCCGATCGACCCGGAGATATCCGACACGTTCTCCGGGGCCTGGGGCGAGAGGGTGACCGTCGCGTTGGGAATGGGATTCGCCACAGCGTCCAGAACCGTGCCCCGAACTTCGGTCGGATGGCTTGATGCAGTGAGGCTGAGCGTGGTGGTCGCACCCGCCGAAACGGCAACGCCCTGCTGGACGACCGCCGCCTGGCCGATGGCGAAGACCGTGACGCGATATGACGCGCTGGGCGCGAGGCCGGTGACGTTGTAGCGTCCGTCTGTCCCCGTGAGCCCCGCTCCCACGCCCCCGTCCAGAGTCGTCGCGGAGACCGGTGCATTCGCCAGGGGCGTCACGCCGTCGCCCTGATAGACGACGCCCGAGATGATCCCGCCCTTCTTGAGCCTGACGTTCAGCTCGACGATGTTTTGGCCGACGGGGACTTCGACGGGGATGGGCTTGATGATGTTGACGTACCCGGCGGGTGCCAGCGCGTAGAAGAGGTACTGTCCCGCCCGGACGTTCTTGAACGTGTAACGGCCGCCGTCCTTTGTGGCCTGCTGGAAGCCGCGGGCCGTGCCCGGGGCCTCCCTCAGGAAGACGGTGACACCGTCCACGCCCTGGCTCGTTGCATCGTCCACGATCCGGCCGCCGACGGACATATAGAGATCCGCGGAGGCAGGCGCGGGAGATGAAAGAAGCGCGGCAACTAGAACGGCGGACGCGAGGAGCGCTTGGAATAAACCCCGTTCCAGCGGACGGAGGAACACCGCGTTAAGCAGCGAAGGGAAAAGTTCGGGGAGAGAGAAAAACCGCCAAGACCGGCCTCTGGAGACAAAACAAGAAGACACGAGCGCTCTCTCTCCTTCCACGAAAAGGATCGATGAATCGCTCACCCTCTTGTCGGCGGCCCGGCAGTCTCGGCCTTGAGACCCGCGGCTTTCCGGCCCCCGGTTACCCGGGGCGTGGCGTTTCGGGGTTGGGTGTGCTCTCCGGCCAGAAAAAAGCGTGGCCTTTGTAGCGTCAGCCCCGGATTATGTCAAGAACAAAATCGCAACAGCCGCCCGCCACGCCACGAAAGCGCCTCCCAGACGGGATCGAACGTCAAACTTGGTCATTCGCGGCAGGGGCGCCCGTCACCGGGCGCCCCCGAGCGCGTCAGAACGTGATCTTCCCGTAAACCGTCCCGCCCGTGTACGTGTTCCCGTTCCAAAGGTCCTGGAATTCCACCTGTGGGTACCACGTCCCGCTCGTGGACGGCAGCGTGAAGAGGATGTCGTACCGCTGGCCGGGGGAGATGGACACGCTCGAAACGGTCTCCGGCGCGGGAAGAGACCGGCCGTCCCGGGTGTGGATGGTGAAGGACTTGGCGCTCCCGTTCGAGTCCCTGAGCGTGAATCGCGCGTTCACCGAGTGCAAGCCGATCAGGCGGAGCGCCACCTTCTTGCCCGTTGCGGCGGCGAGCGTCACGGCGGGAGCGGTCTTGCTCTTCCCCTCCTTCCCCTCGATCAGGAAGTACAGGGGGTTGTAGTCCGCGAAGACCGTGCTGTCGCCCGTCGCCGTGTGATAGCCGGGATCGACCGTCGATATCAGGTAGTTCTGGACGTAGTCGTACGCCGTGGCCGCGGTCGACGTGATCTGTTTGAGGAAGTTCCCGTTCGCGTCCTTGGGACGGATGATGAGCGAGGCGTACATCCCCATCTCCAGGTGCTTCACCGTGTGGACGTGGCAATGGTAGATATAGCTTCCGGCCCACCCCGGCTTGGCCGTGAACGTGTACGTGTCGCCGCTCACCGACGCCCCCGTTTCCGGCACGCCGTCCTCCGCTTGCGGGACGTCGAGGCCGTGGAGGTGGATCGTGTGCCCGTTGTAGGGGGCCGCCTCCTCCGGCGCCATCATTACGTTGAGGGTGAGGTTCAGCGTGTCCCCCTCGCCCATCTCGACCACGGGGCCGGGGACCAGTCCCGCTCCCATCCCCATGCAGCCTTCCGTGAACCCCCAGAAGTTCACGTTTGTTCCCGAAAGCGTCTTCGTCACGTTCCGGACGCAGACCGTCTTGTTGATCGTCGCGGCTTCCGCCCGCCCCGCGAAGACCAAACCGGCCAGGGCCGCGGCGGCCGGGAGGCCGAGGAAAAGAACTCTCTTCTTCAGTGTCGCTCTCATCGCTCTCTCCTCCCTATGGCTCGATGGCGATCATGGCCGCCACGCCGTTCAGGTAGACGCCGTTGCCCGTCTCCATCTGCGCCGTGTGGATGTGCATGGGATAGACCCCCGGCTGGTTCAGTTCGAATAGAACCATGACCGTGCCCAGGGGAGGCACGTTGACGATGTCCAGTTCCTTGAACGAAGCGAGCCGGACGCCGTCTTCGTCGATGAGGCGGTAGTGGTTGCCGTGGAAGTGAAGCGAGTGGGAATACTGACCGGCGTTGACCAGGCGGACGAGGGCCACGTCGCCGACCCTGCCCATGATGCTCGTGTTCGCGTCGCCCATCGCCTGGAAACCGTTCATCCCGTTCATGAGAAAGTAATTCGGTTTGTAGACGGACGTGTTCACCGTCCCCCCAGACGAGGCCACGTCGTTCCAGCGGGGCTTGTCCATCTCCGAGACGACCCAGCTCACGGCCGACGTGTATGCCGGTCCGCCCGCCCAGGCCGAAAGGCTCCCGTCCGCAGGCTCCACGATGAAGATGCCGTATAGGCCCATCTCCCGGTTGACGTTGCCGGCCAGCGAGTCGTAGTAGACGTAGGCGCCGGCCGCCGGGGCGGTGAACGTGTAAGTCTTCGTCCCCCCTGCGGGGATGGCGGACGTGTCGGTCGTGACCCTCTTCACGACGAAATTGTGGCTCCGGGAGTCGTTGTTGACGACGGTGACGCTCACCGCGTCCCCTTCGCGGGCCGTGAGGATCGGGCCCGGAACCTTCCCCGGGCCTCCGGCGACGTCGGTGTATCCCCACGACGGGATCGTGGCGGCGCCGTTGCCCGTAACCGGGCTCGCCGTGATCGTAACGCTGCCCGTAGCGATGTAGAGAGAATAGTTTTTTGAAGCGGCTTCGGAGGACAGGGGGGGAACAAGGAGGAGAAGCAAAAGCACGAACCGAACGAACAGTGTCCGATCAATCGTTGGAGCATTTGGGGGAAACATCCGATCCTCCTTCTTCCGCGCAACACGGCTTCGTGCCGCGGAAACTCGACGTTGAGTTGGATGACGGGAGAATTGCTTGTTCCGCGCCATCGGGATCGATGCCTCTTCCGTGAGCTTACAGCTCCAGGAACCTGTGTGGTTTCTTCTCTTCGGATGGTCGGGTCGAGGGACCGGCTGAACCGGCTCCCGGCTTATCACCTCCTCTCGACGAAAACGGTCCCCGCGGTCCCTGAACGTCCCGCTTGCCGCGCGCGGCATGGGGAATGGCTTGGAGGTTCGCCATATCCAGGGACGGGCCGTCATCACGTCACGGAAGGGATGCCGCGAATGCACTAGCCAATATGGGGCACATCCGTATATCAAATGGCGTTTGCCTTGTCAAGGCGGGTGTCGGCGAAGCGAAGTGTTGTTTTTTGTTGGCACACGTCGTTGTCTATCGCCAGTTTAAAGTTTTCTGACGATTTGAGGCCGATTTGGGGAGTTAGGCGTAGGAAGTGAAGAAATTCCGACACCCGTTTGGAGCACACGGTCGTGCGCCCCTACGTGGTCATTTATCCGGGCGAACACGGGGGTTCGCCCCTACATGGGCGCGGCACCGCCGTGCCCCTACGAGGGCGAATATCCCGCCACAGGCGGGACCCCTACGGTTTTTCGCATTCACCGTTTCACCAAATCCATCCTGACCACAACATGTTTTCGGGGCCAGACCCCCCTTTGTTAAAGGGGGGAACGGGGGGATTCTTCACCGATTCGCCTGCCTTTCCCAGATCATGGCCGCCTCGTCGCAGTCCGGGAACTTCACGCACTTCACGCAGTCGCCCCAGACCTTGTGGGGCAGTTCCGACTTGTCGGCGCTCCTGAACCCGAGTTTGCGGAAGAACTCCGGCACGTAGGTCAGCACGAACACTCTTTCGATTCCCATCGCGCCGGCGCCAGCCAGGCAGGCGCCGGCGAGACCCCGGCCGATGCCCCGGCCCGTGAACTCCTCCGCCACGGCCAGCGACCTGAGTTCGGCCAGCCCTTCCCACGTCACGTGCAGGGCCGCCGTCCCGATGACTCTTCCCTCTTCCTCCGCCACGAGGAAGTCCCGGACGGAATCGTACAACTCGCTGTACGAGCGGGGAAGGAGGAGCTCCTTCTCGGCGTACGCTTTGAGCAGGTTGTAGATGGCGCGAACGTCCCGGGGTAGAGCGGTGCGAATGGTCATGCCGTAGGATACCACAAAAAAGCGGGGGCACGATAACCCGTGCCCCCGCTGATGAACCGCGAAGTGCGCCGCAGTCCCCGCCCCTTGGGGCGGTGTCAAGGCGCGCGAATGCAAATAACGATAAGTACCTTAGAGGTCGGAGAATCCCCGCCGTTCAAGGCGGGGATTCTTCAGCTCGGGGCGCATAGACGCCGACGCTCTCTGCCCCCTCACCCCATCCCTCTCCCCCATGAGGGAGAGGGGGAAAAGATGAGCCGCCCCGGTCCTTTTCTCCTCTCCCCCTTAAAGGGGGAGAGGATCAAGGTGAGGGGGGTTTGCAGCCGACTAGAACTTGTATATCCCCTGGACGTGAAGCCCGTGCTGGTGCATGCTCGTCGTCGTGTTCGATCCGAACATGCCCGTCGTGTTCGTGTACGTCACCTCTTTCTCGAGGCCGTATGCGTATCCCACGTCCACCGTGTACGGGCCCGTCGTCCAGCCGAACCCGAGCGTGACGTGCTGTTCCTGGATCGCCGGGAAGAGAGGGTTCATCGAATCGTTCGGGACGGGGTTCTTCCCGTAGTTGTACCCGGCGCGGATGTTGTAGTTCATGATGTTGTAGTCGAGACCCAGCGCGTAAACGGTCTGGTTCTTCCAGTTCAGGTTGAAGACGTACCCGTCGTTCGTAAACCCGGGAGCGCTCTTCGGAACGACGTTGACCGTCTTCACCGCGTTCTTCCAGTTCATCCTCGTCACGTCCAGGGCGACCGTCATGTTGTCGATCGGCTTGACGCCCACGCCCACGCCGTATTCGCTCGGCCATCCGAAGCCTCTCACCTCGGCATCGTATTCGCCGAGCCCCTTGACGGCGATCTTCCCGCCGTCGTACGTAAACTTGGTGGCCGACGTGTACTGGGCGCCGACGGACACCATCTTGTTCACCTGGTAGTTCACGCCGACCTTGCCGTTGTATCCCATGTCATCGACCGTCTTCAGGTCGAATCCCATGAAACCAGCCGCCATAACGACCGTATTGGGGAACAACTTCGCCTGGAGCCGGGAGTACCCGATCCCGACCGAAGCGCCGACCGAAAGCTCCGGCGTCGCCCGGTAGGCGACGGCCGGGGCCAGCTTCCCGAACTCGATCTTGGAGTAGGTCTCGTCCGTCGTACCGAAGGCGGTCTTGAGATCCTTGAAATGCGCGCCCATGCCCCCCTGGGCGAAAATCCCGACCCCCCAGACAAGCGGAGACTTCTTGTCGTTGTTCACGAAGCCGACGTTGGCCATGTAGTAGTTGATGGACTCCGCGTCCTTGTCGTTCCCGAACTGGTCCTTGTGGTGCAGCCGCGGCATCAGGATGGCGAAGTCCAGGCCCGCCTGCGTGCCCGTGAGCGTGAGGTTCGCCGGGTTCTTGTTCATGGCGTTGAAGTCGTCGAGCGTCGCAACGCCCGCGCCGCCCATCCCCTCGTTCTTCGCGCCCACGCCGATCATGTTGACGCCGTTCGTCGCGAACGCCGGAGCGCCCGCGAGCAGGACCCCCAGGAACAGAATCGCACACACCCCGATCCTTCTCTTCAATTCATACACGGCACGGCCTCCTGTGTGAAAAGGTGAACGAACCTCCGCCAAACCCCGTTTGTGGCCGCCAAGAATACCAGACCTCGCGAGAATTCCCACACTTTTTTTCGGAGCGGAGAGACGGTCCGGCCCCCCCCAGCGGAGGAGCCGGACCACGGAAGGAAAAACCTAGACGAACAAGGAAATGTTCGCGTCGACCGCGTACTCGAGGAACGCCGCCGCCCCGCAGACTTCGACGCCGGGAACGAGATCGTTCTTCGGGACGCCCATGACGTCCATCGTCATCTGACAGCCGAAGAGCTTCACGCCGCCCTCCCGGCAGATGTCGAGGAGTTCGGGGATCGTCGCGACCTTCGCCTTTCCCATCCACGACTTCATCATCATCGTCGCCATGGCGGTCATTCCCGGGAGCATCCCCAGGATGTTCGGCATGGGAACGGGCATCGCCGGGTTTGCGATGGGCGGAACCTTGAGCGACCCGTACTTATTCTTGTTGATGAGGTCCAACCCGTAGAACGTGAAGAAGATCCCGGCCTCCATGTCCATGGAGATCGCCGTGGACGCCAGGATCAGCGGCGGGTAGGCCATATCCATCGTCCCCTTCGAGGCGATGATTGCAAGACGCTTTTTCTTTTCTGTCATTGAGACCCTCCTTTGTTCGCCCGGGGGCGGGGCATCCACCCGGATCGGTTATCGGACTCTGATCGAGACGCCCGGCTCCTCAGGCGGCCCGGAAAAAAGGGGTCTTTCCCCCATTAGAGGCGTGGGGGAAAGACCAGAGCTGTTCTCCGGAGGGTGCTGCCTGAGAGAACAATCGAGCAACCGGCTTCCTTCCAAGGCCATGATGCCTGCCTACTTGTTGCACTTCTTCATATCGGAAGGCACCTTCCCCACAAGCTTGAGGAAGTTCTCGAACGGCCCCATGTTGTTCATCGCTTCCCACTTGGGGCCGTCGAATTTCAGCCGCCCGAACATCATCGCCCTCATCGGGCCGTATTCGCCCTTTCCCATCTGCTCCCAGCGATACGTTTCCGCGTGCATGATGTAGTCGACGGACGTGTCGGCCGTGACCGTCGTCGCGCCGCCGGCCGTGCAGACCGCCTTCTTGTCCTTGCTCTGGATCTTGAGTTCCACGCGCGGATCGTTGGGGCAGTTCGTCCGGTAGATGTGGAGCGCCTTGTACCCGCGCCCCTTGTCGTTCTTGGTCCACCCGCTCTTCTCGAGCTCCTCCGTGAGGACCTTGTCCTTGTTCCACGCCTCGCACGCCTGCCCCGCCCACTCGGCCGACATCAGGACCGGCGGCCCCGCCGGAGCCGCCGGCGCGGGCGCCTGCTGGGCGCCTGCCGGACCGGCCCCAAGCGTAAGCACAACTGCCGCGAAGATCGCCATACGTCTCATCGTCTTCCT
>JACPZO010000082.1 GCA_016195465.1 Nitrospirota bacterium
AAGGACGTCTGCGACCTGTACACAGAGACAGGGGGAAGCATTGAACGGACTTGACAGGATACGCGAAGCAACTTCGCGTCAACGACCCGAGGTAGGAGCCGTATGAGGTAATTCCTCACGTACGGATCTGTGCGGGGGGCGTCCGGCAACGGGCGTCCCTACCGCGAAAAAGTTTGTCAAGTTATACCCGACACCACCGCTCAAGGTCGCCTCGGGCAGGAATCCCCTCCTTCTCCGCCCGGCGCGCCGCCAGGGAAACCGCCTGGGGACTCACTCCCAGCGCCCGCGAAAGATCCCGGCCGCTCCCGCCAAGGTGCTTCACCCAGGCATACGCGAGGATAGACCGAGCGCGAGATTGTTCCCGAGACCTGCCCCGTCCCGAAAGCGCCTCCCACGTCAGGCCCATATGGCGGGTTATCCGCCGCCCCAGCGTCGCCAAATCGACTTTCGGCCTGACTGCAATCTCTTCCGCCTCCTTGAGAAGACCCTCCACAAACCGGGACGACCCCAGAACACGCTCGTCAGCCGAATACGCCTCCCGTCCCCGGCGAATCTCCGCAACCGCTTTCCAGCCCCCAATGCTCCGGACAAGCCCGCCCCCCATCAGATCGGGCCTGGGCCCCTGGCGAATCCCCTCCTGAACGAACCTCCGATACTCTTCCCGCGCCCGGCCCACCCGACCTCCAAACCGCCCCAAGACCTCGGCCGTATCCTGCCAGGGCCGGGCTATCCGTCCCAAAAGAGCCGAATGACCCGTGTAGGCATATCTGTCCAGCTGTCCCAGGTCCTTCACGATCCCGGCCCGAAGCGGATTGAGATGAAGATACCGGACAAGTTCCAGGAAATACGGCTCTTCCTCGCACACGATTGACTTGTAGCGGTTCTGGAACAGATGCCCGGAGCGACGATGGCGACGGTTGAAACGCCCCGCATACCCCGTGAGAAGCGACCTCATGACGCGAGACAATGGAGCCGTCCCGGAACGGACGAGAAGGTGGAGGTGATTCGGAAGAAGGGCCCAGGCGTAGACCGAAATCTTCCCCGACTCGGCCCCCTGAGAAAGCCTTCGAACGAAGTCCTCCCTATCGGCGTTGTCCTGAAAGACGACCCCCCGCTCGATCCCCCGCACCATGACATGGTGCAAAACACCCGGCGCATCCAGCCTCGCCTGTCTCGGCATGACCCCATACCTACCACAACTTGACATACTTTACAACGTCCCCGATGCCACAGCCTCGCCTGTCTCGGCATGACCCCATACCTACCACAACTTGACATACTTTACAACGTCCCCGATGCCACCCGATGCCACCGTCCCCGATGCCACCCGATGCCACCCAAACTCCTCCAGGCTGTAGTAGCCGTAGATGTCCACGTACCGCACCGGGTTCCCATAGGCGTAGAGACACCGGTGCAGGCTCGCGGGGGTGTGGACGTCGCCCTGGTACGGGTCTTCGGTGAGGAAGCGGCCTGTCTCGGGGTCGTAGTACCGGGCGCCGAAGTAGTAGAGGCCGGTCTCGACGTCGCGCTCTTTGCCCGTGAAGAGACGGGCGTTGACGCTGGAGCCGAGCGTCTTTCTCGTGCTGCCCCAGGCGCCCGACTGGTAGGTGGCCTGGATGTATCCCGCGGCCGTGGTGAGGTTGGTCGTGGTGCCGAGGGCGTCTTGGAGGTAGTACTGCCGGCCTTGGGTGGCGTGGGTGAGGGAGACGAGCCGGCTCCCCGCCTGCTCGTACTTGACGACGGCGGCCCCGGCGACGTCGGTCTCCAGGAGGACGCTCTCCCCGTCGCGGACGTACCGGACGAGGCCGTCAAGACCGACCTTCTCCCGCCTCCTCCCCTCGGCGTCGTAGGCGAAGAGGGCCAGCGTGGAGGCGCCTTGCTTGACGGCCGTGAGGGCGTTCCTGGCGTCGTAGAGGTACTCCGTGACCGTCCCGCCCTGGGTCTTTGAGATCAGGCTGCCGCTCAGGTCGTAGGAAAAGGAGAGGCTCTTGGATGCGTCGAGGTTGTCGGCGATCTGGAGGAGCTGGTTGTCGGAGGGCGGAAGGCTGGCGTGGGAGAGGGAAGGGAAGAACGGAAGAAGCGAAAGCGCCAGCAGGCAGGCCGCTCGGGCCGTCCAGGATCGCCCGCGATGGGTTTTCAATATGGCCACGGGCTTCTTGTAGCGAAGCCGCCCGCCGCAGTCAAGAGATCCACCTTCAGAGCCCGCTTTTGCCCTCGGAAGGAGTTTTTGCGGAGGACAGGGATCCACTCC
>JACPZO010000041.1 GCA_016195465.1 Nitrospirota bacterium
CCGGATGCTCGTGGACATGCGGGCCGAGTGCTACATGGGCGTCCCGCTGCGCGACTCGGCCGGCCGGGTCTTGGGCCTGATGGCGCTCCTGGACACCAAGCCGCTCGAGAACGAGGAGATGGCCGACGCGATTTTCAAGCTCTTCGCCGTCCGCGCGGCGGCGGAGCTGGAGCGCATGCAAGTGCAGGAGAAGATGGAGCGGGACTATCACGGTCAACGGGTCATCCGATCGGTCCTGGAGATCTCGCAACGGCCGCTCCCGCTGGAGGAGCAGCTCGAGGAGACGCTGGATGTCGTCTTTTCCGTTCCGAGCCTGAACGTCCAGTCCAAGGGGTGCGTCTTCCTGGCGGAGAACGGATCGGGCGTGCTCGCCATGGCCGCTCACCGGGGGCTGGCGGAGCCCCTCCTCTCGACTTGCGCGCGCGTCCCGTTCGGCCGGTGCCACTGCGGCAAGGCGGCCGAGGAGCGCCGGGTCGTCTTCGCCTCGCGGGTGGACAGCGGCCACGAAGTGACGTTCGACGGAATGGATCCGCACGGGCACATCTGCGTTCCGATCCTCTCCGCGGACCGGGTCCTCGGCGTCCTGAACCTTTACGTGGACGAGGGCCACGGCCGGACGGCCGAGGAAGACGCGCTCCTCGGGACCGTCGTCGGCACGCTGGCGGGGGTCATCGAGCGCCGGCAGGCCAAGGCGGCGCTGCGGGAGACGCCCACGACGGGATCGTGGTCGCGCTGTCGTCGGGCGCGGTGGCCTACACCAATCGGCGCTTCGCCGAAATCACGGGCTACGGCGTTGAGGAGCTTCTCCGGATGAACATTCGGGACCTGGTTCACCCGGAGGACTTGCCTCTGCTCGTCGAGAGACTGCGGCAGAGGGTCGAGGGAATGACCGTTCCGAGGCAGTACGAGGTCAAGAGCCGACGCAAGGACGGGTCCCATATACCCGTCGAGATTACGGCTTCAAGGTCCGCCTGGAGGGGGCAGCCCGTGAGCCTCGCGATCGTCCGCGACGTCAGCGATCGAAAGAGGATCGAGGAGGAGCGCCTCCGGGCCAGCAAGATCGAGTACGTCGGCGTCCTGGCCGGCGGGATCGCCCACGACTTCAACAACCTTCTGACGGCGATCACCGGGAACGTCTCGCTCAGCAAGGCGATGGTCGAGACGGGGGGCGAGATCCACGAGCAGCTCGAAGAGGCCGAGAAGGCGTGCGTGCGGGCCCGGGACCTGACACACCAACTCCTCACCTTCTCCCGGGGAGGGGCGCCCGTGAGGAAGGCCGCCTCGATCGGGGACCTGGCGCGGGAGTCCGTCTCGTTCGCGCTCTCCGGCTCCGGCACGCGCGCCGACTTCGAGATCCCGCCGGACCTCTGGCCGGCGGACGTGGACGAGGGACAGATGAGCCGCGTGATCCAGAACCTCGTGCTCAACGCCGAGCAGGCCATGTCCCAGAGCGGGACGGTGCGCATTCGATGCGAGAACGTGCGGCTCACCGGGGAGGAGCGGGATCCGGCCGTTCTCCTCCCGCCGGGGAGATACGTGAGAATCTCCGTCCAGGACCACGGCGTAGGCATTGCGCCGGATAACCTGCAGAGGATCTTCGAGCCGTATTTCACCACCAAGCGCAAGGGAACGGGTCTGGGGCTCGCCGCCACGTATTCCATCGTCCGGAACCACGGGGGGCACATCGCCGTGGAATCCGCGCTCGGGCGCGGGACGACCTTCACCGTCTACCTCCCGGTCTCGGAGGCGGCGGCGCCGGCGCGCAAGGAAGCCGACGAGCGCCGCTCGGCCGGGGAAGGAAAGGGCCGGCGGATCCTTGTCGTGGACGACGAAGAGATGGTGCGAGACCTGGCGGTCCGCATTCTGGAGCATGCGGGGTACGCGGCGTCCTCTGCGCGGGAAGGAGCGGAAGCCGTCGAGCTCTATCGGTCGGCCAGGGCTTCCGGCCGGTCTTTCGATCTCGTCGTCACGGACCTGACGATTCCGGGGGGAATGGGAGGCCGCGAGGCCGCGCGAAGGCTCCTGGAGATCGACCCGGACGCCCGGATCGTCGCCTCGAGCGGCTACTCGGAGGACGCGGCCATGGCCGACTTCAAGGCGCACGGTTTCTGCGGCGTCGTGGCGAAGCCGTACAAGATGGACGACCTGCTCGCGGCGGTGGAGGAGGCGCTGGGTGGGTCGGCGTGAGGCCTCATCCGCCCGATCCGCTCGATCTCTTGACACGAGCAAGAATCTTGACCAGGATCTCAGGCGTGGGATCTCGGGACCGGGATATTGACATGGGTAGGAGCAGTAGTTATACTTGTAGTATTCCAAGGGGGCGTGATGAAGACTGCCATCTCCGTTCCAGACGATATCTTCAAAGCCGTCGAAAGACTCGCGAAGGATACCCGTTGCTCCCGGAGCCGGATCTTCTCGGACGCAGTAAGGGAGTACCTTGAGAAGGTCCGGAACGAGAGGATGCTCGAGGCCCTCAACAGGGCGTATTCGGAACCGGAGACGGATGAAGAGCCCGCCTGGAGGCGGTCCGCTCGGAAGCGGTACGCGAAGGCGACCCAGGCCGTCCGATGGTAATCCGGCAGGGAGACGTGTTCTGGCTCGACCTTGGCGCGCCGTCCGGATCGGGGCCGGGGTTTCGGCGTCCGCACGTGGTCATCCAGAACGACCTGTTCAATCAAAGCCGGATCAACACGGTGGTCGTCTGCGGACTCACGTCCAACCTCAAACGGGCCGAGGCCCCTGGAAACGTCCTCCTGCGGAAGGGCGAGGCGAATCTTGGGAAGGACAGCGTTGTAAACGTTACCCAGCTCGTGACAGTGGACAAGAGAGACCTCGTTGAGAAGATCGGGGCTCTTTCTCCTTCGCGCACCAGACAGATCGTCGATGGCGTCAATCTATTGGTTGAGCCAAGGAGGTTGTAGCGCGCGTGGCTCAGGGATGGGGCGGGAAACGGGGTCGGAAGCCGTCGAGCTCTACCGGTCGGCCATGGCGTCGGGCCGGCCTTTCGATCTCGTCGTCACCGACCTGACGATCCCGGGAGGGATGGAGGGAGTAGACATCATGCAGAAGCAACTTACGGCAATTATCGAGCGCGAAAGGGACGGGTATGTATCGCTCTGCCCGGAACTCGATATCGCAAGCCAGGGCGATACGATCGAAGAAGCTCGCGAGAATCTCCGGGAAGCGCTCGAATTATTTTTCGCAACCGCGTCGCCAGAGGAGATTCAGGCCCGCTTACACGAAGAAGTGTATGTAACCCGGGTGGAAATCGCCGTTGGGTAAGCTCCGCGTCCTCTCCGGGAAACAAGTCTGCGCCATTCTTACACGCCACGGATTCCTGGAGATGCGTCAGCGTGGCAGCCACATCGTAATGCAAAAGCAACTTCCGGATACGACGGTCACCGTACCGGTCCCCAACCACGCTGAACTGCGTATTGGCACACTCCAATCCATCATTCGGCAAGCTGGTGTGCCCAGAGGCGAGTTTGAATCGTGAGTGCCCAGCACGGCGCTCCGGCCGACCGCTCAACCGCCGCTCTCGGGGAGTCTTGCGAGAAGGTCCTCGACCTTGGCCCGGATCGTGTCCCGCACCTCGCGGAACTTCTCGGGAGCCATGTCCCGCGGGTCGGGGATGTCCCACTCCTCGCGGCGTCTTGCCGGGACGAACGGGCAGGCGTCCCCGCAGCCCATCGACACGACCACGTCGTACTCCACTTGGGGGATCTCCGCGAGCGGCTTCGAACGATGGGCAGCGAGGTCATAGCCGGCCTCCTTCATGCTCAGGGCGGCGCGCGGGTTGACCTTGCCCGACGGCCGGGAGCCGGCGCTGTACGCCTCCACCCGGTCTCCGCCGATCATTCGGGCGAAGGCCTCCGCCATCTGGCTGCGGTTCGAGTTCTCGATGCAGACGAAGAGGAGGCGCGTACGGCCTCGGGCGGCCGGCTGATTCACGGATCGATCCGTCACGGGACCATGTGGCGGATGATCCTGCCTTCGACCATGTAGACGACCATCTCGGCGATGTTCGTGGCGTGGTCGGCGACCCGCTCCAGGTACTTGGAGATGAACGAGATCCGGATCGCCCGGGTGATCGTGTGCGGGTCCTCGACCATGAACGAGACCAGCTCGCGGAAGACCTGCTTGTTCAAATCGTCCACGAAGTCGTCGTCCCGGCAGACCTTGCGGGCCAGTTCCGCGTCGCGGTTCACGAAGGCGTCGAGCGCCTCCTTCAGCATCCGCTGGGCCGCGTCGGCCATGCGGGGGATGTCGATGTACGGCTTGAGCGGCGGCTCCTCGTTCAGTTCCAGCGCCCGCTCGCAGGTGTCCACGGCCAGGTCTCCCATCCGCTCGAGGTCGGTCACGATCTTCATCGCCGTGGTGAGGAACCGCAGGTCGCCTGCGGCTGGCTGGCGCAGGGCGATGAGACGCACGCATTCCTCGTCGATCTCCACCTCCATGCGGTTCACGCGGTGGTCCTCCTCGATCGTTCCGCGGGCGAGGTCCGAATCGCGCTCGACGAGCGCCTTGATCGACCGCTGGACCTGCTCTTCGACCAATCCTCCCAAGGCGAGGATGCGCCCCTTGAGGGCCTTCAACTCTTCGTCGAAAATCCGCTCCATCAGCCGAACCTCCCCGTGATGTAGTCTTCCGTCCGCCGGTCCTTGGGATTCGTGAAGAGGTCGCGCGTCGCGCCGATCTCCACCAGCTCGCCCATCAGCATGAACCCCGTGATATCCGAGACGCGCGCGGCCTGCTGCATGTTGTGCGTGACGATGACGATCGTGTAGCGCTTCTTGAGGCCGATCATCAGATCCTCGATTTTCGCCGTTGCGATCGGATCGAGGGCCGAGCACGGTTCGTCCATGAGGAGGACGTCCGGCTCGACGGCGATCGCCCGGGCGATGCAGAGCCTCTGCTGTTGGCCGCCGGAGAGGCCCAGGGCGCTGTCGTTCAGCCTGTCCTTCACCTCGTCCCAGAGGGCCGCGCCCCTGAGGGAGCGCTCCACGACCTGGTCCAGCTCCCGCCGGTCGCTCGCGCCGAGGATTCGCGGTCCGTAGGCCGCGTTCTCGTAGATCGACTTGGGGAACGGGTTCGACTTCTGGAAGACCATGCCGACGCGCTTCCGAAGCTCCGTCACGTCGAGCGCGGAGTCGTGGATGTCCGTTCCGCCGATGCGGAGGGTTCCGGATGTCCGGACGCCGTCCACGAGGTCGTTCATCCGGTTGAGACAGCGGAGGAGGGTCGTCTTGCCGCATCCGGACGGCCCGATGTAGGCGGTGATCCGGTGCTTCGGGACGTCCATCGAGATGTTCTTGAGGGCCTGCTTTTCGCCGTACCAGAGGGACAGGTTTCGGATCTCGACCATTGCCGATTCCGAGACCTCCGTCGAGACGTTCGCGTGCAAATCGGGCGACAGGCGCGTTTCAATGAGCATCGGTGTCCTCCAACCTCCTAGAGTGTCCCAAGGGAATACCTCTTTCGCAAGCGGTTTCGGAGGACGATGGCCGCGAGGTTGAGGACGAGGACGATGCCGAGAAGAAGGAGCGTCGTCGTGAAGACCATCGGCCGGGCCGCGTCCACGTTGGGCGACTGGAACCCGACGTCGTAGATGTGGAACCCGAGGTGCATGAACTTCCGGTCCAGGTGGAGGATGGGCCAGAAAGAATCGAGGGGAAGAGCCGGAGCCAGCTTGACGACTCCCGTGATCATGAGCGGGGCGACTTCGCCCGCGGCCCGGGCCATCGCGAGAATCAGCCCCGTCAGAATCGACGGCATGACGGCCGGGAGGACGATCCGCCATGTCGTCTCGAACTTCGTGGCGCCGAGGGCGAGCGACGCTTCCCTGAGCCCGCCGGGGATGGCGGCCAGTCCTTCCTCCGTCGCGACGATCACGACGGGGAGCGTGAGGAGGGCCAGCGTGAGCGAGGCCCAGAGGATTCCGCCGGTCCCGAACGTGGGCGTGGGGAGCGATTCGGGATAGAAGAGGCGGTCGAGCGATCCGCCGACGAAGTAGACGAAGAACCCCACGCCGAAGACGCCGAAGACGATCGACGGCACGCCGGCCAGATTGTTCACGGCGATCCGCACGGCGCTGACGAACGGCCCCTGCTTCGCGTACTCCCGAAGGTAGAACGCGGCTAGGACGCCGAGCGGCGTTGCGACGAGGCTCATGATCATGACCATCATGACCGTCCCGAAGATCGCCGGGAAGACGCCCCCTTCGGTGTTCGATTCCCGCGGGTCGTCCGAGACGAACTCCCAGACCTTTGCGGCGTAGAAGGCGGCCTTGGCCCCAGGCCCCATGGCGTTGGGACGGTAGGCCCGGACGATCTGCGTGAGCGGGAGTTCCTTTTCCTGGCCGCCCGCGGCGGCGACGACTACGCCGGCGGTGTCCTGCTTCTTGAGGGCGCCCAGGGCGGTTTCCATCTCCGCGTACCGGGCTTGCCATGCGCCAAGCTCCTCCTTAAGACGGGCGGCTTCGGGGCCCTCTCCTCGTCCCTGGGCGGAGAGCTTCTTGAGGCGGAGGCGGATCTTCTCCTGGGCGTAGTTGACCGCGCCGATCTCCGTCTTCTCGATCCGCCGGATGTCGGCCAGGAGCCGGGCGGCTTGCGGAAGACGCGCCTCAAGGGCGTTCCAGCCGTCGTCACCGCCCGCGGCCACGGGTCGCCCGTCCTGGCGGACTTCCTTCAACGTTCCGAAGAGGTTTCCCCACTCGCGCC
>JACPZO010000074.1 GCA_016195465.1 Nitrospirota bacterium
GCCGTTTGATATCCGGGTGCAATCTCCGGATGAGAACGGCTGCCTCCGGCGTATACCGTGTCCGGAGGGCCTTCATTCAGGCTTTTTCTTTGTCGAAGGCATCCTCGTGGCTTACCCACTGGCTGCCGCGGGCCTGCCTGAGAGATCGGCTGAGCGACCGCATCGCCCGAGCGTCGCTCAGAAGCTCGATCGTCTCCAGGAGCGCTTCGTAGCGATCCGGCGAGAGCACGACCGCGGCGGGGACGCCGCCCCGGGTTATTGCGAGCACCTCATCCTTCTCCGCAAGGTCCCGAATCAACTTCAGGAAGCGGCTCTTCGCGTCTGTAGCCGAAACAAAATGGTCGACCTGCGTCATAGCCTCCTCCTCCAGGTCATGTTTATGGTCATTATACTGGTCTCTCTTGCCAATGGTCAAGTCGCAGGCTGGATAACCCCTCCGTCGCAAGGCCTTGCCCGCCGCCGGCGGGTTCTGGTAGATTATGCCAAACAATCGAGGGTTGGACATGGCCACAGCAACCGTCCAAACGCGGCGCTTTTCCAGGAAAGAGTACGACCGGATGGTCGAAGCCGGGATCTTCGGCCCCGGCGAGCGGCTGGAACTCGTCGAGGGGGAGATCGTCCGCATGACGCCGCAGGGAAGTGTTCATGCAACCGGGATCCAGCTTGCGCAGGAAACACTCGGGACCCTTTTCAGAGCCGGGTTTCTCGTTCGAGTTCAGATGCCGCTCGCTCTGGGCTCTGTTTCCGAACCGGAGCCGGACATTGCGGTGGTTCCCGGCTCGCCCCGGGATTTTCGCCAGACTCATCCGGCCATGGCGGCTCTTATCGTCGAGGTCTCGGACTCGACCCTCGCCTTCGATCGGCAAACCAAGGGTCGTCTCTACGCCGAGGCGGGGATTCCGGAATACTGGATCGTCAACCTGATCGACGGAAAGCTCGAAGTCTATCGGGAACCGACTGCTCCCGCGAAGGGAACGGCGTATTACCGGGAAATCTTGACTCTCGGTCCCTCCAACATCGTTTCCCCGCTCGCCGCTCCGGGATCATCCATCCGCGTCGCCGATCTTCTTCCGTAGTTCGGTTTTTTCCAACCCGGATCAATTCCACTTTCTCCCGCGACGGGAGCGGCGCGTTGCCGGGAGGCCGTGATTCTAGGCCCTTCGGACGCTGTTTCCCCCCTCGCAGTTTCTGGATCATCCATCCCCGTCGCCTTCGCGATAGGGGCTTGATAGTCGTTTGGGTACTTTCGAAAGGCTTTTTCGAACTCGCGCTCAATCCGCTTATCCGTTCCGGTCGAATTCCAACCCCATCTGCCCCGCCGTTGGATCTTCTTCGGACCTTTCGGGGCGGGTTTGGATCGAAGCCTCCGCCGGAGCTCGCGGTTCGTCCGCCTGCCGCGATTCCACCGCAAGGTTGATCTTCGCCAGCCGGTCCAGCCATGCTTGCACGGCTGGACCGGAGCCGTCGCGCAGGCTGGCGGGATGCGCGAGGTCATGAACGGGGATCCACGCCTCCCCCTGACGCACGCGCAAGGCGGGACTGAGCACGTAGCGGCCGTGGGCGATGCGCAGGAACAGCTTCTTGTTGTAAAGGTCGACACGCCCGATTTCGTTCTTTGCAAGCAACCCGGACAAATAGGCCCGGCGCTTGCGGTAGTCGGGCACGGCATTCTCCGGGAAGGCCGCCAGCGCGGCGAAATCGGCCGTGGCAAATCCGATATTCGCGTAGAGACCCTTCGCGCCTTCAACACGGGCTCTCATGGCGGACAGCATGATCTGGACCAGCAGGTATTCGCCGCCGGCGCGATCGAGCTTTCTGAGTCTCGAATCCGCCATGAGGGGCAGACTCGGCGGCGCGAGGGCTTCCCACAGCCGGGCGAGCGGGCCTCCGGCGAAGGCGGGATCGCCCATTGCCCGCGAGAGCGCAAGGTGGAGCGCGGTGCGGCCGAAGGCGTCGGCGGCCCCGGGGTCGGCGCCACGTTCGCAAAGCGCTTCCACCAGGGCGACGTTTCCGACGCAGGCGGCGGCCATGAGGGGGGTGAGGTTGTGCGGCGTCCGGTATTCGATGCCGTGGGTCTCCACGGCGGCGAGCGCGGGTTTGAGGTTCTTCGTCTCGAACTGGTCGAGGTGTTTTCTTGTCAGCGCGGCGCGCTCGCCTGGAGCGGGTCTTTCCGCGCAGAAGCCCATCCGCGCCAGCGACTCCCGATACCACGGCTCGTCGAGCAGCATGGCGTACTCGTACAGTTGCCGTCTCGCCTTGCTGGAAACCCCCTTGGGGTCGAGCGCGCTTCGGACGATATGCTCCAGCCGGGCGAGGTCCATCACCTCCCAGGGTACGGGCCGATGTCCGAGCATGGTGTTGCGAATGGCCGCGGCCTGTTCCAGCCGGCCTTGCAGTTCCAACCGCCGGGCCTCGCGGCTCCATTCCTCCGCGTCGGATCGCTGCGCCGCAAGGCGGACTTCCTCGCCGGCCGTCTTCAGACCGAGCAAAGCGAGAAACGGATGGGAGGGGTCTTCTTCGATGAGCGTGACGCCGTCCACGGCGCGGGTCACCGCAACGTAGAAGGCATTGACGAAGAATTTGTAGATCTCGAGCGATTTGTCGGTCTTGTCCTTGGCGCGGGCGTAGTCCAGGGTCTCGCGTTCGAGGTCGGCGCCGGCGACGCCTCGGGCGATTTCGGCGAACGCCGCGCGTGCCGAGGAGACGAGATTGAAAAGCAGCGCGTGTTCGTATTCCAGCCCCTTGGCCTCGCGCACCGAGAACACCAGCGGGGTGCGGAAGCGGCTCGCGGCGGCGGGCTTATCCTCGTCGCGAAGGACCAGCACCGCGACCCGCGCCGACTGGCGAGTCCGCGCGTCCAGCTCGCGCAAGACGGCGTCTTTCGCCGGGAGGAGTTCCACGCTGCCGGCGCGGTCGGACGCGCTCGTCGAAAGGTAGTTGCTCTCCCGGTCCACGGACCCGAAGCGGGCGTGCTTGAGCTTGATACAGCGGTTGGCGAGAGCCGTCACCGCGGGGCTGTTGCGGTAGTTTGCGGCGAGGATGCGCAACGCGCGCTGCGGATCCATGTCCTCCGACTGCCAGAACAGCCGCCGCAACCCCGCCCAGGAAAAGAAATTAGGATGCACCACCTGGTTGGCGTCGCCGGTAAGCAGGAAATGGCCGGCGCGCCTCAGCCCCTTGAGGGCAAGGGAGAGCTGGGCGTTGGTGAAGTCCTGCACCTCGTCCACCACGACGAAGTCGTAGCGCGGGTCGACGCGCGCGAGGTAGCTGTGGGCGACGATGTTGGGGTCGTAGAGTCGTGCTTCCGTGAGCCAGAGCAGGTATTTCTCGAAAAGGGCGTAGACCTTTCCCCGTTCCTCAGGCGTAAACACCGACTGACGCACTCCCAGGGCGAGATAATCGGCGCGGGAAAGCCAGGGTTTGTCCGCCGCGCCGCCGGTCAGCACGCCGCGGAATTCCTCGAACAGGCGGTGCGGGTCGGACAGGCCCAAGGCGCGCCGGTGGCGCTCGAACCAGGCGCGAAAGGCGGCGAAATCCACCTCGCGCCCCGGCGGGTCCTCGATGGTTTCGAGCAGTTCACGGAAGGCGAGAAAGTCCACCTCTTGCCGCGGATTCTCGTAGTGGTGGGCGCGGTAAAGGCTGCGCGCGTGTTCGGCGAGGTAGGCCGACAGCGTTACGTACAACACCTCGCCTTCGAGATGCTTCATGCGCTCCAGGGTCAACGCAGTCTTGCCGCTGCCGGCCGAGCCCACAACGATGAGCGGGGGCGGCAGGCGAAAGAGCGCCTCTTGCGCGTCGTCGAAACACAACGGCTTATCGAGCAGATGAAAGCGGGAACGCTCAGGATGGACGTAGGGCAGCGTCGGGGCATCGACCGCTTCGGGGGCGTCTACCTCGACCAATCGCGCCTCGTCCACCGCCGCCCCGCGCAGGAAGCGCGATTTCTCGTAGGAGTGGTTCTCAATGATCTCAAGCAACAAGAGACAGGTCTCGCCGCGGTGCCGCGCGATACGGAGGAGCAGGCGGTTGGCGTCATCCAGCCGCGCCCGGTAGAAGCCGCCCTGGGCGAGCTTCTTGACCTGGGCGGCGCGGAAATCGCCGCGCTCGAGCGCCGCAACGACCTTGTCGTAGCGGGAACGGTGGGGGCCGGGGTGGAGGTCGGCGTATTCGAGGATGCGCATGGCGGAACTCTGAATATAAGTCGGCCCGGAGATTGTCGCCGACACCGGCGAAGGTGTCAAGCGCGACGCAACAGGTTGTCCGGGTCTGCTTCCTTGAGCAAGTTCCCGAGGCTCGCCTTCAGCTCCTTCGGGCTTCCGTCTAGATGGGCGGCGATGCTGTTGACAAACAACCAAGTCTTGGTTATGTTTGTCTTGCAAGGCAAGCAAAATCGGTTGTTCCTCTCTCCAGGATCGAAGACTGGCATGGGATTCCGAGAATCTCAGCGGCATCTTCTCTCTCTCTCTCTCTCTCTCTCAACGGAGTAACGTAAGTCTCGTCACATTCCTCTCCCGCGGTTTCTTCGCTCGATCCATCGTCCTCCTCTTCTCTCTCCTCATTGCTTCGGCCGCGACAGGATGCGCGTCCAAGGGATCTTCTCCTCCACCTCAGGCGGGCGAGTCCGCCGCCCGCAACAGCACGGCCAGAATCCCTGCCACGGGGTCCCACGAACAGAGAACATATCGAAATCCCTCGGCCCGGTTCGATGGCTACGCCGCGGTTTACGTGGATCTCCCAAGGATGGACACAACGGCCGACCGGAATGCGAAGGTTGAGGACTTCCTGAATCAGATCCAGGGAATCTTCCGCGTCTCTCTCGTTCAGTCCCTGCAAGATTCGAAGAAGTCTCGGCTCGTAACCACCGACCAGGCGGCCGCAAGAGCCGCCGGTCCGCACCTCGTCTGTCGAAGCGACGTTTTGGTCCATTTTGGCAGCACCGCCGTGCGGCTGCTGGTCGGCATGGGTGCGGGGCGGAGCAAGCTCATCGAGGTTGTGAGCCTTGAAGACCCTCGGACGGGGGAAATCCTCCTCAAATACACCGGCTGGGGCGGCGCAGTCGGAGGTTTTGGATCCCAAATTCTCGGCAAGATGAGAAGCGATGCGTTCGAGATGGCGAGATACTTCAGCAACCTCGTTCCCGCGTCCCAGACCCCGCCAACCGCTGAAGTACCTTTCCAAGCGCAGCGAGGCTCCTTGCCCCCGCCCGCAACATCCTCTTTGCCTCCCTCATCGTCAACCGTTGCAAGAGGAGCGGGCGAGCCTTCGTCCGCAGGAGTTTCTGCCGAGAACACCCTGCTCATCAAGGGACTCAGGGCGAGCAAGCAGGCCGGTCATGCAGGCCAGAGCCTCTGGACGCTCACGGGAACCATCGTGAACCCGACGGGCCGCGTTGCCGCTCAAGCCAGCCTGATGGCGATCTTCCTTGATGAGCCAGGAGGAGAGGTCCTCCGGGATCAGCAGGTTTTTCCGCTGTCCCAGGCAGCTCCGGAATCCGCGTTCGCGTGGAAGGTGAACGCCGTCCCCCAAACGGCCTCGAAGGTGAAGGTCCGGGTCGTCGGCGTCACGTGGGCGGAGAAATAGACTGGATGGACATCGTTCTGTCCGTGGAAAGGAACATCAGTCGTCCCAAGGCAGTCCTCGTTCTGGGCCTTGCCTTCTTTTCGGGTTGCGCGAGCGCGGAGGGGCGGGAGTTCGCCCGGGGTCTGCTCGAAGGAGCAGTCGAGGCTAGCTCCATGATGGCCGCGACGAGGGGCGGAAAATATGTTCAGTATTCCCAAATCGCTCAAGCCACCCAGCAGATGTTCGAACCCGTCCAGGATCTGCCGCCCTTCCAGGAAGAGCCGGCAGTTCACTTGGGCGAGATGCCAGGGGCGATCACCGCGGTATCCGGCGATCCCTACTCTGGGGGACGCTATCAAAGCTCAGGGAACTGGGATGTGCAGGGAATCGTCAACCGCCTGGCCGCGGCGTCCGGTCTGGCAACGTACAAAGTTTACACTGGTGAAGACCAACAGGAAAACGCATTCGCCGACGGAACCGCCATCACTATCACCAAAGGTCTTCTTCGAGCGGCGGAGAGTGAGGACGAGCTCGCCCTCGTCCTCGGTCACGAGATCGCCCACAACGTTCTTGGCCATCCCCAGAATACTCCGCAACACGTTCGATGGGCGCTTCTCCTTCAACAGGTTGGGACCGCCTTCCTGAAAGACGATGGCGCCCGACTTGCCGTACTCGGTCTTACACAAGCCGTCAAGGGCGCGCACACAAGACCGCAGGAAACCGAAGCGGATCGCCTCGGAACCCAGATCGCCTTCAACGCTGGTTATGACCCGATTCGAGGGACTTCGTTCTTCCGAAGAAGCATAGAACGGAACCAAGCCGAGATCAGCAAGATCGCGGGTCTCCGAAGTCAGATTTCCGGGCTCAAGTCTTCGCTGGCAGCGGCAGCAAGTCACAGGGCTCGCGAGGAGGGGTATCAGGGTAGGGCGAGATCCTGGATGGATCTGGCGAGAGCCAATCGAGATCGCGCCGAAATCATTCATGGTCGGTACAGGACAGTCCAGTCGTACAACCAAGCTGTTAATTTCGAGAACAGATACGACTATCAGGTGAACGTTTATCAACAGGCTTTGGCCAGATACCAACGGGCCGCCCAGCACGAAGCAGTCGTGAAAGCCCGTTACGATTCGTCCCGCCATTATTTCGATCGGGCTGTCGAGTACCATCTTCTCAGCATCGTGCCTTTCGTCCAGGACCATCCGATAGACTCCGAGCGCATCCGCAACATCGACGCCCTGACCCACCGACTCAGGAGCGGAGGAGGGGATGTGCGGGTCGCGAGCACGCCTGGAGGGGTTCCAACCGCGGGCGGGAGCGTGGGGAAGCCGTTGGCGGCGACGGTTGCAACGACGGCCATGAGGCAGCACACCGCGCAGGTTGCTCCGCTCGAACCGATGTCCACCGGCCCTTCGGTCCCGGCCGCCGAGGCGGTGGCGGTTGTACTGCCCGAGGCCGACGCGGGCCGGGACGCCAGCTTACCCGCGATGGCCGAAGCGGAAGCCCGGCCTGAGCAAGAGGCCGTTCCGGCCCATGCGCACACTGGGAGGAGCGCCCCCGTGGCGCGGACGGTGGTCGAGGAGGGGGCGGCACCGGCCAGCAAGGCCGATCAACTCCCGAGGAAGCTCTTCATTCGGGGGTTCAGAACTTCGCAAGAGCTTTCCTTCGGCGAAACCGGCAGTGTGAATGTCTGGTCGATCTCGGGGGCTGTCGTCAATCCAACCGGGCGGCCAATGAAGCAGGCCCGGCTCAGAGCGATCTTCTACGATGGAGCCGGCGAGGAAGTTCACAAAGAGGAAAAGACCGTGTCGTTTCAATCGGGAGTTGCTGAAGCGCCGCTTGCCTGGAACGTGAAGGGCGTTGCCCTTCGCGCGCAACGGGTGGAGGTCACGATTGTGGGGACAGACGCGATAGAGCGCGAAAAGCCGAAGACGGCGAAAAAGGCGAAGCGCTCGGCGTGAAATCCGCTTGCCGGTGTCCACCAACCCTTCCTGGAGGCAGAGCATGATGCGTCTCGCAGTCCAAAGGAGGCGGGCATGAGAAGATCGAAGATGGGGGGTGGCGATTTTCTGGTCGCGCTATTGGTCTTCTTCGCCTCGGCGGGACTGGCTGGCGGCGTTTGAGGGGCAGATGGAAGAAACGTATGCGGTGGCGATAGGAGCGTTGATCAGCGGAGGTCTCATCGTTCTGAATGAGAGGCTCAAGATTCGCTCTGAGCGGAAGAAGCAGAAGGACAAGTTCGCAATCTGGAAGGCATTGGAGCAGACGGGACCGACGCCGGCGTCGCTGAAAATTGAAGACCTGTGCGGGACGGGCCTCCCCAAGGAGAAGGTCGAACCGCTGATATTCGAGATGATCCGCGACGGCCTTGTTGCAGAGGGAAACTTGCCGGGGACTTATACGAGGGTTTCCGACCGGACGGCAAACCCGCTCCTGGACGCTCCTTGAGGCCGTTTTGCCGGATCAACCTTCCTTCGCGGCCGCGAGCAGATCCCGGAAGCTCTCGTATACGTCCCTCCGGGGCCCAACGTAGAGAACATCCACGGTCTTCTCGGGTTCGTTGTATCGGTAGATGATGCGGTGGCTCCGCACCCGGCGGGAGCGGAAACCGGACAACTCGAAGCGAAGCTCATGCCCGAAGAGGGGGTTCAGGGCCA
>JACPZO010000068.1 GCA_016195465.1 Nitrospirota bacterium
CGGAGAAAGAGGTTCTCGGCGGCGAGGGACGCGCGGGGGCGCAGGAGGCTCCCCGAGAAGCTTACGGCGTCGAGTGCGAGCCGGAGGAGCGTGGGGAGGAAGCGAGAGAAGCCGGTCATGGCTGATATCCCTCCGTGGCGCTTGATTGCGGGGAGTACAACGCGATCATATTCATGGCGCCCGATCGAACGGGCGTGACGGATTGCGGGTCAGGGAAGAACCGTAAAGCGCCCGTACTGGTGGAAATGGAGGTCGAAGGCGAAAGCAACGTCGATGCCCGCCTGCTCCATCAAGGCGAACGACGTGCAGTCAGTGAAGGAGAACCCCTTATCGGCGAATCGCTGGAATATCTTCCAAGCGGCCTGTTCCAGGTCGGGGGTTATCGTGTAGAGACGAGCGATCTGTTGCGCGAAGAGTTGTTCGCCCATACGCACGGCCGCGTCGGCGCCAAGACATCTCTTTGCGAGTGTAAGGAGTTCATCGACGATGTAGTTTGACGTGGCGAAGGGACGGCGGTTCACCGCTTGAAAGCGTTTGGCGGCCGCGTGGTGCGCGTCCTTGCGGTCGAGGAGCGCATACCACGCCGTCGTATCGACGAACACCAGGGATGCGGGCATGGCCTACGATTTCTTGCCGTAGAGGTATTCGTCGTGCCGTTCGCTGATATCGGTCCGGTTGCTGGCGCCGATGCCGACGACGGCGAGCAACGCTTTTCGTTGGCGTTCCACGAGGGCCTTTTCCGTGGCGCTGGGCGAGAGGGGCGCGAGTGTCAGGCGGACGCGGCTGCGGTCGGGCAACGCAACTCTTCGGACGGGCTTGAAGACCCCGTCCTCGTAGACGGCTTCGATTGTCCTGGGAGCGGGTTTGGGCATGAGCGAGTTCCTCCAAAACCAGCATAGCGAAAAGCAGAGGGGAGTGTAAAGGAGATTGACCTCCCCTTCCACGTGCGGTGGGACCCTGCGGGCTTCACCACAACCAGGGCGTCCATCCAGTCGAAGAGCCTTGACAGCAACACCAAGCCGAGCCGCGTCGCTCCATCCGCCCGCCGTGGTCTGACCTTGCGTTCCCGGTAGAGCGCGAGCTGTTTCCTGAGGAAGAGGTTCTCGGCGGCCGGGGAAGCTCTGGGGTGGAGGAGTCGACGGAGCAGACCGGCGAAGTCCAGGAGCAGTCGGGAAACCGTGGAAAGAAGACGAAGAAAGCCGGCCATGGCTGATATTCTCCGTGGTGCTTGATTGCGGGGGAATTCAATGAGATTATATTAGAAAGGCGGATCGCCAAGAAGCCTGGCGAGAACGTGGTCACCGACCTTGTCGCCTGGCGCGACGATCACTTCGGCGTCGCGCACGTGAAACGTGAAGGTGTGGGTGGAAAAAGAACGGTGAATCGGCGAATGGGGTGACGGCGGGCGGCTTACGATTCTCCGCCATGCTGTTCACCCTTATCTTCGGGTGGAAGGATCTTCATCTCCCTGAGAAAATCGCGGTCGAAGGCGTTGAACTCGTAGGCGAGGGACGATTCTCCGGTTTCCTTGTTCTTGCGCAGAATGCGGGTGATAGAGGCCATGATGAGCTCGACTTCGTATCCCTCCTGCTCGATCCGGGAGATCGCCTCGCGGACGGCGTCGCTCTCCGAAAAAACCTCGTTGAGCGTCATGGCAAGGTCATGAACGAGGGACTTGAGCCGTTCGTCGGGCGAGGGCGCGTCGGGATCCTTTTCCATGGCGCGGAATCTTATGGATGAGATCAGAGAGTGTCAACCTGAAATCCCGGGCCTGTACGTGTCCGTTCCTTTCTGCAGGGGGAAGTGCCGGTACTGCGCGATTCCCACGCGGGCGACAGCCCTTCCGCCGGCGGAGCGGTATCGGGACGCCCTCAGGCGCGAAGCGGCCGCCGCCCGCGGGCCGTCATCCGGTTTCGGATCGATCTACTTCGGCGGGGGAACGCCCCTCACGCTCTCGGCGGCGGTCCTCGGGCGGATCCTGGAAGATATGCGGGGGATCTTCTCGTTCGAAGACGGCGTGGAGGTTACCCTGGAGGCCAATCCCGGGGTCCTGAGCCGCGGGGATCTGGAACGTCTCGCGGCCGCGGGTTTCAACCGGCTGAGTCTGGGCGTCCAGTCCCTCGACGACGAGGAACTTTCGTTTCTCGGACGGATCCATACGTCCGACGATGCGCTCCAGGCCGCCTCCTGGGTGAGGTCGGCGGGATTCCGGCAAGTGAGCCTCGATCTGATCTACGGTTTTCCGGGGCATACGATCGGCCGGTGGCGGCGGACGCTCGACCGCGTTCTCTCGCTCGGGCCCGATCATCTCTCCATCTACGCTTTCACGCTGGAGCCGGGGACGTATTTCCACGCCGCCGTCCGGGAGGGCCGGGCGCGGCTGCCGGGGGAGCGCGACCTTCTCGCCATGGACGAAGCGGCGCGAGAAAGACTGACGGCGGCCGGATACGACTACTACGAGATCTCCAACGCGGCGCGCGCGGGAGCCGTTTGTCTGCACAACCTGCGGATCTGGCGGGGAGGGGACGTGCTGGGTCTTGGCGCGGCGGCGCATTCGCTCGTTTCCGGGTGGCGATGGCGGAACGTTGCGGATGCGAATGCGTACATGAAATCCGTGGAGGGCGCGGGATCGGGGGCTGTCGGAATTCATCGCGTCGATGGCGAAGGAACGCTCCTGGAGCGCCTGCTGGGCGGCCTCAGGCTCGACGAGGGGATTCCGCTCTCGGTCCTTCCGAACGGGGACGAGCAGTTTGCGGAATCGATCCAAAGCCTCGTGGCCGATGAGTTTCTTGAAGCCGCAGGGGGAATGATTCGGCTGGGTTCACGGGGGCGGCCGGTGGCCGACAGCGTGATCCTGGAAGTCGCGGCCGCCCTGGGGGCGCAGACCGGTTGACCGGGAACCGGACATTCCATTACACTTCTAACAGGATGCTGAAAAAGTCCATCCATGGCTTTTTCAGCCACGACTGGCGCGAAGTAAATTCGCGCAAGTCTTTCAAATCGCTCGACTTCAAATCTTCGCGATTTGGCGGTGCATCCCTGCACCGCGCGCAGGCTGCTGTTTCTCAGCAGCCTGCGAATCCGTCCGGGAGGTCGAATGGTCAAGAAGATCCGCCGCAGAGTCGAGATAACGTCCGAGACGCTTATGGCGTTTCCCATGGTTCTGCCCCTGGCCGTCGTGGCGGGGGAGGGCAGGAAGGCGCCGCCGTTCGGCTCGGTGTCGCCCTCCTGGCGGTTGACGGATTTTTTCGAGGAGCATTTCGGCCTGGAGGTCTTGGCGGGGAACCGGGCGATGGACGTCCGAGACTACGCGGCATGGGACCTCAAGAACCGGCCCTCGGAGGTCGTGAGCGCCCACGGGGAAGCGAAGTCGATTCCGATCCCGATCCCGGAGGGAGACGCGCCGCCGGCCGACTTCCGGGTCGGAATCGTTCCATGCGTCGCCGTCCTGACGCGCGACAGGAAAAAGGACTTCGCCCGGCTGACCGAAGAAGGCTTCGACGAGGTGTCGGGCACGGTTCTCAAGAGGATCCTTGAAGAAGGGATGGGGCTGGTTCCCGGGCTCGACCGGGTCTTCTTCCTTCCCCCGATCCACGCCCGCGTCCTGGACAAGGCGCTTGCGCATCTCGAGGCCGTCGTCCATGACGCCTGCCGGGGATCCGGGCGGCCCGTTCCGGGTCCGTTTCCGAGCGTCTCTCAAGCCGTCATGCGCGACATCCCCGAGGGAGAGGTCGTCCGTCCGTCCGCGCCTCAATCCTGAGAGCCATTCCAATGACCCCTCCCAAGAATCGGAGCGCCTCCCGACTCGCCGTCATTGTTGCCGCCGCTCTCCCGTATCTGGCCGCCCCTCCCGCTTTCAGCGAGGCGAAAGCCCCCGTCGGCGTCCGCCTCAGTCCCGGCCAGATCCTCGAAAGCGTTCTCCCGGTCGAACCGGGCGGGACGGGCACCCTGACCGTTCAGCTCCGTCTTCTTCCCGAGGGGACGTATTCGCTCATCCTGGATCCCGACATTCCCGAATGCGCTTACGAGGTGGCGGGCAACCTGTTTCCGCCGACAAAGATGGTTCGCGGCCGGGCGATCGTTCAAATCACGTCGAGGACAATGAAGAACGGCGAAGTCCAGGTCCGCGTTCGCAAACGCCTTCCGGGCGTCCCGGCCGCGGAAACGGACGCAATCTCGCGGGACGGCGAACTCGTCGTCACGATCCGGGGGACCGGGATGGCGTTCCGGACGAAGAGCGGGGCGACGGAGGGGCTTTGCTCCGTTCGGGGAGACTGGCTTCGGGAGATCCCGTTCCGTTTCACCGCGATGGCATGGGTCGTTCCCGAGGGCGGCGACGCCCGGCACCGGACGGTCGAGACACAGCCGGCCGGCTTTGTCCTCGATCCATCGGTCGTTCCGGAGCACGCCGTGACGGCCGGGCGCTACCGATCGAAAGGAACCGACGTCCCGTACGAGGTGGAAGTGTCGCACGAGAAGGGCGGGATGTTCCAGGGCGTCATGATCGCCCCGGCGCCTCAGAAAGGGAAGTTCGCGTTCGCGCCGGGCGAGTTGATCTTCCGGATGTGGCCGACGGGGAAATCGCACGGTTTCGCGGGCGGCCATCGAATGAGGGTCGGCCGCTCCGAGGAGGAATGGCGCGCGGCGAACTTTGTCGTGGGAGACGACAAGATCGATGTCGAGGCCTCGGGCGTCCGATGGACGCTCGCTCTGGTCCGGGCGGCCCCCAAGAAGGCGGTCGACGAGAAACCCGCCTTCGATCTTTCAGGGACGTGGGGGATTACGATCCGGAACGAACAAACGACGGATGAGAGGCGCGGTCCGGCCCACGTGTCGCAGGCGCAGGGAAAGATCGTTCTCCGCTATGGCGCGGGATTTCGGTCGGTGCTGACGGGGACGTACAAGGGGGACCGGGTCGACTTCCAGGGGCGCGACGCGGACGGCGTTTCGGGTTCCGGCTACCTGGTCGTCGCGGCCGATGGGAAGAGTCTTGAAGGGCGATGGCGTCGCGACGACGGGATGTCGTCGGCGTCGATCCAATTGTCGCGTTTCTGAGTTATGATCTGCGTCATGGCACTCTCGCGGGCTTTCTGCGAAAAGAGGGGTCGATTGCGTCCCCCCTGTGCACCATCATCCTCACGTGACGAATAACCCGGTGTTTGCCGCCCGGTGTTGCGCGGCCGCCACCCCAGGCAGAGGAGGAACGTCCATGGATCGCAGAGGAAAGCGGATGTTCGCGGTACTCGGAGGGGCGCTGGGGGCCGCTTTGCTGGCCCTGGCGCCGTCCGTCCCCGCCGGAGCCCAGGCCCCGGCCGTCCCCACAGTCGCACCCCAGGAATTCGAGAAGGCCAAGCAGATATACTTCGACCGATGCGCCGGGTGCCACGGCACGCTCCGCAAGGGAGCGACAGGCCCGAGCCTTCTTCCTGACAAGACGCGGAAGATGGGGACGGAGACGCTCAAGGCGTTCATCACCTACGGGACGCCGGGCGGGATGCCGAACTGGGGACAGCAGGGAATCCTGACGGAGGCGGAGAGCGACCTGATGGCCCGCTACATCCAGATCGATGCGCCCCAGCCGCCGGAGATGTCGCTGGGCGACATGAAGAAATCCTGGAAGCTGATCGTCCCGCCCGCCCAGCGCCCCAAGAAACCCGAGCACAATCTGGACTGGCAGAACTTCTTTTCGGTCACGCTCCGTGACGCGGGGCAGGTGGCGATCATCGACTCGAAGTCCAAGGAGATCGTGAGCATCGTCGACACCGGCTTCGCCGTCCACATCTCCCGGATGTCCGGCTCGGGCCGGTACGTCTATACGATCGGCCGCGACGGCAAGGCGACGGTCATCGATCTCTGGATGAAGAAGCCCGACAAGGTCGCCGAGATCAAGGCGTGCGCGGACGCCCGGTCGATCGACACGAGCAAGTACAAAGGCCCCAAGGGCAACTTCATGGACAAGTACGCCATCGTCGGCTGCTACTGGCCGCCCAACTTCTCGATCCTGGACGGCGAAACGCTCGAACCGCTCAAGATCGTTTCGACCCGGGGCTATACGGTCGACACGCACGAGTTCCATCCCGAGCCGCGCGTCGCCTCGATCGTCGCCTCGCACCGGGATCCCTCGTGGATCGTGAACGTGAAGGAGACCGGCCAGATCTGGATCGTGGACTACTCGGATCTCCAGAACCTGAAGATCACGCAGATCGAGGGGGTTCCGTTCCTGCACGACGGCGGCTGGGACGCGACGAAGCGGTACTTTATGGTCGCGGCGAACATGCGGGACAAGATGGTCGTCGTCGACTCGCAGACGAAACAACTCGCGGCCGTCATCAACGTGGGCGCCAAGCCCCATCCGGGCCGGGGCGGCAACTGGCTCGACCCGAAGTACGGGCCGGTGAACGGGACGGTCCACCTGGGCGAGGGGAAGCTCTCGGTCTGGGGAACGGACCCGGAGAAACACCCGCAGTATGCCTGGAAGGTCGTCCGCGACATCACGCTCCTGGGCGGCGGCAGTCTCTTCATGAAGACGCATCCGAAGAGCGACTGGATCTGGGTGGACCACGCGCTCAATCCCGACCCCAAGGTTCAGCAGAGCATCTGCGTCATCAACAAGAAGGCGGGCGACAAGACCGCCAAGTGCTGGCAGGTGGCCGACCACGGCCGCGCCGTCCACTTCGAGTACAACAAGGAGGGGACGGAGGTCTGGGTGAGCGTGTGGGACAGGAAGGACAAGCAGAGCGAGATCGTCGTTTACGACGACAAGACGCTCAAAGAGGTCGCCCGGATCAAGGACCCGCGGCTCGTTACCCCGACGGGCAAGTTCAACGTCTACAACACGACGAAGGACATCTACTAGCAGGCTGCGGAAAAACCCCTTTCGCCCCCTCTCCCTCTGGGAGAGGGTTGGGGTGAGGGGCAATGGAATCGACGGCTTGCTTAACCCCCTCACCCTCGCCCTCTCCCCCTGGCAGGGGGCGAGGGGACTTTTTCCGCAACCTGCTAGAACCGGGCGGTTCGTCCGGTTCCGAGTCACGGGGGGCGAGGCCCGGTTTCCGGGCCTCGCCCTTTTGACGTTCGGCAGGCGGATGCCTGCCCTCTGTTCGAGCTATTTCTTGAGCGCCTCGATGATCGCCCGCGCGGTATCCCCGCTCGATTGCGGGTTCTGGCCGGTAATGAGTCGGCCGTCTTGTTCGACATGGCTGGACCAGTTGGGGCGAACGACGAAGCGAGCGCCCATCTCGCGCAGTTTCGTTTCCAGCAGGAATGGCATTGCGCCGTCGAGCCCGGCGGCACGTTCCTCGTCGTCCGTAAAGGCCGTGATGGTCTTACCCGCGACGAGAGGCGTTCCGTCGGACCGTTTTGCGCCGACGAGTCCGGCCGGGCCGTGGCAGACCGCCGCGACGACCTTGTCCGCGTCCGCGAAGGCTTGCAGCAACCGATGCAGCGCGTCGTTCCCCGGCAGGTCGAACATGGTGCCGTGTCCACCGGGCAGGAAGATCGCGTCGAAATCGTCCGCCTTTACAGAAGCAAGCGGTTTCGTTTGTTGCAGGGCTTGGCGCGCCTCCGCCCAGGCGCTCGCCGCCTCTGACTTCGGTTCACTGCGCGGGTCGATCGGCGCGGCCCCGCCGCGCGGGCTGGCGACCGCCACCGCGAGACCCCCGGCTTTGAATTCCACGTAGGGCAACGCGAATTCCTCGAACCAAAGCCCGGTTGCGCGGTCGGCATCGATACGATCGTGGCTCGTGACGACCATCAAGATTCTCTTGTGCTTCTTCTCCGTGCTCATTGAACCGCCTCCTTTTATTGTCCGTGAGATCGATTGTCGCAAGTGCGCCCGCCGCCGGCCGGCCCAGCGGAAGCGCTTTTCTTGATTGAGACGATAAGGCCGTTTCCGATATAATAAAAATCGAAAAAATGCAGATAAGGTATAAATATATTTATGATCGATCTTGAGTGGCTTCGCAGTTTTGCGGCGATTTACCGCCTCGGGACGGTATCGAGCGCGGCGGGCGCGCGATATCTGACTCAGCCGGCCGTCAGCCAGCATCTCGCGGCCCTGGAAGCCGCGATCGGGCAACCCCTCTTCGGGCGGACGCCCCGGCGGATGGTGCCGACCGAGCGCGGCAAGGAACTTTACAGCCGGGTCGCGCAGTCGCTCGATACCCTGGAGCGCGTGTTGCGAAGACCGGACGGCGCGGCTCCTGAGAAGCCGATCGTTCGCGTTGGTTCGCCGCAGGAGTATTTCTACGAGACGGCGCTCCCGCGCTTGGCGGGCGCGACGTGCCGTCTATGGGTTGAGTTTGGTCCGACGCCGGAGCTGCTGGAACGGTTGGAGCGCGGCGAGTTGGACTTGGTCATCGCCACGCAGCGCCTGTCGACAAGAGGGATCGAATACGGCAAGGCGGCCGACGAACGGTTCATTCTGGTTGGGTCGCCTGAAAAAATGCGCTTTGGCGGCCGCCGCCCGCGGCCGGCGGACCTGGACCAGGTGGAAAGGTGGCTGGCCGGTTTGGACTGGATCAGCTACGGCGTCGAACTGCCGATCGTCAGGCGCTTCTGGCAGGAAGTGTTTCACCGGCGGCCCGAGATCCGGCCCGTGCTCGTCATCCCGAGTCTCCACGCGATCTTGAAGGCGGTCGAGCTCGGATACGGCGTCAGTCTGTTGCCCGATTATCTGTGCCGGGGCGCGCTTTCGGCGGGCCGCTTACGTGAGCTGTGGAAACCGCCCATGCCGGTTGCCAACGAGCTGTGGTTTGCCTTCCGTAAGACCGATCGTCATCGGGAAGAAATCCTGCGTCTTCGAGAGCGATTAACGGGACGCTGAAAAAGTCCATCCATGGCTTTTTCAGCCTCGACTTGCGCGAAAGGCGGGGTCCTCCGACCTCTAAGGTACTTTTCGTTATTTGCATTCGTGCGTCTTGACCCCGTCCCAAGGGGCGGGGATTGCGGCGCACTTCGCGGTTCGGTTCGGCGCCTAGCCGAGGACCTGTGTGGCGATCTCGTGCCGGGGTGCGTGTCCCGGAAAAACGGTTTGGAGATTGGGGATGCCGAGGTGGCCGGCGAGAAGCGCCGCGGCCACGTCGCGGAAATCGGTCGTCACGGCGAGATCGCGGCCCTCGTAAAGGTCCTGCGGTCTCAGCCCCGGCCATCTCCCGTAAACTTTTCCTCCGCGAACGTCTCCTCCGAGGACAAAGAAGGCGGTCCCGTGGCCATGATCGGTTCCGCGGTTCCCGTTCTCCCGGGCCGTCCGGCCGAACTCGGTCATCGTCAGGACAATCACGTCGTCCAGCTTTTGGCCGAGGTCACGGGCGAACGCGGCGAGACCTTCCGCCAGGTCCTTGAGCCGGTTGGCCAGAATGCCGCGCGACCCGCCCTGGTTCACGTGCGTGTCCCATCCGGCCGTTTCGATGAATCCGGCCCTGAGCCCCGCGTCGGCCTTGATGACCTGGGACATCTCGCGCATGGCCTGGCCGAAAGGGGAGCGCGGGGAGGCGCCGGGATCTCCGATCGGGAGGCGAGACAAACCCAAGGCCCGCAGCCGCTCGACGATCTCGAACACACGTTCATCCGGACCGTAGATGGTTTCGTAGCCGCGGAGCTTCCCGAGGCCCGCCAGGGAAGCGAGGGAGGGGAAAGCGAGCGCCGTCGGGTCTCCCCGGAGCGCGAGGGGGAGATTGTGGGTCAGCGCGAGACTCCGCAGGCCGTTCCCGCCCTCCTGCCGGAGCGCGCGGGCGAGCCAGCCATCCGGCGTCCGCTTGGTTCCCGGAGTCCCGTTCTCCATGTAGTCCTGGGCTTCGAAGTGGGAGCGCGTAGGGTCGTGCGATCCCACGGCGTGAACGATCGCGAGCCTCTTGTCCCGCCAGAACGGGAGAAGGGGCGAGAGAGCGGGGTGAAGGCCGAAGAACCCGTCCAGGTCGATGACCCAGTCGGTGTCGCCCGACTTGGGAATGCCGATGCCCGGCCGGTTGCGAGAGAGTGCGGGGTCTCCGTGCGGAGCAACCATGGACAGACCGTCCGCTCCGCCTCGCTGGAAGACGACGACGAGAACCTTGCGTCGGCGCCCGGACGATTCGGGAGCCGGGCTCGATCCAAGCCCGGAAAGAGGGGCCGCGAGAAGAAATCCGGCGGCTGTCATCGAGTCGGCGATAAATCTCCGTCGAGTGAGCATGTTCCCTTCCTACCGCGCCTGGAACGCGGGCGAGCCTAGGATGAGACCGGCGATGCGCCGAACGTCCGGCGAGGGACCTCCCTCCTCGACGGCTGAACGGGTTACTTTTTCGACCAGAGTCTCGGGCAAGTCCACTCCCGCGAGAAGGCGACCGACAAGGGAAACGGTCCCCCTCGCATTTCCCCCGCCCGCCGGCGGGCTGAGGCGTTCCAGATCGATCCGCGTTCCCGGCAGGCGGTTCTCCGTCAGGGCCGCGGCGAAGCGGGTCCGCTGCAATGTGGCGTTGGAGCCCGTCCAAGCCGATGATTCGTCCTTGTAGCCCGTGGGGGGTTGGCATAGGTAGAGGGGCTCTCCCATCTCGCGCAGGGTCCGGAGGAGAGGCAATCCCCCGTCGGTTTCGGTCCCCGTGGCGCGCAGGGCGGAGACCACGAGATGAAGCGGTGTCTTGGTCTTGACCTGGCGCGCCTTGGGTCCCCAGAATTCGGGGGAGTGGAAGAGCGTTTTCATAAGAGCCCGGATGTCTCCGTCGGTCCGGCGAAACGTGTCCGCGAGCCTGGCCACGAGGGCGGGCGGGGGATCGTCCGAGACGAAATGCACGGCAAGTTTCCGGCTTATGTGTTCGGCTGTCTTGGGATGCCGGGCCAGGAGGTCGAGGACCCAGTCTCCCTCCTTGGCGCCGCCGACGGGGGGAATGGTCCGTCCCAAAACGGTCTTTTGATTTCCGTCGTGCATTCGGCCGTTGAAGAGGGCTCGCGGGTCTCTCCGGGGTTCCGCGATCGTCCAGCCCGTGAACGCCAAAGCGACTTGGCGGACGTCTTCCTGGGTGTATCCTCCGTCCACGCCGAGCGTATGGAGTTCGAGGAGCTCGCGGGCGTAGTTCTCGTTGATCCCCCGGCGTTTCGCCGGACGGGCCTCCGGGCGCGGCGGGGGGATGTCCCGGAACCAACGGGGGTGCCGCCCCCGGAGGGCCTGACGGCCGGGATCGCCGGCGTCGGCGGGAGGGGAGGTGCCCGCGCTCATCCAGTTGTCCAGATAGAAGAGCATCGCCGGGGACTCGGCCACGGCGCCCAGGAGATCGCGGAATTTCCCCAGGGCCCGGGGACGGATGACGTCCCGCTCGTACGACGTAACGACCCAGGGAACGATCCCCTTGCCCGCGAAAACGTTGAAGTGGTTGAACCAGAAGTCGGTCATGACTTCTTGAAGCCGGCGTTCCGAGTAGACGGCCCGGAGGAGCTTGGCTTTGGAAAGCTCGAGGATGATCTCTTGGCCGGGGCGGCGGCCTCGGGGCTGGGCGTTCGCCTGCCTGCTCTTGGGACCTTGCGGCGGAAACGCCTCGATGAGCTCGGCGGTTGTCATCTTGAGGGTCTTGAAGCCCTCCAGCCGCATCTCGAGACCCGCATCGGGAATCGTGTCCGGCGAGAGCTGTTTTTCGATGAACTCGTCAATGCCCAACTTGCGGACTTCCGGGATGTCACCGGGGCGCGGTCCGTACCCGATCCGGTTCAGAAGATGGACGATGGCTTCGTCGTCGGAAGGAAGGGAGGCATCGCTCTTCGTCCCGGCCGCCTGCGCGAACGAGACGGTCAGGACGAGGATCAGAAAGAGGAGCAGGATCGGGACGGTGAACGGGTCACGGCGGCGATTCATGGTTGTTTTGACCCCCGCACGAGCGGGAGGTTGAAGGCGCGGCTATCGGGAAACGCCGATTCCATGGTCGAAAACGAGGGAGGTGCCGAGCCAGGCGGCCACGAGGATGTGGACGACGCCCACGATCCCGACTGCGATGTAGAGAAGCCGTGTCCACCGGGTGAACTTGTTCCGCGCGGCGAGGCGGAAGGCGATCATCAGTCCGAACGTGATGAAGGCGCCTGCGGCAAAACCGCGGTGACGCGCGAATGGGCCAGGGACAAGCTCCGCCGCGTTTGTGGCCGAAGCGGCGAGAAACCCGGTGGCGATCGCGGCGATGGCGCCCAGGAGGCCCAGGAAGAGGAGGCAGTAACCCGTTTCCCTGAACTTGTCCCATTTCCAGGCGACGATCTCGAGGGCCAGGGACATCGAGAGAAGCGCCAGGGGAAACGCGGCGAGGAGCGCGTGCAGTCGCGGCAAGGAGTTTACCGGGTCCTCCGACCGGCGGCCATCGAAGCGAGTTCCGCGGCCGTCCGGATGGCGGCGACGAGAGAGCGGGGATCGGCCTTCCCCTTCCCCGCGATGTCGTAAGCCGTTCCGTGGTCCACGCTCGTCCTGACGAACGGGAGGCCGACCGTCACATTGACCGCTTGGCCGAAGGAAAGGACTTTGACCGGGATGAGCCCCTGGTCGTGGTATAGGGCCACCACGAGGTCGTACCGCCCTTCCTTGGTCCAATAGAAGACCGTGTCGGGCGAGAGGGGATCCGAGACATCGATCCCGATCTTGCGCGCCTTGAGGACGGCCGGCTCGAGGATCGTCGATTCCTCCTTGCCGAAGAGGCCGCCCTCGCCCGCGTGCGGGTTGAGTGCCGCCAGCGCGATGCGGGGTTGTCGGATGCCGAGAGAGAGCATTGCCCGATGGGCGAGGAGAATCGTTGCATGCACCTTGACGGTGGTGAGGCTTGAGATCGCCTTCCTAAGCGGCATGTGGATCGTGGCGAGGAGCACGCGGAGGCCGCCGCCGACGAGCATCATTCCGTAGTGCTTCGTCTTCGTGAGCTGAGCCAGAAGTTCCGTGTGGCCGGAGAACTCGTACCCCGCCGCGTGGATGATTTCCTTGTTGATGGGGGCCGTGACGATGCCGGCGACGAGGCGGCTTGACGCAAGATCGGCGGCTTCCATGATATATTCCACGGCCGCCTTTCCGGCTTTCTTCCCCGGTATGCCGGGGCGAATCTGGCCGGGACGAAGGAGCCCGAGATCGAGGACGTCGATCTGGCGGCTGGAAGGGGCAAGACGATCGAGGTGCTCGATGGCGCGGACGGAGAGGCCTGGGGGGCCGAAGCGGAGCGATTCTCCGAGAACGGAAGCGTCTCCCACGACGACCGGCCGGCAGACGCGGTGGACGGCGGGTTGAGCAAGGGCCTTGACGATGATTTCCGGACCGATTCCGGCTGGATCGCCCATCGTGACGGCGAGGATCGGCTTTTCGGCTTTCGAGCGGGCGGCGGACGGCATGGGGCCTCCTTTCGGGGACACATTATACGGTGAATAGGTGAATGGGTGAATGGGTGAATAGGTGAATAGGTGAATAGGTGAATAGGTGAATAGGTGAATAGGTGAATAGGTGAATGGGTGAGTACGAATAACAGCGTTCGGGGAATCCGGGCGGTTGCGATGGGGCGGGTTCCGCTGTATATTCAGGGCGGAAGCGGAGGGAGAGATGTCGATCCTGGCGAAAAGCGAGATCCTCAAGGAGATCGAAGGCGGAAGGATCAAGATCGATCCCTTCGATCCGTCCTGCGTCGGGCCGGCGTCGGTCGACCTGCACCTGGCCGACGTGTTCCGCGTCTTCAAGTCGCTCAGGCGCCCGGTTCCGGTCAGCGAGGAGTGTCACTACAAGGAGGTGACGGAAGGCGTCCGGATTCCTCCCGGCGGCAAGCTCCTCCTGATGCCCGGCGAGACGGTTCTCGGGATGACGGCCGAGAAGATCTCTCTCCCGGACGACGTTTGCGGATGGCTGGAGGGGCGGAGCCGTTTCGCGCGGATGGGCCTCCTGGTCCACATTTCCGCCTCCTTCATGCAACCCGGGATCGCCAACCACCAAGTCCTCGAGATGAGCAACTTCGGCCCGTTCCCGCTCGAGATCGTCCCCGGTACGGCCGTCTGCCAGTTTGTCTTTCAGCGGACGAGCGGCCGGGGGGCCTACCGGGGAGGATTCGCGGAACAGACCCCGGACCTCTTCCTCTCGGACCTTAACGAACGGGAACGGAACAGCCGCCCGGAAGAGGGGAGATGAGCGGGCCGAGCGTCACCGTCGAATTGTTCGACGCGGCGGAGATGGACGCCCAGATCCGCAAGATGGCCCACCAGGTCCTGGGCGACTTTCCGGATGAGGAGCGGATCAAGCTGGTCGGGATCCGGCGGCGGGGAGTTTCCGTGGCGGACCGGCTGGCCGCGCACCTGTCGCGGATCACCGGCCGGAGATTCGACCAGGGGGAGATCACGGGCCTCACGCAGTGGGCGGCGATCCAGGTTATCCTCAACCACGGTTCTCCCGAGGCCGTGAGGGTCGCCGTCCTGGCGAGCCGGCTGAAGGGAGTCATCCCGATCCATGCCCACTACGTGGGAAGCTACCTATCGGTTGCCGAGACGGACGTGATCGAGGTCCGGGTCCGGGAGTACGACGGCGAGGAACGGATCATCCTGACGGGCCGCGCGCGGCGCGACACCGCGGCCGCTTCCTGACTTCCGGCGGGACAATGGACCTTGCGTGTGTTATCATTCGAAGCCGGTGCGATAACGGACTTTGTCGTTTCGGTCAAAGGGAGTCTTCTTGGGAAAACAGGGGGAGTCAAACGAAGTGATTATCATTCTCAGACCGGATGTCGATCCAAGCGGACCCGAAATCAAGCAGGTTCTCAGGCAGGCGGAACAATATCCCGGCGTCGAGGCCCGGGTCCACGAGGTCCGCGGCGAGACGCGGTCCCTCGTCGAGGTCTACCTGATCGGCCGGACCGCCGGCGTGCCCAGGGAGGTCTTCGAGGAGATGCCGGGCGTCGAGCGCGTCGTCCGCGTCTCCCAGAAATATCGGATCATCGGACGGCACGAGGGGCAGGTGGAGGCCGTCGGTTTCACGTACAACGGCGTCCGGTTCGACCAGGAAGCCAGCCACGTCTTCGCGGGTCTGTGCGCCGTCGACACGAAGGAACACGTGGAGAAAATGATGCGGGCCTGCCAGCGGGCGGGCCTCGTGACAACGCGGATGGGGGCCTACAAGCCGCGGACGAGCCCGTACGACTTCCAGGGGCTCGGGAAGGAATGTCTCCCGTACGTGTTCGAGCTGGCCGGGAAGTACGGCATCCGCGTGATTGCCATGGAGATCACGCACGAGGATCATATCGACGAGATCCGTTCAGCTCTCCGGGACGCGGGGAATCCGACGGGCGTCATGCTCCAGATCGGGACGCGGAACGCCCAGAACTTCGAGCTTCTGAAGGTCGTTGGCCAGCAGAGGGAATTCCCGGTCCTCTACAAACGCGGCATGGGGATCACGCTGGAAGAATCGCTCAACGCCTGCGAGTACGTGGCGAGCGAGGGAAACCGGAACATCGTATTCTGCCTCCGGGGAGTCAAAATTCACCTGGGCGATCCGCACCGCAACCTGGTCGATTTCGCCCACGTGCCGGTCCTCAAGCGTCTCACGCGGATGCCTGTCTGTATCGATCCGTCCCACTCCGTGGGAAGGCGAGACCGCGCGCCCGACGGCATTCTGGACATCTTTCACGTCACGGCCCAGGGGCTCATCGCCGGGGCCAACATGGTGCTCGTGGACTTCCACCCGGCGCCGGAAAAGGCCCTTTGCGACGGCCCGCAGGCCCTCCTCCTCGAAGAGCTGGGGACGTTTCTCGAGGACGCGGCGATCGTGCGTCAGGCGTACGAGCGGCGGAAGGCGCTCGCACTGGCTCAGGCGGGCAAGTAGATTTCGGATTGCGGATTGAGGATTGCGAAGGACTGCCGCCTAACAGGCTGCTGAAAGAGTCTTTTCCCTTCTCCCTCCGGGAGAAGGTCAGGATGAGGGGGATCCTAAAAGCAAATGGTTATGAAAGTAAGATCGCCCTCACCCCAGCCCTCTCCCGAAGGGAGAGGGGGTTCTTAAGCAACCCCCCAATCCTTACTCCTTATCCGGGCGAGGATCTCGCGCGTCGCTTTCGACTGGTTGAGCGTGTAGAAGTGGATGCCGGAGGCGCCGCGTGAGATGAGTTCGCCGCACTGGCGGACGGCGTGATCGATCCCGATCTCCCGCACGCTCTCGACCGAAGGCGCTTGCTCGAGGCGGAGCATCAGCTCTTCGGGAATGGACGCTCCGCACATCGACGTGAACCGCTTGAGCTGGTCGAGATTCGTGACCGGCATGATTCCCGGCAGGATCGGAACGGCGATGCCCGCGGCCCGTGCCCGCCCGACGAAGTCGAAGTAGAACCGGTTGTCGAAGAAGAGTTGTGTGATCAGGAAGTCGCACCCGGCATCCACCTTCGTCTTGAGGTGGCGGAGGTCCTCATCGAGGCTCCGAGATTCGACGTGACCCTCCGGATAGGCGGCTCCTCCGACGCAGAACGTCCCGTCGTGGGCGCGGATGAAGGCGACCAGGTCGGACGCGTGGGCGAACCCGCCTGCGGCAGGGACAAAAGCCGTCTCCCCCTTGGGCGGATCGCCGCGGAGCGCCAGGATGTTTTCGATCCCGTCCGATCTGAGCCCGGCCAGGATGTCGGTGAGTTCGATCCGGGAGGCCCCGATGCAGGTCAGGTGGGCCATCGATTCGATCCCCGTCTCGCGCTTGATGCGTGAGACGAGGTCGATCGTCTGCGCGCGGGTGCTTCCGCCGGCCCCGTAGGTCACGGAGACGAACGCGGGATTCAAGGGCTTGAGGTCGCGGATCGTCGCGCGGAGGCCTTCTTCGCCTTCCGGCGTCTTGGGGGGGAAGAACTCGAAGGAGAAAATTCTTTCGGGACGATTGAAGAGATCGCGGATCTTCATGGCCGGACGAAGAATAGCGATTCGGTCCGGAATTGTCGAGGGGGAAACCGCGCTTGCCTTGACTTGAACCGACCGTCGCGTGTACGATTTTCCCCTCGTTGAGCCGGGAAGGAACGTCTGGATGACGATCGAGCAGATCTTCGAGGAATCGGCCAAGGTCAAGCAGGCGTTCGCCGCGACGCACGCGGATCGGATCGCCCAGGCGGTCGAGACGATCGTCTCGGCTTTCCGGAAAGGGAACAAGGTCCTCCTGTTCGGGAACGGCGGAAGCGCGACGGACGCTTCGCACATCGCGGGGGAGTTCGTCAACCGGTTCATGATCGAGCGGCCGGGTCTGCCGGCCGTGGCGCTGGCCACCGACATGGCCGTGCTGACCTCGATCAGCAACGATTACGCCTACGAGGAAATCTTTTCGCGGCAGATCAAGACCCTGGGCGCGCCGGGGGACGTGGCGATCGGCATTTCCACCTCGGGCAATTCCGCGAACGTGATCAAGGGGATGAAGGCGGCCAAGTCCGGCCGCCTGACGACGATCGCTTTCACGGGCGGCAAGGGAGGAAAGCTCGCCGGCCTCGCGGATATCGCGTTCGTGGTTCCGTCCACTTCCGTTCCCCGGATACAGGAAACGCACATCACGCTCGGTCACGCGATCTGTCAGCTCGTGGACCAGCGGCTATTCGGCGTGGTCAAGAAATAGCCGTGTGGGAATCGTTTCCGCCCCTCCCGCTGGA
>JACPZO010000042.1 GCA_016195465.1 Nitrospirota bacterium
GCTCCGAAGGGCGCTGGCGTTGTGCAACCCTCGGGCTCACCCTCTGTGCCGGATGCCCCTTGCGGCGATCGCGCCCGCGACGCCGGCGAGGGCGAGAAGAGCCGTGAAGGCGTGCGGATGGATGAGGAGCATGGCCCCCGCCAGGACCGCGCCCGCGAAGGACCCGAGCGCCTGGAGCATCTGGTTGACGCCCGCGGCCGAGCCGACGATGGCCGGCCTTGCGATCTTCGTCGTCATTCCCGGAAGGACGGATTGGAGGATGAAGATGGAAAAAAAGAACAATATCGCGCCGGGGATGAGCGGAAGAAGGGCGCCTCGCGGCGCCAGACCGAGGAGGACCGGGGAAACGGCGAGAAGAAGGAAGGCGGGGACGGCGATCGCCCGGCCGCCCTTCCGGTCGGCCGTCCGGGCGAGGACCCTCATGACGACGAGACCCACGAGAACGAGCGGAAGATAAAAGAGGGAGAAATAGGCCATCGGCATGACCGCCGCGAGAAGACCCGGAAGCGCGAGGAACAGGGCGCTCATGAGGAAGTTCATGAGGAAGGAGCCCAGATTGACGCGGAGGAGATCGTGGTCGGCGAGAAGAAAGGGAATCTCGCGGGGGTTGACGCCGACTTCCTCGAAGGCCGCGTGTTTCTCCGGCTCCGGGATGAAGAGGAAGATGTAACAGCCGCACGCGAAGACGAGTCCTCCCATCAGGGCGAACAGGAAGGGGATCCCGTACGCTCCCGCGAGGAGGGGGCCGAGGACCATTCCCCCGATGAAGGCGGCCCCGACGGGGATTCCGAGGTAGGCCATGGCTCGATGGCGCCTGGAAACGGGAACGGCGTCCGCTACCATCGCGTAGACGACCCCCCCGATCGCCCCGGCCCCCTGGAGGGCCCGCGCGAGGATGAGGAGCCAGATCGTCGGCGCCCAGGCCGCCATGAAGCTGCCGATCGCGAAGACGAGCATCCCGCCAAGGAGGACCCCCTTGCGTCCGATCCGATCCGAGAGGAATCCGAGCGGGACCTGGAACGCGGCGTTCGTGAACGAGTAGATCCCGAGAGCCAGGCCGATCTCGGCCGGGGAGGCCTTCATCCCGTCCTGGTAAAGGGCAAACACGGGCAGGATGAGAGAGACCCCGAGGATTCGCAGGCCGGCCGCCAGGGCGACGCCCGCGAGCGTTCTTTTCTCGTTGGGGGTGAAGGAATCGTTCAAGGGTGTCGGTGCAACCACGGAAATCCGGTCTCGAGAAGACGGTCGCCGCATGATAGAGAAGGGTCGAGTCCCGGCGCAACGAGATTGTGCCCATCCATCTTTACGTTCGGAAAAGATTTGCTATACTGGGACTGATCCCCCGAAGAACCAACCAAGGGTTTTACCCCCCGGAGAGAACCCGCTCATGGAGGATTCGATGGGACGAGCGACGCTTGCAAGGCTTCTGACGGTTTTTTCTCTTCTTTTTTGGGTTCTCAACGCTTCTCCCGCCTGGTCTCAACAACCCGAAGGGGCGTCCAAGGCACCCGCCCAGCCCGCGGCGGCCGGAGCCAAGAAAACCGAGGCAAAAGACGAAGGGTGGCCCAAGGAGCCGGGAGAGCTTGTTTTCGGCTACCTCTCCCGGGGCGTCGTCGTCGAGGAGTTCAAGGAGTTGAAGCCGCTCGTCGATTACCTCCGGAAAGCGACGGGGATGAAGATCCAACTCCGGACGGGGTTCACGTTCGACAAGGTCTTCGACAACATCAAGAATGGATACTACGATTTCGCGTACGTGGCCACGACCCAGTACGTGAAGATCAAGAAGACGGTCGACGTTCAGCTTGTCGGGATGACGACCAAGGACGGGAAGGAGAAGTTCTCGGCTGTCGTCGTCGTTCGCAAGGACTCCGGGATCAACGCCATCGCCGACCTCAAGGGCAAGACCTTCCTCACTACCAAGGGAGGGCTCGCCGTCCATCCCGCGCCGATGGACCTGATGGAGAAGAACGGCTTGAACCCCAAGACGGACATCAAGATCAAGTTCGGATCGGCCCCCATCAACTGCCTTATGGACGTGGCGGACAGGAAGGCCGACGTGACGGCCGTCCCGAAGGGGCTCTGGGCGAAGGCCGAAAAGATGGTGAAGAAGGAAGATCTCAAGGTGGTCGGCGAGACGGAGCCCGTTCCTCAGCTTCCGATCATCGCGAGGCCGGGGCTCGATCCGGAACTCGCGAAGAAGGTCCAGGACGCCCTGTTCGCGCTGAAACCGGGGCATCCCGACTACGAGGCGGTCTACAAGCACAACCAGAATTTCAACGGCGTAGTCCCAACGCAGGATTCCGAATTCGACCAGACGCGCCGGCTGATGGCCAAGTGGATGGACGAGCCGTTCCCCGGGATGCCGGCAGGGAAATCGACGAAGACCGGCCGGAAGAAGTAGCGGGCGGCTGTGATTCGGCGGGCGGGGGACGCGCGTTACCGAAAAGCCGCGGTTGGATTGCTCAGCGGCTCGACAAGCGGCCAAGCTCCTCTACGATCCGGTTCGCCGTGAACTGTTCGAAGTCGAGGTTTTCGGAAGCGGCGGCCTCGTAGGCACTCCGGGCTTCCTCCAGGTAGTCGACGCACGGCCGGGGCGGGGCGAAGTGAAAGACCACCCGGTCACGCCTGGGGATCTCTTCCTCCATCCGTCCCGATCCCGCGGGGAGCGTGTTCCCCTCCATTCCGGCCATGAGCACCCAATCGAAATGCTTGAGGTACGTCGTGGTCTCCTTGACCGGCACGGGGGAAAGGTTCGGTTTGGGCCTCCCGCCGAGCGGAAAGAGGCCGACGATCGCTCCTTCTTCGATGAGGTTGAACATCTTCCGGAACGCCGAGCGGTTGATCCGAACGGCTTCAGTCGTTGCCTCCGCCCGGGCCGCCTCTTCCTCGGGCGTCTCGCCGGGCTTCGGAGCGGGGATCTCGCGCCTCGGCACGATGACGAGCCTCGAGAAGACTTCCGTGAAGCGCCTCACGAGCTCGGATTCCTCGTTCAGCTTGCGACCCGCCACATAGACGATCCGGTCGAGAAGAAGACGATAACGGGCCTCTTCCCGCCGGAGAAGGAAATGGAACGCGGGCACGTCGAAGTTCCCCTTGTGCTCCAGGAGGACGATAAGCCGCTTCCCTTCCTTGTACCGGGTCAAGGCTTCGTCCAGGTGTTCGAGGCCCTCGAAACCGCTTCCCGGAAGAAGGAGCTTGTCCTGAAGGGACAGGACAAGATCGAGATTCTCCCGCCGGCCGGCCTGGTAAACGTTCTCGGGCGTGATGCGGCGATCCCCTCCCCCGGTGCCCCGTTCGAGGATGGTCCTGAACGTCTCTTGGAGGGCCTTGCCGATTTCAGGGTCCGAGCGAGCTGTCTGCATTGGGAGAAGGTTCTCCGAGCGACAGAGCGAGTGATCGAGCCAAATCCGGATGGAGGGGCCGGGAATGTGGAACTACCATGTTCCACGGTTTCTGTCAACCGGGTCCTGGGCCTTCGATCCGGACGATGGAATCTTCCAGAAGAGTCTCGAGAGCGGTAGCGGCCGCTCTCGTTCGATCGGCGTTCCGGGATTCCACGGTCACCTTGACCTTGTACTCCACGTCGTCGTAGCGGGGGTAGGAGCCGATCGCCACGTCCGGATACTCCCTCGCCGTCTTCGCGAGGCGCTCGGCGATGGCCGACTCTCCCTTCGACAGATACAGAACGACGAGAGAGAACGCCTGGCCCCGGAACCGCTCCCGGATGGCGAGGAACTTCCTCCGCGCCGTGGAGGGCACGCCGGGGAGAACGTACACGTTTCGCACGACGATAATGGGGAAGACGATCGAATCCGGCTTGAGGAGGGTTGCGCCCTCGGGGATGTCGGCCATCCGGAGCTGCGCCCCGGTGGTTTCGCCGGGCGAATGGGAGACGAGGAGGACCTCGATCTCGCGGTTTCTGACAACGGGAACGCCGAACGCCCGGGCCACGCCCTCCATCGTCACGTCGTCGTGCGTCGGCCCCACGCCGCCCGTCGTAAAGACGACGTCGAACGCGGCCGAAAAGGCGGCGACCTCGCGGCCGATCGTATCCACGTCGTCCGGGATCATCGAGACCTTCTTGAGTTCGACGCCCAGATCGCGGAGTTCCCGGACGAAGAAGGGGGTATGCTCGTCGACGACCTTCCCCGAGAGGACCTCGTTCCCGATGACGATAAGGCCGGCTGTCGCGCTCAAAGAGAATCCTCCCGGATGAACCGCTCGATCCAGTCCGTCGTGACGCGGATCGCCTCCCTCCGCGCCGCCTCCGGCCGCATGGAGTGATCGCCGCCGGGTATCACGCGCATTTCCTTCGGCTCCGACAACCTCGCAAAGATCGCCTCCGCGTGCGAGGGCGGCACGACATCGTCGGCCGAGCCGTGGACGACGAGGCCGCGCCGGATCCCCGGCGGCATATCGAGCGGCGCGTCGGGCGATCCCAGTTCCTTGAAATACACATCTCCCAGGCCCCAGGACCGGAGCCGGCCCTCCTCCGTCTCCGGGGCGCGAAGGGTCGCGGGCGAGCTCCAGGCGGCGACGGCGCAAACCCCCGGCTCCTCGGCGGCCAGAAGGAGGGACAGAAAACCGCCCATGGAGCTTCCCATGAGGGCGCTCCGCCCGTCGAAGAAAGGCTGGGCCTTCAGGAACCAGACGACGCGCCTGAGCTGGTCGAGGCGGCCGACGACCGTCGTGTCCTCCGGCCGGCCGGTGCTGGCCCCGCATCCGAGGAAGTCGAACCGCAGAAGGGCGATGCCGCGGGGAATGAGCGCCTCGGCCAACTGCCGGTACTTTCCGCTTTCCTTCGACGATGCCAGGCCGTGGGACGCGACGACGCACGGCGCCTCGTATCGTCCTCCCTCCGCCGGCTCCGGGATGTGGAACACGGCCGAGATCCGGTCGTTTCCGAACGGAATCCGGACTGGAATTTCAACGGCTTGGATCGCAGCCAACGCAACGAGATCCTTCTTGTGGGGACCGCAATAGTCGAACCGCCTTATTATAGGGATCGGCTCGATCCGCGTTCAACGGATTTCGGGATCGTCCTGGCAGGCTGCTGAAAAACAGCAGCCTGCGCGCGGTGCAGGGATGCACCGCCCAATCTCGAAGATGGCGCGACGATTTGGTGTCAAGCGATTTGAAAGACTTGCGCGAATTCACTTCGCGCAAGTCTTGGCTGAAAAAGCCATGGATGGACTTTTTCAGCGTCCTGCTAGGGGATGACAAGGACACTTGTTGCGAATGCGTCTGGAATCTGCTACGAATCAACGGACGAACGTCGTGGCCGGCGACGCGCTTTGCCGGCCGTCGCGCCTCCCCTGAGAAAGGAGCCTCCCCATGCCCGAGTTTGGCCATCCCTTCTCCGGCCTCGCGGCCGGCCGCAAGCTCACGAAGTCCGAGCTGATCCGCGCGATCCGCCATCTCGTCGCCGCGGAGTACGAAGCGGTCCAGATGTACATGCAGCTCGCCGAGTCGATCGACGACCGGCTCGCCAAGGAGGTCCTGAAGGACATCGCCGACGAGGAGCGCGTCCACGCGGGCGAGTTTCTCCGCCTCCTGCACCACCTGGCCCCGGACGAGGGCAGGTTCTACAAGGAGGGGGCCGGGGAGGTCGAGGAGGAGATGAGGAAGCTCGGGATCAAGGCGAAGAAGTAGGAAGCCGACGCGTCATGGATCTCGAGAAGGAGCTGGCTCTCCTCATCAACTCGCGCTTCCCGATCGTCACGGTCGAGACGTGGGAGGAAGAGCGGGTCGAGGGGCTCGTCCGGCGGGTGACCGACCGGCTGGAGATCCCGTTCTTCACCTGGACGGCCCTCAAGGGAATTGGACGGGACGGAAACGCCGACGGGGTCCACGAGACCGAGCGCCCGCTTGGAGCCCTCGAATACATCGAGCGGCTCGGCGTCGATTCCGTCTACCTCTTCAAGGACTTCCACCATTATCTCCAGGACCCCGCCGTTCTCCGCAAGCTCCGGGACATCTGCGGCGTCTTCCGCCGCAAGAGGAAGTCGATCATCCTTCTCTCCCCGCGCATCGAGGTCCCCGTGGACCTGGCGAAGGACGTCGTCGACCTCGAGATCCCCCTTCCGACGGAAAACGACATGTCCGCCATTGTCGACCGGGTCGTCCGGCACTTCCAGGCGGCCGAGCCGGGTCTCGGGCTCGACCCGGACGACGAGACGCGGCGGGCAATCGCGCGCGCGCTGGTCGGGTTGACGCTCGTCGAGGCGGAGCGCCTTCTCGTGAAAGCGATCACGCGGGACCAGAAGCTCGACCGATCGGACCTCGCGTGGGTCCTCGACGCCAAGCGGCAGGTCGTGGAGCGGTCCGGCCTGCTTGAATACTACCCGCGGGAGGAGCGGTTCGAGACCGTCGGAGGTCTCGCCCGTCTCAAGGCCTGGCTCGGGCGGCGCAAGAGGGCCTTCACGCCCGAAGCGAAAGCGTTCGGGATCGACCCGCCGCGGGGCATTCTCCTCCTGGGCGTTCCGGGATGCGGCAAGTCGCTTTCGGCGAAGGCTGTCGCGGCCGAGTGGTCGCATCCGCTCATCAAGCTCGATCCCTCGCGGCTCTACAGCAAATACGTCGGAGAGACCGAAGGCCGGCTTCGCGACGCCTTGCGCCTCACGGAGTCGGTGGCCCCCGCCGTCCTCTGGATCGACGAGATCGAGAAGGGGCTCTCTTACGGGAACATGAGCGACGTGGACGGGGGCGTCTCGGCCCGCGTCTTCGGGACGTTCCTCTCGTGGCTCCAGGAGCGTCCGGCTCCGGTGTTCGTCGTGGCGACGTCCAACGACGTCGCAAACCTGCCGCCGGAGCTTTTCCGGAAAGGCCGGTTCGACGAGGTCTTCTTCGTGGACCTTCCCGCCCGCCCCGCCCGCGCGGAGATTTTTGCGATCCATCTCCGAAAGAGAAAGCGCGACCCGTCCCGTTTCGACCTGGACGCTCTCGCCGGGAGGACGGAGGGCTTCTCGGGCGGCGAGATCGAGCAGATCGTCGTGTCCGGTCTCTATGCGGCGTTCGAGAAGGGCGCGGATCTCTCGACGGACGATCTGCTAAGGGAGATCCCGGCCACGGTCCCCCTGTCGGTCACGATGCGGGAGGGCGTCGAGGCCCTCCGCCGCTGGGCCCTGACCCGCACCGTCCCGGCGGATGGAGAAGAAGAAACCCTGGCTGGCAGGAGTATTGAGCTTCATAGTGCCCGGTTTGGGGCAGTTCTACGCGGGGAGGCTTGGGAGGGGGATCCTTTTCTTTGGCGTTACCTGGTTCACGGTCGCCGTTTCCCTTCTCGCAGTAATGCATATTTCACCACCCCCATGGAATGCTCTTCTGGGCCTCTTCGTTCTGCTCATGCCTTCCCTCCTAGTTGTGGTTGATGCGGTGTTGCTCGCGGCCAAGGCGGGAGCGCAAGGTCCGCCCAGGGCGTATGACAGGTGGTACGTGTACTTTGCGATCATTATTGGGGCTTCCCTGGTCATTAGGCCGGGCCTGTCCTTGATTCGCAAGAATCTGGTCGCTCAGTCTTACCAGATGCCCGCCGGGAGCATGGCTCCAGCGTTGTTGATTGGCGACCGTTTCATTGTCGACAGGCTCTCCTATTACTTCAGGCATCCTTATCGGGGAGAGATTGTCCTATTCCGTTTTCCCAGGGATGAAAGCCGCGACTTCCTCAAGCGCGTGGTTGGAATTCCTGGAGACACGGTGGAGATTCGGGCGAAGCGGGTCTTCATTAATGGCACCCTCTTGCGCGAAGACTATGCCGCCTACGATGATGCCCGAATTCTTTCCGGGGATGTGGACCCTCGGGATAACTTTGGCCCGACAACACTGTCTCGCGAGCAATTCTTCGTCCTCGGAGACAATCGCGATCATAGCCACGACAGCCGATATTTTGGGCCGATTAGGCGCGACTCCATCAAGGGGCAAGCAAGAACGATCTTTTTCTCATGGGACGAGGAAGTTGGGTCGGTTCGATGGGGACGAGCGGGAATGCAAGTCCGGTAGTTCTGGAGCATCGATCTCGGAAGGGGCAAGAAGGCACCATCGACAGCGAATGCCGCTAGATGGTATAAGGGCACTGAAAGACGGCACGCGCGAGGGTCCGGTCGTCGATTATTCCATGGGTCACTCCGAAATTCTCACCCGGCTCTCCCGCTTGTGCGGCATTGCGCCGGAGTGGCACGACATCTGGGGGAATCGGCACGAGGTTTCGCCGGAGACGAAGAAGGCGCTCCTGGCGGCGATGGGCGTGCGCGTCGGGAGCGAAGCCGAGATCGCGGATCTGCTGAGAGAGCGTGAAGAACGGCCTTGGCGGCGGGTCCTTCCTCCTGTTCTGGTCCTGCGCGAAGGCTCATCGCCCGTCGAGATTCCCATCTCCCTTCCCCCGCTCAAGGCGGGCGATGCTTTCGACTGGGTGCTCACGCTTGAGGACGACCGTCAGGAGACGGGACGGTTCATCGCCGAGGACCTCCCCGTCCGCGAGGAGCGGGAGATCGGCGGATCGACCTTCACCCGCCGCGCGTTTCCCCTTCCGCTTGTTCCCCCCGCCGGCTATCACGCATTCCACTTGACGGCGTCTTCCGGCGATCCGGACCTTGCCGGCGATATGCGCCTGATCGCGGCCCCGTCGTCCTGCTTCCGGCCGGGCGCGCTTGAAGGGACCGGAAGGGTCTGGGGGCCGGCGTTTCAACTCTACGGGGTCCGCTCCCGGCAAAACTGGGGGATCGGCGATTTCGGCGACCTCGGCGACGCCGTTGAATTCTGGGCGAAGCAGGGGGCGGGCCTCGTCGGACTCAATCCGCTCCACTCCCTCTTTCCGCACGCTCCCGCCCATGCGAGCCCTTATTCTCCGTCCAGCCGCCTTTTCCTGAATGTGTGGTATATCGACGTCGACTCGATCCCGGAGTTCGCGGAGAGCGAGACAGCGCGAAAGCTCGTCAACGCGCCCGCTTTCAAGGCGCGGCTCGCGGATCTGCGAAGGCTCGATCTCGTGGATTACGAGAAAGTCGCCGCTTCGAAGAAAGAGGTACTGGAAGTGCTCTACGCCTACTTCCGGAAGACGCACCTTCGGTGGGATGACGCCAGGGGAAGGGCGTTCCGCAATTTCCAGAACAGCCAGGGGAAAGCCTTGCGCCTCCACGCGCTGTTCGAAGCCATCCAGGAGCATTTCCACCGCGAGGATCCGAGCGTGTCGGGCTGGCCGGACTGGCCCGAGGAGTACCGGGACCCCGGCGCCCCAGAGGTCGCGGCGTTCGCCTTGAAGCAGATCAAGCGCGTGGAGTTCTACGAATATCTCCAGTGGCAGGCCGACCTTCAGCTCGGCGAAGCGGCCCGCCGGGCCCGGGACGCGGGGATGGGGATCGGCGTTTACCGCGATCTCGCCGTGAGCATCGACGGCCGCGGCGCGGAGGCTTGGGCGAACCAGCGGACGTACGCTCTCGGCGCGAGCGTGGGCGCGCCGCCGGACGACTTCAACCTGAAGGGCCAGGACTGGGCCCTTCCGCCCATGGTCCCGGATCGTCTGCGGGAAGCCGGGTACGCGCCGTTCATCGCCACGCTTCGGCGGAACATGCGGCACGCCGGCGCCCTTCGGATCGATCACGTCATGGGGCTCATGCGTCTCTTCTGGATTCCGGAAGGCGCGAATCCCGCCGACGGAGCGTACGTCCACTATCCGATCGAGGAGATGCTGGGCATCCTGGCCTTGGAGAGCCGGCGCAACGGATGTCTTGTCATCGGGGAGGACCTGGGGACGGTGCCGGACGCCGTGCGGGCGGCCTTGGGGCCGATGGGCGTTCTGTCGACGCGCCTCTTCTACTTCGAGCGGAGCTGGGACGGGAGCTTCAAACCGCCGGGCGAGTACCCGGCCCAGGCCGCCGTGGCCGTGAGCACGCACGATCTCCCGACGCTGTCGGGCTGGTGGCAGGGGGTCGATCTCATGCTCCGGGCTCAGCTCAACCTCTTTCCCAGCGACGAGATCCGGGACCCCCAGATCGCGGAGAGGGGCCTCGATCGGGGCCGGATTCTCGCGGCCCTGGAGCGAGAGGGTCTTCTTCCCCCCGGTGTCGGCCTGGACCCGGCCGGTGTCCCGGAGATCACGCCCGATCTGACGGCAGGCATTCACGCTTACGTCGCCCGGACGCCGGCCAGGGCGATGCTCGTCCAGCCTGAAGACCTCCTGGGCCGGCCGGAACAAGCAAACCTCCCGGGAACGACGGAAGAACATCCCAACTGGCAACGGAAACTCCCTTCCGATCTCGAAGACTGGGCCGGCGATCCCCGCCTGCTCCGAACCGCGGAAGCCCTTCGCCGGGAACGTCCCTGAGCCCGTTCTGACCACCAGAACGCCGTTTGATCTCCAGGATGACGGTCGTCATAGCTACGATTCCGGTTTTGGTTGATGCTTGGTATAATGATTTTGCTTTCCACCCGAAGACGATAACCCCTGATCGATCTCCCCCCGCTTCCCGGAGGCGCGAAGTGATTCCGCAATCCGAAGCATCCAGCGCGAGCTCATTCCCCCCGCCCATGGAGGTGTCCTTATGATCTCTCGACGTGAACTCCTCAAAGCCACGGCCGTTACGGCGACACTCGCCGCCGCGGGCGCCGCTCCCCGAACCGCCGAAGCGAAAATCGACCTTCGCCAGACGGACCCCAAGACCGGGATCCACTGGGACAAGGGGGTCTGCCGTTTCTGCGGGACGGGATGCGGCGTGATGATCGGGACGAAAGGGGGCCGGATCGTCGCCACGACCGGCGACCGGTTCGCTCCCGTGAACCGCGGTCTCAACTGCATCAAGGGGTACTTCCTCGCCAAGATCCAGTACGGCGCGGACCGCCTGACGATGCCGCTCATCCGGAAGAAGGGGGGAAAGTTCGACCACCACGGCGTCCAGACGCCTTCCTCCTGGGACGAAGCGTATGACCTGATGGCGACGAAGGCGCTCGAGATCCTGGAGAAGACCGAACCGGGCAAGAGGCCGGGGCTCGGGTTTTTCTCCTCGGGCCAGCACACGATCTGGGAAGGGATCGCCGCGACCAAGCTCTTCAAGGCGGGGCTTCGGTGCAACAACATCGACCCGAACGCCCGCCACTGCATGGCCTCGGCCGTGGCCGGGTTCATGCGCACCTTCGGCAAGGACGAGCCGATGGGGTGCTACGAGGACATCGAGCACGCCGACACGATCGTTCTCTGGGGCGCCAACATGGCCGAGATGCACCCCGTCCTCTACTCCCGGATCGTGAACCGGAAGCTCACCGGCAAGGGGATCAAGGTCTACAACCTCTCGACCTTCTCCAACATGTCAGCCGATGTCGCCGACAAGGAGTTCATCTTCGCGCCGCAGTCCGACCTCGCCCTCATGAACGGGATCTGCCACCTGATCGTCGCGAACGGCCAGGTGAACGAGGAGTTCGTGAAGAAGCACGTCTCGTTCAAGAAGGGGAAGTGGAACATCGGGTACGGCCTCGAGGACGACTTCAAGTTCAAGGAGGAGGCCAAGGGCGTGGACTTCGCCGCCTACAAGGAGTTCCTCAAGGATTACACGCCGGAGAAGGTCTCTAAGATCTCGGGCGTCCCGGTGGAGGCGATCCGGGAGCTCGCGGCCGAGTACGGCGACCCGAACCGGAAGGTGACCTCCTTCTGGACGATGGGATTCAACCAGCACACGCGGGGATCGTGGGCCAACAACCTGATCTACAACGTCCACCTGCTGGCCGGGAAGATCTCGGAGCCGGGCAACTCTCCGTTCTCCAACACCGGCCAGCCTTCCGCCTGCGGCACGGCCCGCGAAGTGGGGACGTTCTCCCACCGCCTTCCCGCGGACATGGTCGTGGACAACCCGGATCACCGCAAGCTCGCGGAGCAGATCTGGAGGCTCCCGAAGGGCTGGCTGGAGACGCCGGGGTTCGTCGTTCCGGGGCGCCACGCCGTGGAGATGGTCCGGGCCGTGGACCGGGGCGAGATCCCTTTCTTCTGGCACCAGGCGAACAATCCGTTTCAGGACTACGCCAACCTGAACCGCTACCGGAAGGGGATCCGGAAGGACGGGCGCTTCTTCGTCTCCTCCGAGATATACCCCTGCCGCTCGACGGAACTCGCCGACGTCGTCCTTCCGACGGCCATGTGGACGGAGAAGGAGGGGGCCTACGGCAACTCCGAGCGGCGCACCCAGTTCTGGCGCCAGCAGGTGAAACCGCCGGGAGAGGCGAGGTCCGATCTCCGCCAGCTCGTCGAGTTCGCGCACGTCCTGGCCGAGAAGGCGAAGAAGAGCCCGAAAGCGCACGTCCGGGAGACGGGCGAAGTGCTGGCGGCGATCTTCAAGTTCGATCCCAAGGAGTATCCCCTTCCGGCCAAGCCGTCGGACGACTCGAAGACGTTCGGGTTCTACGTCGAAAAGGCGCTCTTCGAGGAGTACCGGAAGTTCACGCTCGTCACGAAGAAGGACTTGGCGCCGTTCGACACGTACCACGAGGTGCGCGGCCTCAAGTGGCCGGTCGTGGCCGGGTCCGAGACGAACTGGCGCTACAAGGAGGGGTACGACCCGTTCGTGAAGAAGGGCGAGGGATTTTCCTTTTACGGGAACAAGGACCACAAGGCCGTCGTCTGGCTCAACCCGTACGAGCCGCCGCCGGAGATCCCCGACAAGGAGTACCCGCTCTGGCTCTGCACCGGCCGCGTCCTCGAGCACTGGCACTCGGGCACGATGACGCGCCGCGTCCCGGAGCTTCACCGGGCGTACCCGCACGCCGTCATGGCGATCCACCCCCAGGACGCGGAGAAGCTCGGCGTCAAGCGGGGCGACGTCGTGAAGATCGAGTCGCGCCGCGGCTGGATCCTCACGCGGGCCGAGATCGGGGGAAGGCAAAAGCCGCCCGTCGGCCTCGTCTACGTCCCCTGGTTCGACGAAGGGGTCCTGATCAACCGGGTGACGCTCGACGCCTACTGCCCGATCTCGGGCCAGACCGACTATAAGAAGTGCGCGGTCCGCGTGGCGAAGGTGAATCCCAAGGACGTCCCGGCCCTCGAGAAGAAGCTTCGGGACATCGGCCAGGCCGAGATCGCCTGAGGAGGGGATGACCATGAGGCACGTGATGAACAGGGTCAAATCGATCGCCGTCGTTCTGGCCGGAGCCCTGATCGCCGTTACCCCCGCGATCGCGGGCGCCGGGAGCGAAGCCCCTCTGATGAAGGGGGAGGCCCCGCCCGACTGGAAGTACGAGGGGGATGCGCCGGGAACGGGGAAGGTCCTCCCGCGGGGATGGGAGGCTGAGCCGGGCGTCACGGCCCCACCGCAGATTCCGCACGACGTGACGGGTCTCACGATCGCTCCGGGAGCGAACTCCTGCCTCGGGTGCCACAACCCGCAGGTCGCGCCCGCGGTCAAGGCCAAGGCGGTGCCGGAGACGCACTTCCGGACGGACCCCTACGATCCGGCGACGAAGCAGGCGGAGCTGAACGGCAACCGTTTCAACTGCCCGCAGTGCCACGTGCCGCAGGCGAACGTGAAGCCGCTCGTCAAGAGCGTGTTCAAGTGATCTTCGCCCCCACCCTCGCCCCCCGTCAAGGGGGAGGGAAGGAAAGGTGCAAAGGGCCGCAATCTTGAATCCCCTCTCCCCACCGGGGGAGAGGGCCAGGGTGAGGGGGAATCCCGGAGGCACATTGGATCGCGCAGAAAGTCTCGAGGCGGGAGTCCTCTCACTGTTGGCCGCGATTCTCATTCCCGCCGGCGTCTCCGCTCAGTCTGTCTTGAAGCCCGTCTTCGTCCTCAAGGGCCACGAGGGGTGGGTCAACGCCGCGGTCGTGTCGCCCGAGTACGTCGCGTCCGGGGGGCTCGATGGGGTTGTTCGGATTCACTCCGTCAAGACGGGCGCGGCGGCTTTCTCGTGGACGCTTCCGAAGGGCCCCGACGGGAGCCCGTTCGTCATCTACGCCTTGTCTTTCTCGCCGGGCGGCCGGCACTTGGCGGTCGCTTCGTCGGACGGCAAGGTGAGGATCGTGGAGCCGTTGAGCGGCCGAGAGGTCGTCGTAATCGACGATCCCTCGCGCCACCCGTACAAGGCGGCCTACTTCCCGGACGGGAGGTCGCTCGCCGTCGGCGGGATCGACGGGTACGTGCGCCTCTATCGCGCGGAGGACGGAAAGAAGATCGGCGACGTCAAGGCCCACGCCGACGCCATTCAGGCGATGGCCGTCTCCAGCGACGGGAAGACGCTCGTCACGGGGGGGCCGGATACGCTGGTCCAGGTCTTCCACCGTTATGGCGACGAGCTCCGGCACGCTCACCGGCTGATCGGCCACAAGGACACCGTCACGGCGGTCGCATTCGGGCCGGAGCCGGGGGAGATCGTCGCCGGCGACAGGGACGGAAAGGTGAAGGTTTGGAACCTGGCCATGGGCACGGGCGGGGAACGGCCGCTGGCCACGTACGCGGAAATGCCGATCGGCGCGATCGCCTCGACCAGGAGGGCGGTCGTGGTCTCCGCCGGCCTTGGGGAGATCCATCTCTTCACCGGCGCGAAGGAAACCGCCCTGCTCAAGGGACACAGACAGGCCGTCACGGCCCTGGCCTTCTCCCCCGACGGATCGCGCCTTGCCTCGGGCGGACGGGACGGGAACGTGATGGTCTGGAACGTGGGGAGGAAGTGATGGACATCTCGGGCGTGCTGGCGCAGGTGAAGCCGGAGAAGGAGAAGGACGTGCTGCAAGCTCTCCGCGGGATGGCGGGGGTGGAGGTCCACGAGGTCCTCCCGGGCGGAAGGGTCATCCTCACGATCGAGACGGACACTCCCGACGACGCGCACGATATCGCCGCGGCGATCCGCCGGCTTCCGGGCGTTCTTTCGACGGATCTCGCTTTCCACTACTTCGACGGCGAACAGGACGGTCGGCTCGATTCGACCCTGGTCGAATCGTTCGTCGAGAACGAGCGGGGATAGGAGACCGGTGAATCGGTGAATCGGTGAATCGGTGAATCGAAAAAACTCCTCCCCTTTGTAAGGGGAGGTTGGGTGGGGTAGACCGCGGGGGATCAATGGCTCGCGTTATGAGTGAAACGGCCCATGGAACGCCCTGACGAGGACACTTACGAGCGGCGGTTCGAGCGCGTGCGGGAGCACGTGGCCGCGATGAGCCGGCGGAAGTTCCTGGCCATTCCCGGGATTCTCGGATCGGTCATCGGCGGGGCGTTCGCCGTTTTCGAGATCGAGCTCCTCAAGGGGAAGAAGTTCCACCTGCGCCCGCCGGGGGCGCTGGCTGAGGAAAAGTTTCTCGCGACGTGCCTGCGCTGCGGCCAGTGCGCCCAAGCCTGCCCCTACAATTCCGTCCGGCTGGCCGCCGCCGAGGAAGGGATCGCCATCGGGACGCCTTACATCGAGGCCCGCCGTATCCCGTGCTACCTCTGCGAGGACCTCCCGTGCATCAAGGCCTGCCCGAGCGGGTCGCTCAGCAAAGAGATCAGCGACCGCGGAAACGTGAAGATGGGCTTGGCCGTGATCGTCGACCGGCAGGCCTGTATCGCGCTCCAGGGGCTCCGTTGCGAGGTCTGCTATCGGTCGTGCCCGCTGATGGGCAAGGCGATCGCCCTCGAGTTCCGGCCCCACGAAGTGACGGGCAAGCACGCCATCTTCGAGCCGGTCGTGAACTTCGACGCCTGCGTCGGGTGCGGACTGTGCGAGCACGCCTGCGTCGTGGACATCCCGGCGATCAAGGTCCTCTCGCTCGCCGACGCGAAGGGACTCATGGGACGACACTGCAGGATCGGGACAAGAATCGGATGAATGGGTGAATGGGTGAGTGGGTGAATCGGAGAATCCCGTAGGGGCGAACCTTGTGTTCGCCCGAGTCGGGGAATCGGTGAATGGGAGAGGAAGACCATGATCCTCCGTAACCCGGTGAGCGAGAAGTTCAGAAAATGGCTCGTGATCCGGCGGGCCGTGCAGATTTCCGTCGTCGCCCTCTTCCTCCTCTTCCCTCTCACGGGGCTCGCCTGGATCCAGGGAAACATCGGGGCGGCCAATCTCTTCGGCCTTTCGATCGCCGATCCCCTCTCCATCCTGGGGTCGGTCGTTGCGTCGAAGAAGATATACGTTCCCGCCCTCGCCGCCGCGGGGATCGTCGCCCTCTTCTACTTCGCCGTCGGCGGGCGGGCCTATTGCGGCTACGTCTGCCCGGCCGGCTTTTTCTTCGAGATCAGCTCCTCGGTCAGGAACCTCGTGCTGAAGGCTTTGTCGCGGCCGAAGCGATCCGGCTGGAACCTGGATCTCTCGCCGCACATCAAGTACTACACGCTGATCGGCGTCCTCGCCGTCTCGGCCGTCACGGGGATCATGACCTTCGAGATCTTCTCGCCCATCGGACTCGCAACGCGCGTGATTTCGAACGATTTCGTCGCGGCCAACCCAAACGGCCAGAATTTGGAGCGGTTCGCCGCAGCCGGTCCGAGCCTCGGCCTTCTCGTCCTCCTCGGGATCGCCCTTTTCGAAGCCGTCTTCTCGAAGCAGGCCTGGTGTCGGTTCGTCTGCCCGCTCGGGGCCTTCTATTCCCTCGTGGGCCGGACCTCGCTCCTTCGGGTGAAGATCGACCACGCCGACTGCGCTCTCTGCCTCAACTGCCAGGCGGACTGCCCGGCCAAGTACGTTCTGGACCGGCCGCTGGCGAAGGAACAAACGTACATCACGATGGGCGATTGCACGAACTGCGGAAGCTGCATCGACGCCTGCCCGTCGGCGTCGCTCAAATTCGCGCTCCGGCTTCCGTGGCGGAAGTAGCGTTCCGCCCGCGCAGGGGAGGAACTGCCCTTCGCCGGGATCTTGTTGACCCAAGGGCGCGCAAGTGATATTCATTTAATAAATTCTCCGAGCCTTCTTGGCTAAGGCCCGCCGGGCAGTGCGGGCTACGCGGGAAGGCCGATAGGGTGTTCCGGGAAACCGGGACGCCTCCCGACATTGGAAAGGAGAATCGTCATGACCGACACGAAAGGCCAGCCTTCGATTTCACCCGAAGCTGGCCTTTTTTCTTTGGCTGAGGGTTTCATAAAGAATCCCTCTATCCCGCGTGGGGGAGAGGACGGGGCAAGGGGGACCGAGAGCGTTTCGGCGGGAGAGACCGTTTCTCGCCATCGTGGAGGAGCGCAATGAAGACCGTTTCGGTGGCGGAGGCGATCGGGCACGTTCTGGCCCACGACATCACGGAGATCAAGCCGGGCGTCTGCAAGGAACGGGCGTTCCGGAAAGGGCACGTCGTCAGGCGGGAAGACGTGGAGAGGCTGAGGGACTTGGGAAAGGAGCATCTCTTCGTCCTGGAGATTCCGCCCGGTCATCTCCACGAAGACGACGCCGTGCATATCCTCGCCGACGCTCTCCATGGCCCCGGCGTGGAGCCGGCGGGCGAGCCGCGCGAGGGGAAGATCAATCTGAAGGCTTCCTGGGCCGGGATCCTCCGCGTCGACCGCGAGGCCCTCTTCCGCTTCAACCTCCTGGGAGACGTCATGTGCGCGACGATTGCCGGCGATCGGTACGTGCCGGCCGGGAAGGTCGTGGCCGGCACCCGGGCCGTCCCCCTTACGATCCCAAAGTCGCGGGTGGAGGAGGCCGTGGCCGTCGCCCGGGAGGCGGGCGGGATCGTGGCCGTGCATCCCATGCGGGAAGCGAGAATCGGCGTCGTTGTCACGGGGAACGAAGTCCACTCGGGCCGGATCAAGGACGCCTTTGCGCCGCTCATCCGGGAGAAGGCCGAGGCGCTTTCGTGCGAAGTGGCCTCCGTTGCCACGGCGCCGGATGACGCCGATACGATCGCCCATGAAATCCGGAGAGCGATCGACGGAGGAGCCGATCTCCTCGTCACCTCGGGCGGAATGAGCGTGGACCCGGACGACGTGACGCGGGAGGGAATCCGCCGGGCCGGCGCCCGGGAGATCGTTCACGGCGCGGCGATCCTTCCGGGGTCCGTTTTCGCCATCGCCTACTTCCCCGGTTCGAACGGGACGGAGATCCCGCTCCTCGGGATCCCCGCCTGCGGGATCTACCACAAGGTGACCGTCTTCGACGTGATCCTGCCGCGCGTCCTCGCCGGCGAGCGGATCGGCCGGGAGCAGCTCGCCGCCCTGGGCCACGGCGGCCTCTGCGAGGACTGCTCCCCCTGCATCTTCCCCGCATGCCCGTATGGGAAGGGGTAAGTCAGCCACGCCTGGATTGCCCGCTGGCCCTTGACACCCCTCCGTCCCGCCTACAATCGCGGCCCGTTTGCGCTATATTCTTCTCACTCCCCCCGCAGGTTCCGACAACCCCGATCCGATCGGGGAGGCCGCACACCGGGAGCTCTCCATGCACCCGATAGACGGGCCGACGGGGACGTTGCTAGGACGGGCCGACGGGGACGTTGCTAGTTTTGCTAAGTTATTCGCCAGGACGGGCCGACGGGGACGTTGCTAGTTTTGCTAAGTTATTCGCCAGGACTTTGTGGGAGATGTCTCCGGCGTCGCATTTTGGGGGCCGCACCGGCGAGGAGTGTGGGCTTTCGACCGCATGGCCGAGGAAAAGGACGCGATCACGGTTCCGCGAGAGCCTGCGTGGACTCCGCAAAGGCAGGGCGTAGTTTTGAGAGAGGGGTTGTAACCGCATCGTTCCTGACTCCTGGAGGGGATGGAGCCTCACAGACTGTCTGGATGGATTTCGCGAGAAGCTACCAGAAACCCCCGTTTCGGTCAATGCGCGTGGCGGAATCATGTCCGGCGTTCGCCCCCGCTCCCTTCGGAGTCCCAGGTTCCGCCTCCCTTCTACCACACGCGTGTGACAGATGGGGTCACTCGTTCCGGCCATTCCCCCCCTCACCCTTCCCCTCTCCCCAGTCAATATACTCGAAGGGCCGAGGGGGGACGCTGGCGGGGGGAAACGAATGATGCCGCTGTCAGGCGCGGTCCTTGGCCACCAAGTGCATGTCCGCCTTGACCGGAAGCTCGAACAGCTCTCTTCGCAGGAGGCGCATCGAGAAGAAAAGCACCTCCAGGTTTTCAACTTCACCTGTATGCGGATTGAGTCGCGCTATGACTTCATCTCCCAGTTCCTCCGACTCCTGCTCCGCATAAGGTGTACACTTATCAATATGAAGGATGTCTGCGTCCCGGTCGTAGATGAACCTCAGGTTCGGTTCCATTCGACTTCTCCTTCCGCCAGCCTTCTGGCAATGTAGGCCGTGAAGATCCAGTGGCGGCCTTTTGGGCTGGGTTCGCTCACCACCACGACCACCACATGCTTGCCGCCCCGCAGATCATTATACCACCGAGAAAATAACGTGGCGCCGGCGAATCGAGCGGACCTGCGAACCTGATCAGGGTCCAAAAGCGTTTCAGCGATTCGCCCCCGGTACGGCGGGAGCAAATCCGGATGACGTTCGGCAATGTGACGCTCCCGCTCCTCTGTAAGCTCGATCTCGCCTTTCAGGTAGGGGCAAGCAAACACCGTCATCTCCGCCCGGGGGACGTGGATATTGCTGGTCTTGGTAATTGGGCCGATCTTGCGGGGCTGTTTCCTGCGTCGCATTCCGAGGGACGATGTGACGAGGATTCAGGGCCTTCGACCGCATGGCCGAGGGAAAGGACGCGATCGCGGTTCCGCGAGAGCCTGCATGGACCCCGCGAAGGCAGGTCGTAGGTCTGAGAGAGGGGTTGCAACCGCATCGTTCCTGACTCCTGGGGGGGATGGAGCCTGAGAGACTGCCTGGACAGCTTCAAGGAAAAGCTACCAGAAACCCGCATTTCGGTCAATGCGCGTGGCGTAATCATGTCTGGCGTTCGCTCCCGCTCCCTTCGGAGTCCCCGATTCCGCCATCCTTCTGCCACACGCGTGTGACAGATGGGGTCACGGGTGTTCTTCCCTCACTCTGGCCCTCACCCTGACCCTCTCCCCGGCGGGGCGAGGGGAAGAGGCGAATGGCTCCCTCGACGATGGGGGCGGGGCGGCAACGCGGGCGTTTTCTCCTCTACCTGGGCGCTCCCCCCCGCCCGTACCGGCGGACGATCTCTTTGCGCCGGGCGGAGATCGGCGAGTAGTTTTGGCGCTTGTCCAACAGCCGAACTCGGCGCGGGTTTGAGACCTGCCCGCGGTCCTACGAACCGCCTTCCTCGCCGCTCGTAGAGAGCGGCCGGGGCGGGGCGAACTTTCCCGCCAGATCGGCGGCTTCTTCCCTGGCGTGGCCGATCTTCTCCTTGATCAGTATCTCCTCTTCGTGCGCCTTGTCCTGGACCCGGCGAAAGGCGCGGCGGACGGAGCGTTCCCCGCGGATCGCCCGGGCGTTTGCCTTGACGAACGCGGCCGCCGTCCCCGCGAGGCCCGCGTGCGGTTCGGGGACCATGGCGCCGAACCGGTCCGGGTGGGCCGCCGCGTAGGCGGCGAACTCCTCCCGCGCAATCCCCTCTTCCGAAAGAACCCGATCGAACTCCTCCCTCGCCTTCTGCCGCGCTTCGAACAGCTTCATCTGTATCCGGCTCCGGACGTTCACTTCCGCGTCGCCGGAGGTCTCGATCGGGATGAAGATCGAATCGGGGTAGTCGGAGATGACCTTGCTCTGGACGCCGTCGCTCTGCGTCGAGGGCATACAGCCGAACGGCTTGACGGAGACGACCATGTGGGCCTTCTTGTGCTTGACGGCCGCGATGTGTTTGGCTACCTCCAGGTGCCCTTCGCCCCCGGAGAGGCGGGGATCGTAGTAGGGGCGGGCGTAGGCCGCGAGCTTCCGCTGAGAAGGGAGCGGCGAGGGCTTTCCGCCCAGGGCCCGGCGGTAGACGAAGTAGTGCCAGTGGAAAAGGATTTTCGCGTAGTGGAGGAGGAGTATCGTTCGGAGCCCAGGACTGCCGGGCAGGCCGCGCCGAAGCCCGATCTTCGTGAGCCCCTCGAAGATCATGTAGTCGATCCACGCCGAGACGGGCTGGACAACCGCTTCGGCGCCTTCGGACTCAAGCCATCGGTGGAGGCGGTACGAACCGTCTCCCTCGGTCGTCATCGCCCAGAACTCGCCGATGATCGCCACCCGCGGCTTCACGCGCGTGTAATCGACGCGAACGCTTGAGAAGAACGCCCCGGCTTCGCGGAGGGCGTGCCGGAGCGGACGCCCGTCGCGGAGCGCCTCGCCGGCGAGCTGTTTCGCGCGGTCGAGCGCCCGGTCGGTGTCGTCCGGGCTGACCTCGTAGGGCCGGATCTTGTATCCGAGGTCGTTCAGAAGGTCGCCCGCGATGACCGCGCGGATGAGAAGGACGAAGAACTCCTTGTTCAGAACGAGTCCGGCCTCTTCCCCCGTCTGCGAGAGCCCTTCATTCTGCTGGAACAGGATGACGCGGAAGTGGGGAAATCCGGAATCCGCGAGGGCCTTTCGATACTCGGCCTCGTACATGCCGAAGCGGCAGGGCCCGCACCCCCCGGCGGTGAGAAAGACGTATCGGTCCTCGATGTCCGTCTCGCCCGCCGCCCGGAGCCGCTTCAAGTGCTTCACGAGGTTCCCCACCGTGTAATAGGTGGGATTGCACATCCCCCGGTTGCCGAACTCCTTTCCGACGGCGAGCGACTCGTTGTCCGGGCATGGAAGCGGTTCGAGGCGGTAGCCAAGCCTGTCCATGGCGATCCGCACGATCTCCTCGTGCGCGAGCGTCAAGCCGCCGAAGAGAATCGTCGTGTGCGCCCTCTGCGACGCCGTGAACGGCCGCTCGGCGGGCCGCCGGAAATGCGCCGCGGCCCTCGACCCAAGGCCCATCTCCGCCCGGAGGCGCGCCTCGTACGCCCGCACGTCCTCTTCGACCTCGGCGAGGGGCGGTTTCGTCGATGATGAAGCCATCACGCGCTCCTTTCATTGCAACGGCGGCCCGCCCCGGAGGGCTCGACCGCCGGCTGGCAGGGTGTTGAAAAACACCCTGCCAGGCAATCCATGGATGGATTGCCAAATTGCGAGACTTTCCAAGTCTCGCAATTTGTAAGACTTGGACGAATTCACTTCGGCCAAGTCGCGGTTGAAAAAGCCATGGATGGCCTTTTTCGACCTCCTATTAGAGCATCTCGATCTCTTTCAGGTCGTTCTCCGTGAGGAAGAGAGAGGAGAATCGCTCGGCCCGGTACGCCCGCACCCGCTCCTCCAGTTCCGCTTCGAGCGATTTCCCCCGCCGGAGGCCCTCTTCGTAACGGCGCAGGAAGTAGTCGATCGTCTCGATGCGGATCTTGATCGAGCCGGCCGGCCGGTTCTCGTCGATGTCGTGGAAGGCGAAATAGGGCGTCGCCGTCGCTTCGAGGATCGACTCGACGACGTCGTAGATCGGGGCGTCGTGGCCGCACTTGAAGTTCGAGAGGTCGACGGCAGCCAGGTTCGGGTGCCGGGCCGTGAACTTGGCGGCCCAGATCTTCCACGAGGAGTTGGCGCTGTAGGCGTTCTTCCAGACGTCGGTGATGTCCATCGGACCCTCGATCGCGCCCGCCTCGACCTCCCCGCCGAAGAGGCGGCCGAGCAGGTCCGCGTCCGTCGGGAGAGAGTCCATCGTGAAGACCGGGTAACCGCGCTTCTGGATCTCGACAAGGATCTCGTGGTTGAGTCCGGGATCGTTGTGATAGGGGCGCCCCAGGAGGACGACGCCCACGCGCCCTTCCGCCTCGAGACGGTCGAGGAGGGCGCGCGCCGGGGCCCGCTGGATCTCGTTCGCGAAGCGGTCCATCGCCCGCCACCCCGCTTCCATGGCGGCCGCGTGCTCCTTCCGGGAGAGGCGAAGGACCGGGCGCCAGAACTCCCACATCTCCCGGTCCAGGAGGGCCGGCTCGCCCATGTGCATGATCGGATCGGCGAACCGGATCCCCTTTTCGGCGAAGAGGTCTCCTTCCTTCGTGAACGCCGCCTTGACGACGCTCGGCGTGGCCGAGACCGTGGGGCAGGCCTGGCCGGCGATCGTGTTCGTCAGGGGCGACTGGAGGTTGATGAGCGCGGGGAAGAAGATGAGGTCGAGCCCCTTCCCTTTCTTTCCGGATGACTGGATGAGCTGGTGGACATGGGAGATGACCGCCTTCGAGGGGAAGCACTGGTCGATCGAGCCCCGGCGCGAACCCTCTTTGTACATCTTGTTGTCCGTCTCCGTCGAAAAGACGATGTTCCGGAAAGGGACGCCGGCCGATTCCAGGTAGCCGACGAAGAACGGCGCCGTGGAATAGAAGTTGAGGACGCGCGGGATGCCGATTCGGATCTTTTCCCGCCGGGCTCGGGCGGAGGGGAGGGAAAGCCACCGGGCCGTTCCCCGCGACGGGCGGGCGGAGGCCGCCGGATCGCCCGCCTCTTCTTTCTTCCGGACGGCCGTGCTCCGGAAGGCGGCGTCCCCGGCGATCTCGACGAGGTTCGGATTTTCTTTCTTGATCCGGTCGAACCGGCCCTTGACCTTCCGGAGATCGTCGAGCGACTCGACCATCCCCTTCTCGCACGTCGCGATGATGAAGCGCCGGGCGTCGCCCTCCGGCGGCTTCGTGTCGACGAACGTCCGGAGGCAGTCGTTCTTGCAGAAGTTGCACCGGGTCGACTCGTCGCGCGTCGTCGTGAAGGAGAGAAGCGCGGCCGCCTCGATCCCGACGAAAGCAGTCCGGCCGTGGGGAACGACCCGGCGCGCCTCCAGGGCGGCGCCGATCGCGCCGCTCTCACCCGTGTGGGGGTGAACGAGGATGCGGGCGCCGGGGACCTTCGTCCGGATGAAATCGGCCTGCGCCTTCACGGCGGCCAGGTTGTGCTGGGTCCCGCCCTGGAGGACGAACGTCCTGCCGAGCTTCGCCAGGTTCGGCTCCTGGACGACGTAGAGCCAGATGTTCTTCGGCAGGACCCGGGCCATCCCCGCCAGGATCTCCTCCTTCTCCCAGCCGAGTTGTTGGAAGTTCACGATGTCCGATTCGAGGAAAACGGCGCATCCGTAGGAGAAGACCGGAAGACGCTCGGCCCGGAATGCGGCGTCCGCGAAATCGGCGACGGCGTACCCGAACTTCTCCGCCGTGGCCTGGAGGAAGTAGCCGTTCCCGGCGGAACACTGCGTATTGAGCCGGAAGTCCTTGACCGCGCCGTGCTTGAGGAAGATGACCTTGATGTCCTGACCGCCCACGTCAACGATCACGTCGGCTTCGGGATGGTAGTGGAGGGCCGACTGGGTGTGAGCCACCGTTTCTACGATGGCGACGTCGGCCAGGAGCGTCTCCTTGAGCATGTCCTTGGCGTATCCCGTCGTCCCCACGCCGCGGATCGCGAGGGAGGCCCCCTGCGACTTGACCTGCTCGTCCAGTTCGCGGAGGATCTCACGCGTGTCGTCCAGCGGGTTGCCGGCGGAGAGGCGGTAGGACTTGGCCAGGATCGTTCCGTCGGGAGCCATGAGGACCGCCTTCGTCGACGTCGACCCGCCGTCGATCCCGAGATAGGCTTCGACCCGCTCTCCCGGCGAGAACCGCGCCGGCGTGAAGGACGGGACCCCGAACGCGCGCCGGAGGGATTCCAGGCCTTCGCTTTCAGCCAGAAGCCCGGGCTCGCCCATCGCGGCGCGCATCGCCTTCCGCCCCCCGTCGACGAACCTCGCGAGATCGGCCCGTCCCTTGTAAATCCCGACGCCGGCTTCCTCTTCCTTGCCGTAGAGGACGGCGCCGAGCGCGCCGAAGAACTGGGCGTTCTCGGGGACGACGATGAGGTCGGCGGGATCGACTCCCTCGGGCAGAGGGGTCTTGCGCTCGGCCCAGAGCCGGGGGATGTTCGTCCGCCAGGCGTCGCGCATCGCGGGGATGAACGTGTTCGGCCCGCCCAGGAGGAGGACCCTGGGGCGGAGCGTGTTCCCGCGCGTGAGGACGGAGAGGTTCTGCTGGACGATCGCCTCGAAGAGGGAGGCCATCAGCTCCGGCGCGGGGACGCCCTGCTTCTGGAGGCCGTTGATATCCGTCTCGGCGAAGACGCCGCACTTGCCGGCCACGGGATGGAGCTTCTGGTCGGCGAAGGAGAGCGTCCCGAGCGTCTCTGGATCGAGTTTGAGTTTGGAGACGATCTTGTCGATGACGGCCCCCGTCCCGCCGGCGCACTTGTCGTTCATGCTCGGGAACTTCCTTTTCTTGCCGGTGGTCGGATCGGGGATCCAGATGATGATCTTCGCGTCCTGGCCCCCCAGTTCGATGACGCTCCCCGCGTCCGGGTGGAGCGTCTCGACGGCCAGGGAGACGGCGTTCACCTCCTGGACGAACCGGGCGCCGATGAAGGGGGCGAGGACGTTCCCGCCGCTGCCCGTGATGAAGGCGCGGGTAGAATCCCCGCGGCGCGGGAACCGCCGCTCGATCGCATCGAGGAACTCGAGCGTCTTCTCGGCCTGGCGCGTCTCGTGGCGCTCGTAAGCCTGCCAGAGGATCCGGTTCGTCCGCGGATCGACGACGATCGCCTTGACCGTCGTGGACCCGACGTCGAGACCGATCATCCATGGGCCGTTGGGGGTGTTCATCAGGTTCCGCTTCCTCGCGTTCCGTCGGAAATCCAAACATCCAAGTAGACTGACACGTCAGTCTTGTTCCGATCCGCAATCCTCCCGGCTCCGAAAGGTTCTCCTCCGGGGCATGGCGGATGACGGGGCTAGATGGGGAGTGTGAAGCCCTCCAGGCTCGGCGCGGGTCGGCTGTCGCCGCCCATCCAGCGAATCGGAACCACGACTCCGCGGAGACCGAACTCGAGGATCTCGTCCACCACTTCTTCAACGTCGGGAGAGGGCGTGGCGGAGAGGAGTTGGCCGACCAGTTCCTTCACGGCCCCGAGAAGGGCCGCGGCGACCAGGCGCGTCCGGCAGGGACGAACGAGACCCATCGTGATGCCGAGCTTCAGGGAAGATTCGAGTTTGTCCGTGGCCATGCGGTAGAAGCTGTCCAGCCGCTCGGCGCTCTCTGTGTCGAGCGTGACCGCGTGGTAAAGCAGGATATGCGAGAGCGCGGTGTCGTCGAGGAGAAACGAGATAACCCGCCGCAGGTTGTCCCGGAGCTGGCCGAGAGGGGGCGGAGCGTCGGGAGAAAGGCGGATCACCTGGATCCGGTCGAGCAGGGCCTCCAGGGTGTACGTGAGGAGGGAGTCGAATACCTCCCTCTTCGTCCGGAAGTAGAGGTAGAACGTCCCGCGTGCGATCCCCGCCCGCAGGATGATCTCGGCGATCGACGCGTTGTGATAGCCGCGCTCGGCGAAGACCTCTTTCGCCTTCTGAAGGATCTGCGCCCGACGGTCTTCACGCAGGCGGGCGGCCCGATCGATCCGGATCGCGTCGCTCGGCGAGTCGGCGTTCTTGAAAGATGCAAGCGGCAATGATGCGGCGACCGGTCCCACGACGGCCCTTTCCTCCATGGGGGTTTGAGGTGCCTGCCGTCCCGTTGAAGGGTCCACCCATACCACGCCGGCAAGGCGTCCGTCAAGCGTCAAGCCGGAACGGGACGGACTGCCTTGTGGCCGGGAAGTCCGTTCTTGTATCATGATGAACCGCGTCCCGCCCGGGCGGGACGCCGAATCCCCGCCCCTGGGAGCGGGGGTAAGGCGCACGCATGTAAATACCTCCAAGCACCTTGGAGGTTGAAGGCCCCCGCCTTATAAGGCGGGGGCCTTCAACAAACGATTCGCGAGGATGGCATCCTTGCCGGAAGAACCGGTCGACATCGAACTGGAGGGCTCCGTCGTCGAGGCGGAAGATCCTCCTCCCGAACCGGCCGCCGAGCCGGACCTGGTCGAGCGGGAGCGGACCGGAGGGGAACTTGCGCTCTACGATCCGCTGGTCCACTATCTGGCGGAGGTCCGCCGCGCACCCCACCTGACGCGCGAAGAAGAGCACGGCTTGGCCGTCCTCTACCGCGAGCACGAGGACAGGGATGCCGGGGCACGGCTGATTCTGGCCAGCCTGCGGGTGGTCGTCTTCATCGCCATGGAATACCGCCAAACCGGCATGCCGATCCTGGATCTGATCCAGGAAGGAAATCTGGGCCTTCTCCAGTCCCTCAAGAAGTTCGACCCCCACCGGGGAATTCGGCTCAACACCTACGCCTCATGGTGGATCCGCGCGTATATCCTCCGCTACATCCTGGCCAACTGGCGGCTCGTCCGGATCGGCACGACTCAGGCCCAGCGAAAGCTCTTCTACAATCTCCGGAAGGAGCAGCGGCGGCTCGAGGCCCAGGGGTTCGAGGCGGGGCCGAAGCTCCTCGCCGAGCGGCTGGACGTCCGTGAAAAGGACGTGATCGAGATGGACGCCCGGCTCGGGGCGTGGGATCTGCCGATCGACCAGCCGGTCCGGGCGGACAGCGAAACGAGCCTGGGAGACCTCCTTCCCGCGCCGGGGGACGGAGCGGATGAGACCCTGGCCAAGCGGCAGTTCGCCGACCTGTTCCGTCGGAAGCTGGCCGAGTTCGCGGGCGCTCTCTCCGAGCGGGACCGGGTCATCCTCATGGAGCGAATCGTCGCCGATCCCCCCAGGACGCTCCAGGAGATCGGGAACAAGTTCAAGATCAGCCGGGAACGCGCCCGTCAATTGGAAGCGCGGATCCTCAAGAATCTCAGGGTATTTCTTCGCGAGTCGATCCCCGATCTCGACGCGATGGGGATCCTGCCGCTCCCGGGGGACAAAAAAAGGGGGGGCTGGCGCCCCCCCTCCGATCGAGCGTCTTGATCCCGCGTCAGCCCTTGACCACAACGTCGATCTTCTTGGGCTTGACCTCTTCCTTCTTCGGAAGGGTGACTCTCAAGACGCCCTTGTCGTAGACCGCCTTCACTTTCTCGGTTTCCACCGTCTTGGGCAGCGTAATCGTCCGGTGGAACGCTCCGTAGACCCGCTCGACCCTGTGGTAGTTCTCGCGGTGCTCCTCGTTCTCGAGCGTCCGCTCGCCGGAGATCCGAAGGGTCTCATCCTCGATCTTCACTTCGATGTCCTTCATCTCCATCCCGGGAAGCTCCGCCGTGAACTCCATCTTGTCGGCGTCTTCGTACATGTCCACCGCCGGGATCCACTCCGCGTAAATCCGCCCCTCGGCCTCAGTCACCGGATGGAAGAACGGCTCGCCAAAGAGACGGTCGAAGCGGTCCCGAAGAAGCTGCACTTCTCTCCAGGGTTCCCACTTGACGAGTGTCATGACTGTTCACCTCCTGACCAGCATGGGGGTCTTCCCATAGACCCCATTTCCACCTATGAGCCTATTTTTTCAATTCGGAAGAACCCGCCCGCTTGAGGCGATGAATCCACAGCCGGCTCGCTTCGCGCGTTTCGCCCTCCCAAACGGGCTCTTCCGAAGGTCTAGTCCCTATTTAATCACCCCCTCCCGCCTGTCAAGGGCCGGTCGGCCAAGGCCGCCTCGGCGTGGGTCGCTCGTTCTGGCTCCGACTTAACTGGATGCTGAAAAAGTCCATCCATGGCTTTTTCAGCCACGACTTGCGCGAAGTGAATTCGCGCAAGTCTTTCAAATCGTTCGACACCAAATCTCCGCGATTTGGCGGTGCATCCCTGCACCGCGCGCAGGCTGCTGTTTCTCAGCAGCCTGCGAACCCGCTCTGGTAGAATCCCGCCCATGTCCCGCTCCCGCCGTGAGGCCAGCCATTTCCTGACGGAACTCGTCTCTGCTTTTGGACCGGAAAAAGCCGGGATCGACGCCGCAAGCCGGCGGGTCTATTCCGTTGACGCTTCCATCTACCGGGTCGATCCCGGGGCCGTTCTCGTTGCCGAAAACGAGACGGACGTTGTTCGCGCCCTGGCCTTCTGCCGGGAGCGGGGGATCCCTCTCACGGCGAGGACGGCCGGGACGAACCTGACGGGAAACGCCGTCGGCTCCGGGATCATCCTCGAACTCTCCCGAATGGGTCGGCTGCTTTCCGTGGACAAGGAACGGCGGGAGGCGCGCGCCGAGCCCGGCCTCGTCTGCGCGGAGCTCGATCGAGACCTGGAACCCCACGGGCTCATGTTCGCCCCCGATCCCTCCAGCGGCGACGTCTGCCGGATCGGCGGGATGATCGCCAACAACTCGGCCGGCCCGCGAACGGTCAAGTACGGGGCCGTGAAGGACAACCTCTCCTCCCTCCGGGTGATCCTTCCTGACGGGGCGGCGATCGAGGCGCGGTCCTTTGCCCTGGACGAGCCGGAGTTCCGGCGCCTTCTGGCCGAGCGGCCCGAAATCCGGACGGCGTTCGACATCGTCCGGGACAACGCCGCGCTGATCCGGTCCCGCCGGATCGGCGTCTCCAAGAACTCCGCCGGGTACAATCTCTTCGACTTGGCGGACGGGATCGCCGCCGGGCGGTTCGACCTCCACAAGCTGTTCGTGGGAAGCGAGGGGACGCTCGGGATCGTGACGGAAGCCGCGCTCCGCCTGGTTCCGCGCCCAGTCCGCACCGCGACGGTCTTGATCTTTTTCCGGCGGCTGGCGGAGATCGGCCCGGCCGTCGGAAGGATACTCTCTCTCCGTCCGTCCGCTCTCGAGATGCTGGACGGGAACACGCTGGACTTGATCGGCCGGGACCGGTTCGACGTCCCGGCCGACGCCCGGGCGATGCTCCTCGTCGACCTGGACCAGGAACCGATCGAGGAGGTGGCCCGCGTTCTGGACGGAATCGTCCGGGGTTACGACCTCGCGGCCCCGGCGCAGATGGGGACGGACCCCGAGGCCAGGTCGCTTCTCTGGCGGGCACGGAAGGCGATCTACCCGACTCTCTACCGGTACGGCGGCGGCAGGAAGCCGATCAACTTCGTGGACGACGTGGTCGTGGCTGCCGAGCGGCTTCCCGAGCTGATCGAGTACCTGGAGGAGTACTTCCGGGGCATCAACGTGCCCGTCGCCTTGTACGGCCATATCGGCGACGGGAACGCCCACATCAACCCGCTCCTCAACTTGGCCGACGCGGCCGACTTCCGGAAAATGATTCGAATCTACGGTGAGATCCACCGGATCGTGACCACGAAGTTCGGCGGCTCGATCTGCGGAGAGCACGGCGACGGGCGCGTGCGGGCGGAGTTCCTGCGGGACCTGTACGGCCCCCAGGTGTACGATCTCTTCGTCCGGATCAAGCGCGCGTTCGATCCGGACAATTTTCTGAACCCCGGGATCAAGCTCTCGGATGTGCCGTTCACGGAATCGATCGACGTTCCGCGCCTCGTCAAGCCGTGCGCTACGTGCGGGAAGTGCAACACCGTCTGCCCGGTTTACGACGTCCGGACGACCGAGAAGATGGGCGCGCGGGGGTGGTACACGCTCCTCACCGATATCTCTCTCGCGGAAGAAGCGGAGCCGGTCGTTGCGGCCTGCCTCAACTGCAAGTCCTGCCGCGCGGTCTGTCCCGCCGGCGTCGACGTCTCGGCCCTCGTTCTCGAGAGGCGCGCGCGCCGCCCGGACCCGGCCATCGGGCGGCTCTTCCGCCTCCAGGCGGAAAGGCCCAGGCTGTTCGAGGGCCTCGTCAAGACGGCCGCTCGAACGCGCCTTCTCTGGGACAACCGGCCCGGCCGGACCGCGGTCGAGGCTCTCTCCCGCTTCTACCTCCGCGATCTTGGGCCGCGGGCGAGGATCCCGCGGGAGATGGTTCTGCCGCCTCTCGCGCGGAGGACGCTCAGAGAGCGATTCCGGCCTCTCACGGAGGAGCGCGGAGCGAAGGGACGCATCGCCTACTTTCACGGCTGCGCTGGGAATCTTTTCGACGACGGCGTGGGGGACGCGACGATCGCCCTTCTCCGTCGTTTCGGCGCCGAGCCCGTCCTCCCGCGCCAGGTCTGCTCCGGGACGCCGATCGAGACGTACGGCCACGTCGATCTTCTACGCGACCGCGCCAGGATCAACATCGAGTCGCTCCTCCGGTACGAGACGGTCGTCACGGCCTGCGCCTCCTGCACGCTCTCTCTCCGCGAGTACGAGAGGCTCTTCGAGGACATCGCGTGGCGAGAAAGGGCGCGGGAACTTGCGGGGAAGGTGCGGCATGTGACCGAGTATCTTCTCGACGACATGAACGCGCCGCCGCCCGCGGCCGGCGTTTCTTTCGGCCGCGTGACGTATCATTCCTCCTGCCACATGCGGGCAGCGGGCGTAACGCGCCAGCCGCGCGAACTTCTTCGCCGGATTCCAGGCGTCCAATTCGTCGAGATGCGCGACGCCGACCGTTGCGCGGGCGGCGCGGGAACCTACGGGATGAAGGACCCGGAGACGTCCGCCGCGATTTTCGAAAGGAAGCGCCGGGGAGTCGAGGAATCGGGCGCGGACGTCGTCGCGACCTCCTGCCCAGCCTGCATGATCCAGCTTAACAACGGACTCAAGGGTTCGCGCCGCGTGATGCACGTCGTTCAAGTGCTGGCGGAGGCGTACGGCCTCGCTTCGGCGGCGGGCGACCCATGAGCCGGGAGGTCGTGCGGGTCCTGCGGGCCGATCCGATCATGCGGCGGATCGTGGAGCGGGTCGGGCCGCCGCGGATCGCGCGCCACCGCGGCCGGTTCGAGGCCCTCGTCCGGGCAATCGTCTACCAACAGCTTTCGGGAAAAGCGGCGGGGACGATCTATCGCCGGGTTCTCCTGTCCGTAAACGGGAACGGGCCGAAGCGCGCGCCCATGCCGGAGGAGATGCTGGCGGCGAAGCCGGCCGTTCTGCGGGCCGCCGGACTTTCCCGCCAGAAGACGGCCTACCTGAAGGATCTTTCGGCGAGGGTCTTGGACGGCCGTCTGCCGCTCGCGCGGCTCGGGCGGATGGGCGACGACGAGGTCATCAAGAGGCTGACCGAGGTCAAGGGGATCGGCCGCTGGACGGCGGAGATGTTCCTGATCTTCTCGCTGGGCAGGTCGGACGTCTGGCCCGTGGATGACCTTGGGCTCAGGAAAGCCGTCATGAAGGCGTACCGGCTGAGGGAGATGCCATCCCCTTGGGCCCTCGCGGCACGCGGAGAGCGCTTCAGGCCTTATCGCTCCTACGCCACCTGGTACTTCTGGCAGTCCCTCGCCCCCGGCGAGCCGGTCGATCCGCTGAATGCGGGATGACGGATCCGGCGTCCCTCTGGACGCGGCATTTGATTTCCTCCGCCACGACATGCCGCGGGCCAGGACCCGAGGCGTATTCATTCTCGGTCCACATGACACAGGGAGGAGCATGCAATCTAACACAACTAACAATGTAGCCCGCCGACACGTCCCCCACCGAGCCCAACGAAGGTCTTGATATTTCCTCGGATAGGTGTATCATTAAGTGTAAGGAGGAGTGTATGCGGACCAACATTGTATTGGACGACGACCTGGTGAAGAAGGCGGCCCGGCTTACGGGGATCAAGACCAAGCGTGCCCTCGTCCGTGAGGCGTTGCGGTCTCTCGTTGAGACAAGGGAAAGGAGAAGTCTCCTCGATCTCGCTGGAAAGATCGCTTTCGCGCCTGGGTACGACCACAAAGCCCTCCGCGAGGCGAAGCTCCGCAAGGAGAGCCGTTGATCGTTGTTGACACGTCCGTTCTGATTCCATTCCTCAAAGGAAGCTGGTCTCGTCCAGCGGATCGCCTCAGAGAGGCCGAACGGGACAAACTGCCGGTAGGCATCCCCTCGATTTGCGGTCAGGAGGTGCTTCAGGGCGCTAGAGATCCCCACGAATGGAGCCTGCTCCTCGAGACGCTCTCCACGCAGAGGATTCTCGTTCCAGCGGATCAGTGGCAGTCGCACGTTGACGCGGCCCGGATCTTCTTCGACTGCCGGCGAAAGGGGATCACAATTCGAAGCACGGTGGACTGCCTTATCGCCCAGATTGCCCTTGAGTGCGACGGCATCCTCCTCCATGATGATGAGGATTTTGAGCGGATCAGGAAGGTCCGTCCTCTTCGGACCATGCGCTAGCCCGGATTATTCGTGAATGCCGTTGCGAAACGGCCGAGACCGAAGCCCGCCGGGGCTTCTCGCAAGTGAGGCCGATGCAGACATACTTGCAGTCTGTCGAGGAGGCCGAACGAGAAAAACCCCGCAGTAGTCAACAATTCAGCCAACAACCCGATTTCTGATCGGCCGGTTACGTATGGCGTCCCCTGAATTGCCCCGCAGATCATGCGGTCAGTCCTGACCGCGCAGTTTTCGTACAACTGCAAGAAAACCGTTCGTTCCCGCGAGAAGCCAGACGGCAAACGCGATCTGCCCACCGGTCGCCGCGAGATTACCGAATTTCGTCGGAGTTAGGATTGGCTCCGAGATCATGGAACGCCCCATCGAAACCCGCCATTGAAGAAACAGCATTTCAGAGAGCTGGAAGACAACATCAGAAAAAGCACGGAACAGGAGATACGCCCCGAGGACACCAAAGGCCAATTGCTCCAGTTGTGGCAGGAGTCCCGCTGTATCCTGGGAAAGGCCGTCGATGCGAACAATCTTGTTGGTGATCGTTCGTGGAAAAAAGAAAAGAGACGCGCCCACAAGCAAGGGAATTGTCAACGGAACGCCTATAACGAACGTGCATTCGAGGTACGATTTCTTCATGAGCAAAGCCATGCCGGAAGGGATCCAGTTGGGGAGGTCAGCAACCGTAAGAACTATGATGACCAGCCCTGTCACTCGAATGAATAGAGATGTCAAGTCTTTGTAATCCATCATTCGCCTCGCACGGCCTCACTGTCCGAACGATTGGGTGGCGCAACATGCGAGTACATCCGGGATCCATGCGGATACCGTCGGGAGCCGGGACGCGGTCCGGATCTGGTACGTTGGCGAGTTGAGCAAGTTCTTGCTGGGCTGGATGTGGCGCGAATGGTGAGGGTTGCGCGGGTTTCGTGGCAGGGAACGGCTGGAGACCGGAGGCTGGAGGGCACTCGTTCTCTCCTCGCTGGGGATGTGAAAAAGGCTTTGTCGAGAAGAAGCTACCACCATTCCCATCGAGTTTCAAGGCCGGCGAGGGGTCGCTTGCACAGGCTTGGAGGGAAGGTGACAGGCAGTTTCCCCATTCACCGATTCACCCATTCACCGATTCACCGCCTACTCGATTGCCTGCCCCGGCGTGGGAACGATCACGCGGGCCTTCTTCACGCGCTTCTTGAACTCCTCGGGCGAGCCGGGAAGTTGGAACGTCCCGCCGTAGTGCATCGGAACGACCCACTTCGGCTTCAGGAGGGAGACGGCGTAGGCCGCTTCCTCCGGGCCCATCGTGAAGATCCCTCCGATGGGAAGGAGCGCCACGAGCGGCCGGTGGAGGCGGTGGATCGTCCGCATGTCCTCGAAGGCCGCCGTGTCGCCGGCGTGATAGATCCGGACCTTGGGCGCGACCTCGATGACGAACCCCGCGGCGGCCCCTCCGTACAGGGGCGCTTTCGGTCCCCAGGAGCCGATCGAGGACGAGTGGTCGGCCTTCACCATCGTGACCTTAGCCCCGGCCACCTCCACGACTCCTCCGATCCCCAGCGGCTGGAGCCTCTCGCTCGGAACGCCCTGCTCCCAGAGATACAGCAAGATCTCGGCCGGCAAGACGATCTTGAGTTCCTTCTTCGCGCTCGGACTCTTCGCGATCTCGATCACGTCGCCCAAATGATCCAGGTGGCCGTGCGTAATGAGGATGGCGTCGGCGTCCATGACCTTCGAGAGGTCTTCCTTGCCGTCCGCCCCCTTGTACGGGTAGAGGGTGTTGCCGCGCGCCCAGGGATCCGTGAGGATCACCTTTCCGCCGCCGGTCTCGATCCTGAAGAACGACTGTCCGAGCCACGTCATCTTGAACCCCAAGCCGATGTCGGGCTTGGGATCGGCTTGGGCCGGCGCCGGGCTTGCCGCCAGGGCGAACGCAAGCGAGGCGGTTCCAAGAAGCAAACGGGGAAATGCACGGCGGGGCATAGCTCCTCCTTGCGCGTGGCCTTGGGAGTGGATTGATCGGTTCGAGACGCAATCGTGTAGCATGGGGCGGGACTCAAGTCAAGCGCGGGGGCCATCGTCCTCCGGGCTGGATTCCTCGGATCGACGGCGAGCCCTGGCCGGTGATTTTTCCTTGACAACGCCTGGGGAAAGTATGGCATAGTTATTCCCGATTGTAGACCGGTTTTGCCCCAGTTGAATGCAGAGACGACATCCAACCGCCGAGCCAACGCCGCTTTGCGGTTTTTTTGTGCCTGCTTTCACCGGGACGGTTCGGCCTGACAATCCTCGACGGCTCGGAGATCCACCATTTACGGGGGTATCGGGCCGAGATCCCCGCACGCCGGGGGGTTCCGGTGAAAAGGAGGTGATTTGACAGATGGCACGAGGAACCGTTAAGTGGTTCAACGACGCGAAAGGGTTCGGCTTCATCGCCCAGGAGGGCGGTAAAGACGTATTCGTCCACTTCTCCGCGATCCAGGGTGATGGGTTCAAGACACTCGTCGAAGGAGATACGGTGGAGTTCGAAGTGACCCAGGGCCCGAAGGGTCCGCAGGCGTCCAATGTTCGAAAGGTCTAGGGGTCTCTAAACCGCGGAGGTCGGAGAATCCCCGCCTTTCAAGGCGGGGTTCTTCAGCTCATGGACCACTAAGGGAACGGCCCGGTTGGATTTCCAGCCGGGCCGTGTTTTTTTCTCGAAGGCGTGTCGCGGCAGCGTCCGGCTCAACCCCGTGCAAGGAGGTGCCCGATGAACACCTCGGCCACGGGGATCAAGAAGAGCTAGCCCCCATCCATTCTCGAAATTCGGTTTGCGACACCCTCGCCTGCCCGCCCCTGCCCGCGGGGGGCAGGCGGGGCGGCCGGTTTTTCCACTTCTTACGTTCTTACGGAATCCGCTGGCGGGGCGGCCCGCTTCTCCCGCTTTCTACGGCAAACGTGTACGCGGCTCTTGAGAATTTCTCCCTCCGATCCGATATGACGTTCTGAGCGGGGAAGACCGGAACGCCGGGATTCCGCCCGCCCCGAATGCCGGGGCCGTCATCCAAACCCGAGAGTTTTCATGGGAAAAACCCAGCCCATCACCGAGACCCAGGCAAGAGAACTTCAGCCGGGGACTCTTCTTGACGAATTTCGGATCGAGCGGAAGATTGGGGAAGGCGGGATGGCCCGGCTCTATCTGGCCGTCAACCTCGATGGGCAGTACAAGGTCCTCAAAGTCCCCCGCCAGTCGTACGGGATCGACCCCGTCTGCGTTGTCTCCCTGGAAAACGAGATGAGGCTGGCCCCCTACCTCGAGGATTTCCCTCATGCCCACATGCCCGAAGCGCGAGGCGCCGCCTCGGGCGGTTATCTCGTCATGGACTACATCCAAGGGGTGGACCTGCTCACCCACCTGAGGGAGACCGGCTTCCTCTCCGAGGAGGAGGCCGTGTCGCTCATCCGCAAGATCGTCCTGGCGATGAGCGAGCTCCACCAGCGGAGGATCCTCCACCTGGATCTGAAGCTGTCGAACGTGATGATCACGTCCGACGGGAACGTCCGTCTCGTGGATTTCGGCCTGGCGAACCACCTGGATTTGCCCGATCTCATCTACGAGTCCTTTCCCGAACCGAAGGGGACCCCGGCCTACATCGCCCCCGAGCAGTTCATCGGGGTCCGCGACGACCCGAGGTCCGACATCTTTTCGATCGGGACGATGCTCTACGAGATGACGACCGGGAAGCTTCCTTTCCCCGATGCGCGGACCGAGTGGGGGGTCGTCCAGCGGATTAGGAGCGGCGTGACCCCGCCCCGGAAATATAATCCGGCGTTCAGCGGCGCGTTCGAATTCCTCGTCCTGAACTGCCTCAGGACCAACCCGGACGAACGCTTCAACAGCATGGAAGAGTTGTACGAGACGCTCGGCCTCTGGGAGCAGGAGATTCCCATCCAGGGAATCGTCAAGTTCGCCCCGAAAGACGAGGCCCCGCCGGAGCGTCCCTCCGTGACGGCGGCCTTGAAGCGGGTCTCACGCCTGATTCCGAGAATCTGGGAGAAGAACCGGGACGACTTCGAGCGCCTGAAGCGGTGGGCCGACGACCGCGTAAAGTCCGAGAAGGAACGCCCCTTCCGGGTCCTCGTCGCGATCGACCTGGGGCAGGACGCTTCTTCGCGGGAGCTGAACGAGCGCGTGGTCCGGCACGCCATCGATCTGGCCAGGGGACGGCATTCCTTCATCACCGTTATGACCGCGGTCACGGAGGACACGGGGCTGGCCGGGCCGGAAAAGGAGATGAAGGTCTACAACGAGGCGTGCATCCGTGCCCGGAAGGCGATCAAGGGGCTGATCGGGGCGGCTGGCGGGGACGGGTCGCCGGTCGGCATCAACGTGCGACAGGGCGACGTGGTGGAAGCGGTCAACGGGTGCATTCGGGACTACAAGGCGGATCTGCTGGTCGTCGGCGGGAGCAGGCGGGGGGCCTTAAGCCGCTTCATCCTGGGGAGCACGGCTTACAAGATCCTGACGTCGGTTCGCTGCAACGTGTACGTCGTTCACTGACCCGATCCGCTCACGAAATCCGCGCCACGGCTCCCCCGCGGGATCTGTCAGGGCAATCTTCCGCTCTTTGCATTGAAAATTGTCAATTTCAAATTTTCAATTCTCAATTTTCAATTCCTGACTTTCCGCCCCGGCGTCCATCTGCCCAACCGCCCGGCGATCCAGGTTGGGACGGGGTTCTACCAGGGGGGCAAGGGAAAGCTCGGGACGCGGAGGGAAGAGCGCTGGCTCTTGAGCGACCACGGCGCGGTCCCGGGGCCGAGCTCGGCCTTCCCGGAGCCCGCCGGGATCGTCCCCGGATTGCCCGACGATCCCTTGTTTTCCACGGCCGTGCGGATGATCTTGTCCAGGAGCTTGGCCGAGATCGGCTTGTGGAGGAACTCCTGGGCGTCGAGCGACATCGCCTTCATGTACTGATTCAACAGTCCCTGCGCCGTGATGACGAGGACGATCGTGTCCGGGGATTCGACCCGGAGCGTCCGGAGGATCTCGAGGCCGTCCCCGTCGGGGAGGCGGATGTCGAGGAGGACCACGTCGGGGCGGACCCGCCGGAACGTCGAGATCCCCGATGCCGCCGTATCGGCCGTCCAGACCGTGTAGCCGAGAGATTCGAGCCGGAGCTGGAGGGTGTAGAGAATCGCCTCGTCGTCGTCGATGATCAGGATGTTGAGGGGCGCGCCGTTGGTTGTCATAGCTGGGAAGCCTGCTCGATGAAGATGAAGACCGCCGCCGCGAGCAACGCCGCCGCCCAGATCAGGGGGGACAGGAAAGACTGCGGCTCCGCCGGCATGCCATTCACGTTTGTTTCCTCTGTTTCCTCAGGCGGCCGCTTCACGCCGCCCCGCCGCTAGAGGACGGGGCGGCGGGAGGACCGACCCCATGTCGGCCCTCCCGCATCGGAAAGAAGGGGATTCCTCTTTCCGCTCCAGAGAGTCCTCGGCCAAGAGAATCTCTGGCACGGTCTCGTGAATTGCAGGTCTAGTGCCAATGGGAAGTTCCCGCCGGGCGAGAATCCCCTCGCCGATGCCCGGCTGATAACAGCCCAAAAATCCTATGGTTTCTACCAAGCCGCTGAAGTTGATGTCTGGTCGGGGGATATCGTCCATTGGAGCGGGATGTATGGGGAGCTATACACTCTGTGTATGCCGGCAAACAATTCATGACCTGAACTCGTCGAGATTTATCCCGTATTTCTTGATCAGATTGTAGAGGGCGATCCGCTGGTGTCCGGCCAGCTTCGCCGCCGTGCTCACGTTCCCCTTCGTGATCCGAAGCAGGTTCCGGACGTATTCCTCTTCGAATTCCTCCCTTGCCTCCCTGATCGTCTTGAATCCGCCGGGCTCCTCGCGCCGGGAGGGGAACAGGTCCTCCGGAGAGATGTAGTTCTCGGCGGCCATGACGACGGCGTGTTCGATCCGGTGTTCCAGCTCCCGCACGTTTCCCGGCCATTCGTAGAGCATCATCCGCTGAAGGGCCTCGGGCTTGAAGCCTTGAATCTCCTTGTTCATCTGAATTGCGTACTTCTGGAGGAAGTGGTCGGCGAGCAGGGGGACGTCCTCCTTCCGCTCCCGGAGGGGGGGGAGGGAGACGGGGATGACATGGATGCGGTAGTACAGGTCCTCGCGGAACGTTCCCTCCTCGATGGATTTCTTGAGGTCCTTGTTGGTGGCGACGATCAGGCGGACGTCCACCTTTCGGGGCGCGTGCCCCCCGACGGGGAGGATTTCCCGCTCTTGCAGGGCCCGGAGAAGCTTGACCTGCGTGGTGAGGGGCGCGTCGGCGATCTCGTCCAGGAAGAGGGTCCCGCCGTTCGCCGCCATGAAGAGCCCATCCCGATCGTCCGTGGCGCCCGTGTAGGCCCCCTTGATGTGGCCGAACAGCTCGTTTTCGAGGAGCGTTTCCGGCAGGGCGCTGCAGTTGACGGCCAGGAACGGCTGGTTCGCGCGCGGGGAGTTGTAATGAATCGCCTTGGCGATCATCTCCTTCCCCGTTCCACTCTCCCCCAGGATGAGGACGGTGGAGGGGGAGGGCGCCACCTTGATGATCTGCTCGAAAACGAGCTGCATCGCGGGGCTCTTCCCGACGATGTTCTCGAGGTGGTACTTCTCCAGGAGGTCCTGCCGGAGTCTCTTGATCTCGCGCGTGAGGCTCTGTTTCTCCAGCGCCTTCTTGACGTGCAACGCGAGGTCATTGTCGTTGAACGGCTTGGTCAGGTAGGAGTAGGCGCCCTTCTTCATCGCCTCGACCGCGTTCTCGATGCTCCCGTGGGCCGTCAGGATGATGACCGGGATCTCCGGGTTGACGAGCTGGACGTCTTCCATGAGCTGGATTCCGTTCCGCTCGGTCATCTTGAGGTCCGTGATCACGAGATCGAACGGGCCTCCCTTGACGAGGCCGAGGGCATCGCACGCGTTCGCGGCGGTCGAGACCTCGTATCCGACCGATTCGAGGCGCATGCGGATGACCTCGAGGATGTTCTCGTTGTCGTCGACGATCAGGATCTTCTCATCGGGCATGGCGGCTCCCATCCGTGGTCTCAAACGCGCGTGTCAGTTCCGCTTCTTTCGCTCCAGCTCCTCGATCTTGATGTGCGCTTCCTTGAGTTTCTTGATCTCGTTCCTCAGTTCCTGATTGGTCTTATCCGCGGCCGCGGCCCGGCGGACCAGGTCGACCAGGACCGCGGCGTCGTCGGCGCGCGGATGCGCGGGGTGGCGCTCGATCAGGAGCGTGAGGTCCTGCAGTCCCCGGGCCGGGTCGCCGCCCGGATTGCGGGGGGAGAGATGCGTCTTGGCCGACCAGAAGAGGATCTCGCCGGCGAGCGCCGGGGACGAAGGGTCGCGCCGCGCCGCCGCGAGCTCCGACTGAGCGCGGGCGAAGTTTCCGTCCCGGTAGGCGCTGATTCCCTCGGACAGGTGGTTTTTGACCTGCCGGTCGAACGCGAACGCGTCGACCCGGTGCTGGACGTCGGCGCAGCCGGCGACCGCGAGCAGGAAGATGAGGGACCAGGCGGTTCTTCGCATGGGCTACGTGCCTCCTGTGGTGACGAGTGCGTGAGCGACGGGAAGGACGAAGGCGAACGAGGCCCCACCGCCGGGATGGGACTCGACCCATATCCGTCCACGATGCGCCTCGACGATGTGCCGGGCGATGGGGAGCCCGAGCCCCGTTCCTCCCGAGGCCCCGGTCATGACGGGATCGACCTGATGGAACTTGTCGAAAATGCGGGCTTGGGCCTCCGGCGGGATGCCCCGCCCCGTGTCCTTGACCGAGACCCGGATTCCCTCGGGCGTCTCCGCCGCGGACAGCGTCACCGTTCCCTCGCGCTCCGTAAACTTGACCGCGTTGTGGAGGAGATTCGTGACGACTTGCTGGATTCGGAGCTCGTCCATCCGGATGACCGGGAGATTCGGGGAGATGAGGGAAACCATGTGGATCCCCTTGCCCACGGCCAGGGGCTGGATTTCCTGGACGGCGTGCTTCAAGACCTCCTCGATCCGCGCCGGGTGGACGTTGAGGGGCATCATCCCCGCCTCCATCTTGGACAGGTCGAGCAGATCGTTGATCAGCCGGAGGAGCTTGTCGGCGTCGATCTCGATAATCTTGAGGAGGCGCTCCTGCTTGGGCGTGACGGGTCCGGCGACCTGGTCCTGCATGAGGCTGGTCGCTTCCTTGAGCGACGTGAGCGGGCTTCGGAGCTCGTGCGAGAGACACGAGACGAAATCCGCCTTCATCCGGTCGAGCTCGCCCAGCTTCTCGGCCATCTGGTTGAAGGATCGGGCGAGCGAGCCGAGCTCGTCGGGCGACGGGTCGTCGAGAGCGTAGGCGAAATTTCCCGAGGCGATCTGGCGGGTCCCCTCGTCGAGCTTCCGGACCCGCTCGTGGATGGAGCGGACGATGACGAGGGCGATGGAGCTGCTCGCCAGCCCGGCCAGGACGACGGCGAGGATCGTGGCCTGCCTGGCCCGGTCGGCCTGGGCGTTGGATACCGTCACCGCGGCGTCGAGCGACCGGCGACCGTCCGAGATCATCGTGGTGATGAGTCCGTAGAGCTCTTCGAAGACGGGGGGCGGGACCTCGTCCAGGGAAACCGGTTTGCCTTCGGCCAGGCGGGCGGCGCGGGCGGAGACGTCTTCAGCGTAGGCCGCGTGGAGGGACGCCGTCTTGTCCAGGGCGCCGCGCTCGTCCGGGCCGGCGGCCATCCCGGTCATCCGCTTCACGGTGCGGTCGAAGGCCTCGCCCCTCTCCCTGAACAAGGAGAGGTAGTCGGGGTCTTTCAGGATGAAGTACTTGGCCTCGTTCCGGGCCTCGGCGATGAGGTGCTCCAGGATATCCGAGCGCGACTGGGCCAGGACGAGATCGCGGCGCAGTACGGTTTCTGTGATGTTGTTGAGGACCGAGAAGTTGTAGATCGCGTATCCTCCGGAGGCCATGGCCAGCCCGACGACGATACTGTAGCCCAGGATGATCTTCCGGGCGAGAGACGGTTTCGCGAATGGATATGGCACCATGATGATCCGAGGCGGGCCGATCTTGGCTTCACGCAGCCTGCGGAAGTATAGCAGAATTCCGGTCCTTGTCCATCGGAGCTTTCGAGCGCCCAGGGAGCGCTCGGGACGCTCGATTCGAGCTTGACCGGGTGGAGCCGGTCGAGTAGAAGGAAGCGGTTGAAGAACCCCGCCTTGAAAGGCGGGGATTCTCCGACCTCCGCGGTTCATCCTTCCACAGGGAGGTGCCGAATGCGCCACGCAGTAAATTTCCTCGTTTTCGCCGCGTCGTCGTCCATCCTGCTCGCATGCTCGCCCGCGCCGGCGACCTCTCCTCCTTCGAAGGAGCCGACGGCGGCCCTGGCCCCCGATTCCGAGCGGCCCGCCCATCCCGTCAAGGTCCTGCAGCCGGCGAAACCTCTCAAGGTCAAGATCAAGAAGACGGCCAAGGACGAGATCGTCTGGGAGATCGAAGGGGGAGACCTGGATCAGGTGGTCCGGGCGACCCATCGATTGAAGAAAGAGTTTCCGTAGTTCTTCCGACTAACCGCCCATCCTGGCCGGGCCTGAGAGATGACACGCGACGAGCCGGCCGTCCTCCCGCGGCGCAAGCGCGGGGACCGCTGACTCGCACTGGGGCATCCTGAGGGGGCACCGCGTGTGGAACCGGCATCCGGGAGGCGGGGCGGCGGGGTTCGGGAGGTCTCCGGTGAGGAGGATCCGGTCGCGCTTCCGGGTCGGATCGGGGACGGGAACGGCCGACAGGAGGGCCACCGTGTAGGGATGGTGCGGAAGTCCGAAGACCTGGGCGTTCGTTCCCGCCTCGACGAACTGTCCCAGGTACATGATGGCGATCCGGTCGCTGAAGAACCGGACGACGTTCAGATCGTGCGAGATGAAGATGAAGGAGAGGTCGTACTTCTCCTTGAGGTCCTGGAGGAGATTGAGGATCTGGGCCTGGACGGAGACGTCGAGGGCGGAAACCGGCTCGTCGGCGATGAGAATCTCCGGCTGGACGGCGAGGGCGCGGGCGACGCCGATCCGCTGGCGCTGGCCCCCCGAGAATTCGTGCGGATAGCGTGACTCGGCGTCCGCCGGAAGGCCCACGGTCTCGAGAAGCTCGGCGACTTTCTCCCGCAGGGCCGTTCCTCCCGCGAGGTTGTGGATCCGCAGAGGCTCCCCCACGATCCCACCCACCCGCATCCGGGGGTTGAGGGAAGCATAGGGGTCCTGAAACACGATCTGCATCCGCCGCCGGACCTTGCGGAGCTCCTGGCGGGAGAGAGCGAGGACGTCCGTTCCATCCAGACGGATCGCCCCCGACGTCGGCTCGATGAGGCGGAGGACGGCCCGCCCGAGGGTCGACTTGCCGCAGCCGCTTTCGCCCGCGATGGCGAGGACCTCTCCCTTGTCCAGATGAAGCGAGACGCCGTCCACGGCCCGCACGGGGGGGCGGGGACGGCCCCACCAGCCGCTCTCCACGGGGAAGTGCTTCGTGAGGTTTTCCACGGCGAGAAGAGGCGGGGCGCTCATGCTTCACCCGGCCGGAAACATCGCACGGCGCCGGCTTCGGAGACGGAGACGAGATCGGGCGCCTCGTTCCGGCAACGATCGACGGCGATGGGACAGCGCGGCGCGAAGCGGCAGGCCGAGACGGGCCCCCTGATCGTCGGGACGTTTCCGGGGATCGCCTTGAGGCGCCGGGCCTTGCCTTTCTCCGCGTGGCGGGGCAGGGAGTCGAGAAGTCCGCGCGTGTACGGGTGGAGGGGTTTGGCGAACAGGGCGGACGCCGCGGTCCGCTCGACGATCTGCCCGGCGTACATGATGGCGACTTCGTCGGCCGTCTCGGCGATGATCCCCAAGTCGTGCGTGATGAGGAGAAGCGAGGAGCCGGTCTCCTCCCGGATGCGCGACAGCAGGTCGAGAATCTGGGCCTGGATCGTGACGTCGAGGGCCGTCGTCGGCTCGTCGGCGATCAGGAGCGCGGGACGGCACGAGATGGCCATGGCGATCATGGCCCGCTGGCGCATCCCTCCCGAAAGATGGTGGGGGTAGTCTTTCGCGCGCGCTTCCGGGGCCGGGATCCCCACGGCGGTGAGAAGCTCGACGGCCCGCGACCAGGCCTCCCGCCGGCCGAGCGGGAGATGCGCGGTCATCGCCTCGGCGATCTGATATCCGATCGTGAAGACGGGATTGAGCGACGTCATCGGTTCCTGGAAGATCATGGCGATCCGGGCCCCGCGGATCCGTCGGACCTCGCGCTCGGGCAGGGCCAGGAGATCGCGCTGTTCGAAGACAATCCGGCCGGAGACGATCCGGCCCGGCTGGGGGACGAGTCGCAGGAGGGAGAGGGCCGTCATCGTCTTGCCGCATCCCGACTCGCCCACGAGCCCGAAGACCCGGCCGGACCGAACGTCGAACGACACGTCGTCCACGGCCTGGACGGCGCCAAGACGCGAGGGAAACCGGACCGCGAGGTGTTTCGCTTCAAGGAGCGGGGTCATGTGGGTCCGCCCAGCCGGATGGGAACCCGGGTCAGGGCGATGGAGGCGTTCCGGGTTTGGTCGGGGCCGACGGCTCCGTCATCGGTTCGTTTCGCACGAAGGAGAGGTACCGTTTCACCTCCGCCGAGGCCGGGTCCATCTCGAGGGCGGCCTGCCATTCCTCCACGGCCATCCCCGTGAACCCCCGCATGTAATAGGTGATCCCCAGGTTGATCCGGGCCGGCATGTACTGCGGATTGGCCTCCTTGGCCTTGGAGAACTCCCCGACGGCCTGATCGAACTCCCCCTTCTCGCGGAGAGAGATGCCGATCTTCGTGATGATGTCGACGAAGGTCGGCCGCAGGCGCAGGGCCTTCCGGTACTCCTCGATGGCCTCGTCATAGAGGCCGAGGTCGTGATACAGGTCCCCCAGGCGGCCGTGCTCGTTCGCCATCTTCCCCTTGATGTACGGATCGATGGTGTTCGGCGCCGGGTGGGCGATCTGGGCCGCCCGCGAGAAGATCTCCCCCGCCTTGTCGTACCGCCCGAGCTCGTTGTATGTAACGGCGAGGTTCAGCGACGCTTCGGTGTAGTTGGGATTGATGGCGAGGGCCTTCTCGAAGGAGTCGACGGCTTTTCCCAGGGCCCCCTTCTGGTGGTGGATCAGGCCGAGCTTGTTGTGGACCTCGGCGTAGTGGGGCCGCTTGTGGACGATCTCTTCGAAGGTCCGCTGGGCCTCGTCGAAGTCTCCCCGGTCGAAGGCCGCCCGTCCCTTGACGTACGACTCGTGAATGGCTTCCATCTCCGAGCTCATCCGGTCAGCTCAACGGCCTGGGAGAAGGGAATGGCGATCCCGATCTCCCGCTTGTGAATCGCCAGGTATTCGGTCCGGAGAAGCAGCACGTTGTCGCGGAGGGAGTAGCACTGGGCGTCCGTGACGGCCACGAAGGGCGCCCGGTCGGTCTCTCCGACGAAACGGTTGAGAAAGTCGGTCAATCGCCCTCCGGGCGGGAGATGGACATCCCCGACGATCTTGAAATGTTGCGTGAACAGGATGACCCGTTGTTTCTCGAGCTCTCGCTTGAGCGGGCCGATGTTCGCCATTGTGTGCTCCGCCTGACGATGCGAAATATAGGCGAACGGCGGGGGGTTGTCAAGGCAAGCATGGCCCGCTTCAGCCGCCCGCGCCCGACGCCAGAATTTCCGGAACCCCCTGTCAACCCTTCCGCATGTCGAGATCCGGGTGAGACGGGCGGAGGTCGGCGGCGATGCGGTCGGACTTGCCGCCGGCGAACCGGATGGCCAGCTCGCGGGAGCCGTCGGGGATGCCTTCGTAGGACGTGAGGATCGAGACGAGACGGCCTCCGTGGGCGCGGATGACGTCGGCCACTTCACGGATCGTCCCCGGGCGGTCCGGGATCGTGAGGTGCAGGCGCGTCGTCTTCCCGCGCCGCGCGCCGGTGAGCGCGACGAGGGCGCCGAAGACGTCGTGCTCCGTGAGGATGCCGACGAGACTCCCTTTCGCATCCACGACGGGAAGCGCGCCGATCCCCTTTTCATGGAGAACCCGTGCGGCGTCTTCGATGGGCGCGTCTGGCCGGATCGTGACGGGGTCTCCCGTCAGGGCCTCCCGGACGGCGACCTTCGCCAGGACGTGGTGGACCTCCCAGACGTCGAGGCTCGTCGCCTTCGTGGGACAGTATTCCTTGATGTCGCGGTCGGAAAGGATCCCGACGAGCTTTCCCTTCCGGACAACGGGGAGGCGGCGGACCCCATGTTCCTTGAGGGAGTGGATCGCCTCCGTGAGCGTTGCGTTTTCGTCGATCGTGACCGCCGGGCTTGTCATGTATCGCCGCACGTACATCGCATCCTCCTTATGTTCAGGCACAGAGGCACAGAGGCACAGAGGCACAGAGAACTTGGGACTAGGGGGCATGGGGTATGCGTGGAAGCGCATCTTCCCCCTACCCCCTCAATCCCGACCCCCGAATTCCCGCCTTCACCGTTCCCCCAAGTACAGCCTCTTCACCTCCGGACTCGCCAGGAGGTCCCTTCCCGGTCCGTCGAACCGGTTCTCGCCCAGGTCGAGGACGTATCCGTGGTCGCTCGCCGCGAGGGCCCGGGCGGCGTTCTGCTCCACCATCAGGATCGTCATCCCGGATCGCTTCATCTCGCCGATCTTCTCGAAGATCATGTCGACGAAGAGGGGAGAGAGGCCGAGAGACGGCTCGTCCATCAGGACGAGCGCGGGGTCGGTCATCAGGGCCCGGCCCATGGCGAGCATCTGCTGTTCCCCTCCCGAGAGCGTGCCGGCCCGCTGGCTTCTCCGTTCGGCCAGGCGGGGGAAGAGCGTGAAAACACGTTCACGCGCGCGCCGCAGGGCCGCCGCGTCTTCGACCGTGTAGCCGCCCATGTCCAGGTTCTCGTCCACCGTCATCTCCGAGAAAACGACCCTCCCCTGTGGGACGACGCCGATGCCGCTCCGGACGATCTCGTGCGTCGCCCGGCCGCGGATCTCGCGGCCGTCGAAGCGGATGCTCCCGTCCGTTACGCGGAGCTGTCCCAGGACCGACTTGAGGACGGTCGATTTCCCCGCGCCGTTCGGTCCGATGATGCACGTGAGCGTCCCCCGCCGGACGTCCAGCGAGACGCCGTGCAGGATCTCGACCTTGCCGTACGCCGCGCACAAGTCTCGAATTCCAAGAAGGACGGAGTCTTCGGTCATTTCCGGGGCGATCTCCACGTCGGTCCGTTCACCGATTCACCGATTCACCCATTCACCGATTCACCTATTCACCGATTCACCTATTCACCTATTCACCTATTCACCCATTCACCGATTCACCGATTCACCGATTCACCGATTCACCTATTCACCTATTCACCCATTCACCGATTCACCGTTCTGCCCGCTCCGCCGTCTTCCCGAAGTACGCCTCGACGACGTCCTTGTTCCGCCGGACCTCCTCCGGCGCCCCTTCGGCGATCACTTCGCCGTAGTTGAGGACCGTGAGCCTCTCGCAAAGCGTCATCATCACGTTCATGTCGTGCTCGATGATGACGAACGTCGTTCCCGCCTCCCGGCTCTCGCGCACGATCGACCAGAGGGTCTCGCGCATCCTGGGGTTCACGCCGGCGGCCGGCTCGTCCAGAAGGACGAGGGATGGGCCTGGCATGAGGACCCGGGCGAACTCGAGAAGCTTCGTCATCCCGTACGAGAAGTCGGCCGCGTATTCGTTCGCGTGGCGCGAGAGGCCGACGCGGCCCAAGAGAGCGAGCGCCCGCTCCTTCTCGGCCCGGGCGTCGAGACCGGGCGCCGCGACGAGCATGTTCTCGAGCGCCGTCATCTGACCGAAAACGCGAATCACCTGGAACGTCCGGACAAGACCCCGCCGCGCGACGGTCCACGCGGGGCGTCCGGCGATCGGCCGTCCGTCCAGAACGATCTCGCCGCGATCCGGCGGAAAGAACCCGGATACGGCGTTGAAGAGGGTCGTCTTCCCCGATCCGTTCGGGCCGATCAGCCCGACGATCCCGCGGCGGGGAACGCTGAAGGAAACGTCCGAGAGCGCCTGGAGGCCGCCGAACGCCTTGAAGACGTGACGGACCTGGAGGATGTCCGGTCCGGTCACAGGCGTCTCGTCCGGGGGAGGATCCCCCTCGCCATGAGGCGGGGGAGGAGTCCCTCGGGAATGAAGATGACGATCCCGACGATGAGGAGCCCGTACAGGCCGAGGTGGACGAATGGAAACCGGGCCCAGAGGAACTCCCCCGCGAGGCCGAGGAGGAGCGCCCCCACGACCGGCCCCAGGACGGTCCCGCCTCCACCCAGCATCGTCATGACGATCATCTGGATCGTGAGCAGCATCGGGAAGGTCGATTCCGGGTCGATGTAGTTGATGTGCCAGGCGTTGGCGGCCCCGGCGATCCCGGCCGGGACCGCGGAGAGGACGAAGGCGGCCGTCTTCGCGCGCGTCGCGGCGACGCCCATCGCCTCCGCCCCGGTCTCGTCCTCGCGGATGGCGAGAAGGTGGAGGCCGAAGCGCGACTGGGCGACGACGTACGTGAGAACGATCGTCCCGAGCGCCGTGATCCCGAGGAGAAGGAAGGCCCCGCGGGGCGAAAGGATGTTCGGAAGCGTGATTCCCGATCCCCCTCCCGTGAGCGACTCCCAGGTGCTGGCGGCGACGCGGACGGCTTCCGAAGCGCCCAGCATGGCGATGGCGAAGTAGGCCCCTTTGAGCCTGAGCGTGATGCTTCCGAGGACGAGGGCGAGGACGGCGGCGGCCGAAGCCGCGCCCAGCGTGGCCGCCGGCCACCCGAGGCCTCCCTTCGTGGCGAGAAGGGAGGCGGTGTAGGCGCCGATCCCGAAGAAGACGACGTGGCCGAACGAGACGTACCCCGTGTAGCCGGAGACGAGGTTCCACGAAGCGGAGAGCGTGACAAAGAGAACGATCGTGAATCCGGCCGCGATGAGGTAGGGCGAGGCGAGGGCGGCGTAGGCGAAGAGGGCCGCGAGGACGGCGAGGGAGGCGAGGGCGACCGGAAGGCGGCTCTCCTTCACTTGGCCGCTCCCATAAGGCCGGAAGGGCGGAAGAGAAGAAAGAGGAGCATGAGAAGATAGGCGACGGCGTCGACGACCTGGGCCGTGGCGAAGTAGCCGGTCAGCCCCTCGACGACGCCCAGGAGGAGGCCCCCCCAGAAGGCCCCGGCGAAGTTCCCCATTCCGCCCAGGACGATGATCGCGAACGCTTTGAGGTTGAAAACGTGCCCGACCTCGGGGTTGAAGGAATAGGAGAGGGCGATAAGGTTCCCCGCCGCTCCGGCCATCCCCGCGCCGAGCCCGTAGGCGAAGAGACGGACGCGCGCGACGTCGATCCCGCACGTCTCGGCGACGAGGGCGTTCTGGGACGCGGCCCGGATCGCCTTGCCCGCCCGCGTCCGCTTCAGGAAGAGGTACGCGCCTCCCGTGATGACGAGGGCCGTGACGAAGGACGCGAGCCGGGCCCGGGGAAGGGCGATCTCCCACAGGAGGATCGAGCCGGTCAGGGCCGGGACCGAGCGGAAGTCGGCCTTGAAGGCGTTCATGGCCGCGCTCGTCAGGATGATCCCGATCCCGAACGTGAGGAGTAGGGATGAGAGCTCGGGCGCTCCCGCCACGCGTTCGACGAGCGTCTTCTCGATGAGGATTCCCAGCAGGAACAAGAGGGCGAACGTCACCGGGATGGACAAAAGGGGATGGACGTTCCAAAGGGCGAAGAGGCCGAATGCCGCGTAGGCCCCCAGCATCATCAATTCCCCGTGGCAGATGTTGATGACCCTGAGGACGCCGAAGATGAGGTTGAGACCCGAGGCGATGAGCGCGTAGAGGGCCCCCAACAGGAGCCCTCCCACGATCACCTGGAGATAGACGGGAAGGAATTCCAGCATTGCAAACTGAAGGTTTACAATCTCAAATTTCCAATTTCCAATTTACAATTTTCAATGTCGCTACTTCCTCTCCTTCCACGCCGGGGCCTTGAGGACCGGCTGCGCCGTGGCGACGCTCTCCGGCCAGACGACCTCGCGCTTGCCGTTCAGCCACTGGGTCATGTACATGACCTTCTTCACCTGGAGCCCGCCGGCCTCGACCTTGTACGCGCCGAAGATCGTCGTCGTGTCCAGGGACGCCAAGGCCTCGCGCACCTTCTCCCGGTCGGCGCTCCCGGCCTTCCGGATCCCCGCTTCGAGGATCTGCCCCGCGCCGTACCCTCCGGCGGCGTGGTAGGCGGCCTCGTCCCCGTACTTCTTCTTGTACCGGTCGGCGAATTCCTGGGCGCCGGGGAGCTTGAGCGTCGGTTCCCACTGGGAGGGGCCGAAAACGTAGTCGCTGTCTTTCGCGAGGTTCTTGCCGAAGTCCGGGAGACCCGGGCCGACCGAGAAGACGTAGACCTTGGGGTTGAAGTCCAGCTCCTTCGCCTGCCGGACGAGAAGGGTCGAATCGGGGAGGTAGGAGCCGCCCAGGAAGATGTCCGGGTTCTTGGCCTTGGCCTTGAGGATGATCCCCGAGACGTCCTTCACGCCTTTCGCGTACGCCTCGCGGAAGACGACCTCGATCCCGAGATGTTTCGCCTTGGCGATGCCGCCCTCGGCCGTTCCCTTCGCGAAGACCGTGTCCTCGTTCACGGCGGCCATCGTCTTGTATCCGGCTTTGGCGGCCATCTCGAGAACGCCGTCCATGTAGAAGTTCTCCGGCGTGTAGACCTGGAAGATGTACTTGAAACCCTGGCGGAAGATCGCCTGGTCGGCCGCGCCGGTCGAGACCATCGGGATCTTGTACTTCTCGGCGATCGGGGCGGCGGCCTTGGTCACGGGAGAGGAGTAGGGGCCGAGGAGGAGGTCCACCTTGTCTACGGTGATCAGCCGCTCGTAGAGCTTCGCCGCCTCGTTGGGATCGCTCTTGTCGTCGTAGTACTTGAGCTCGATCTTCCTGCCGAGGAGTCCCCCGCGGGCGTTCGCGTCCTCCACCCACATCTCGTAGCCGCGTTTCTGGTACTCGCCCGTCCGGGCGTAGGCGCCGTTCAGCGAGATCGACGCGCCGACGA
>JACPZO010000092.1 GCA_016195465.1 Nitrospirota bacterium
CTGGGACGCCTTCCGCTCCTTGATCGGGGCCAGGCCCACGTAGACGCTCGCCGCGTTGACCTGCCCGCCGATCCCCCCTTCTCCCAGACCGATCGTCGTGAAGACGTCCTGCACGCCCTGGATCTTCGCGAGCTTTCCCTCTATCTCCCGGATCGCGGCGTCGGTCCGATCGAGCGAGTACCCTTCGGGCGCCTTGACGTCCACCTGGAATTCGCTCTGGTCGTCCGCGGGGACCAGCTCCTTCCCGATGGCCGGATAGAGGACGAGGAGCGAGCCCACCGCCAGGAGGGCCGCGCCGACCATGACGCCTCGATGGGCGAGAGACCAGGCGAGCATCCGGCCGTAGACGCCGTCGATTGCCCGGTAGAGCCGCCCCTCCTTCGACGCGCCGTGACCCGCGCGGACGAGCTTCGACGCGAGCATCGGCGTGAGCGTGAAGGCCACGAGTAGCGAGATCGTGATGGCGAAGGCGGCCGTGATGCCGAAGTAGTACCAGAACCGGCCGGGGATCCCGGCCATGAAGGCGACCGGCAGAAAGATGACGACGAGCGAGAAGGTCGTGGCCATGACGGCGAGGCCGATCTCGGCCGTGGCCGCCTTGGCCGCCTCGAACGGCTTGACGCCCTTCTCCTCGACGTAGCGGTAGATGTTCTCGAGAACGACGATCGCGTCGTCGATCACGATCCCGGTGCAGACCGAGAGCGCCAGCATCGTCATGTTGTTGAGCGTGAACCCCAGGGCCTTGATGACCGTGAACGTGGCGATGATCGAGGTGGGGATGGCGACCGCGGCGATGAGGACGCTCCGCCAGTTCCGGAGAAAGAGGAGGACGATGGCGCTGGCGAGGACGGCGCCCAGAATCAGGTGGGACTGGACCTCGCCGAAGGAGCGTTTGACGAACCGGGACTGGTCCCGGACCTCCGCGATCTTGATGTCCGGGGGCAGCGTCTTCTTGACCCGTTCCAGGTGCTTCTTGAGCCGCTCGACGACCTCGACGGCGTTCGTCCCGGACTGGCGCCGGATGAGGAGGGAAACGGCGCTCTCGCCGTTAAGACGGGAGAGCGTTCGGGTCTCCTCGACGCCGTCTTCCACTCGGCCCAGGTCGGCGATCCGGACGGGCGCCCCGGCCTTGACCGCCACGACGATCTCCGCGAAATCCTCCGGCCTCTCCAGCCGGCCCATCGTCCTGAGGACCTGCTCCCGCTCCCGGTACGTGACCCGGCCGCCCGGGACTTCCAGGTTCTGCTTCCGGAGAGCCTCCCGCGCGTCGGCGATCGTGAGACCGTAGGCCTCGAGCTTCCGCGGATCGATGACGACCTGGACCTCCCGCTCCCGTCCGCCGACCATCGTGATCGAGCCGACGCCCGTCACGGTCTCGAGCGGCTCCTTGACGCGCTTCTTCGCGATCTCGGTGACCTCTCGGGGAGACCGCCTGCCCGATACGGCGAGGGCGATGGCAGGCGCCGCGTCCGGGTCCAGCTTCTCGATGAGAGGCGGGTCCGTCCCCTCGGGAAGGAGCGGAAGGGCCGTCGCGACTTTCTCGCGGACTTCCTGGGCCGCCGCGTCGACCGGCTTCTCCAGGAGGAACTGGACGTAAACGCGCGAGACGCCCTCGAGCGAGACGGAGCGGAGCTCGTCGATCCCGGCGATCGTGTTGACCGCCTCCTCGATCGGCTTGGTGATCCGGGTCTCGATCTCCTCCGGCGAGGCGCCTTCCAGGGTCGTGATGATGGAGACGTTCGGGAAGTCGACCTTGGGGAAAAGGTCCACCCCCAGGTCTTTGTAGGCCATGACGCCGAAGGACGTGATGAAGGCGATGAGCATCGCCGCGAAGACCGGCCGGCGAACGCTCGTATCGGCAAGCCACATCGGGGACTCCAGAAAGAGGCCTCACTCGGGCGGAGTGACATCCCCGTCAGTATGTCCCAGAGAAGCCCGGTCCGCAAGGGATCTTGGCGGTTCTTCCGTCATGCTTGCCCACGCAGGCCGCTTTTCAAGGGGGGGGCGGATGTGCTATATAGTACTTATACCTTTTTGCTAATGTTTCTCTCGCCAATATCCGACAGGGCCGTTAGGCGGCGTAACTCGAGTCCTCCCGTAGGAGGTTCCGGTGTCGACGAACTGTCTTCCCGTTCACGGCCCGCGCGCGCTGTCCGGACCTCAACTTGCCCCGGAAAACCCCCGGACCGTTCGCCAGGCCGATCCAACCCCGGCACTCTCTAACAGGGTGCTGAAAAACCCCCTTTGCCCCCTCTCCCTCTGGGAGAGGGTTGGGGTGAGGGTCAATAGAATCAACGGTTTGTTTAACCCCCTCACCCTCGCCCTCTCCCCCTGGCAGGGGGAGAGGAGACTTTTTCCGCAACCTGCTAAACTTTCGCGCGATATTGCACCGCCGCTCGCCGGAGCGCGGTCACGCCTGGCTCATTGCGAGCATCGTATGCAACGCCGTCAACCATCTGAGGGGCACTGTCCATGAATGGAACCTTCGTGTCGAGAATTTGGAGAATCGCGGCGGCCGGGCTCTTTCTCGCCGCGTCCTGCGGGTCTTCCCCCAAGGTCGACAGGGGCGAGATGCTGATGCCGGACGGGTACAAGGACGTCAAGGCGACGATCTTCGTCAGCCCGGTGGCCGGCCAGCGAATATACCAAAAGGTCGCCGTCCTTCCGTTCAAGGCCCCGACGGATCTCATCGGATCGAGCATCTCGGACCTCTTCGCCACGGCTCTTCTCAAGACGAACAAGTACAACCTGGTCGAAAGAAGCCAGATGGAGCAGGTCCTGGGCGAGCAGGCCCTGGGACTCAAGGGCGTGACCGAAAGCGCCGTCGCCATACGAGTGGGAAAGATGCTGGGCGTCCAGGGCGTCATCGTCGGGACCGTCCCGGAGTACGGCTCCAAAGCCTCCGGCGCCTCCGAACTCTCGGCGATCGGCATCAACGCCCGGATGATCGACGTCTCCGACGGCGGAGTCGTCTGGAGCGTCTCGGACTCGGCCATCTCGCCGTCGCCCATCGGCCTTTCCGCATTCGCAAAGAGAATGGTGGACAACCTCGTCTCACAGCTCTTCCAGGAAGCGCTCAAGGCCGGCGATACCGTCGCGGCGAACCTGCCGGTGCCGCAAATCGCCTCCTCCCGGGGCGGCGTCCGAAGCGTATTCATCGATATCGCTCCCGATTCGTCGGAGGCGGTCGAGTCGTACACGGTCCTCCGCGGGAGAACGGAAAGCGGGTCCTATCAGGAGGTCGGGAAGGTCGAGAATTCCTCCCGGCACGTCTCCTTCGAGGACCGGAACCTGCTCGACGCCGAGACGTACCATTACAAGGTTGTCGGGAGGGGCCGTTCGGGGATGACGACCGTGCCGAGCCAGCCGATCCGCGTCGCGACGGCGGGGCCGCCGGACGCCGTAACGGGCCTCTCGGCGCAGTCCGGCCTCATCCGAAAGGTCATCCTCCAGTGGCAGGCCTCGTTCGACCCGAACGTCAAGGGATACAACGTGTACCGCCGCACCTCCGGCGACACATGGGCCAAGATCAAGACGCTCGACGGACAATCCCGGGCCTCGTACGCCGACGAAGGACTGGACGACGAAAAGACGTACACGTACCGGATCGCCGCCTTCAACGTCGTGGAGACGGAATCCTCCCCATCGAGGACGGCCGCGGCCACGACGAAGGGCCCCCCGTCCCCGGTCACGGGACTCAAGGCGGCGAGCGGCGAAGCCAGAAAGGTCTCCCTGTCATGGAACCCGGTCAACGAACCGGAGGTCAAGGGTTACGCCGTCTACCGGGCGAGCCAGGAGACGGGGCCGTTCGAGACGATCAAGTCGATCGAGGGAAGAGAGCAGACGCAATTCGTGGATGGAGGGAAGAAAGGCTACTTCAGCGATGACGCCGGCCTCCAGGACGAAACCCGGTATTACTACAAGGTCCGGGCCGTAAACGTGGTGGACGTCCAGAGTCCCGAATCGCGGGCGGCGATCGCCGTGACCAAGCCGGTCCCCACGCCGGTGACGGGCATACGGACCGGCGAGTTCGAAGTGAAGCAAGTCACCGTCGAGTGGGAGCCGAACCCGGAGCCCGACATCGCAAAATACGAGGTCTTTCGGGGCGAAGAACAGGCGTCCGTCAACAAGAGTCTTGGGGAGATTCCCGGGTCCGCTTATCGCTTTGTCGACAAGGGCCTCAAGGATGGGACGACCTACCACTACAAGGTCCGCGCCGTCGACAAGGACGGCTTGATCGGAAAGTTCTCCATCGCCGTCCGGTCGTCCACAAAGCCGTTGCCGCGGAACCCGCGGGGAATAAAGGCGGCATTCGACGGCGGCCAGGTGATCGTTTCGTGGGCGCCCAATCCCGAGCCGGATATCGTCAAGTATGCCGTATCCCAGAAGGGGTTCATGTTCTGGGACAAGGCGGGAGAATCCAACGGACCGAGCTTCGCCTTTCGGGGAGAGGTCAAGAAGGGGAAGACCCTCACGTTCCGCGTGACGGCGGTTGACGGAACGGGCCTCGAAAGCGAGCCGTCGGAGGAGATTTCCCTCGTCATTCCTTAGGAGGTTGCGGAAAAACCCCTTTCGCCCCCTCTCCCTCTGGGAGAGGGTTGGGGTGAGGGTCAATACAATCAACAGCTTGCATAACCCCCTCACCCTCGCCCTCTCCCCCTGCCAGGAGGAGAGGGGACTTTTTCCGCAACCTGTTAGGAGCGATCGACGTGATCATGCGTAAGCTTTCGAGGACCGTAGTAACGTTCGGCATCGCGGCCGTCGCCGCGCTCGCTCTGACCGGAACGGCCTGGGCACGAGCCCAGGCCCCCCGGTTCATGGTGATGATCGACGAGAAGAACCTCGGCACGCACAACGTGGCGGAGGCGGAGAAGGTGGTCTCGGAGTTCCTGATGTCCAAGGGGCTCCAGGTCGTGGACGCGGAGATGATCCGGACGAACATCGACCGGGACAAAGCCCTGCAGGCGATGAACAGCGGCCCCCGCTCGGCCGCGGCCCTCGGGCTCCAGTTCGGCGCGGACGTCGTCATCGTCGGGAAGGCGGTCGCCAAGGGGTCGGCCGAGCAGATCAAGGACACGTCGTTCCGCTCGTACCAGGCGACCGTCAGCCTGAAGGCGATCCGGACGGACACGGCGGAGGTCCTGGCGACGGAGAGCCGCGACGCGGTCAAGATCCACGTCGACGACGTAGCCGGCGGGACGCTGGCGATCCGGGAGGCGACCGCGCCGCTGATCACGTCTCTGATCCCCAAGCTCCTGGGCCGATATGGAAACGTTTCGTCCGATGGACCGCAGAGAATCCAGCTCGTCATCGGCGACGTCCAACAGGTCTGGCAGGTCGCGGCCGTCAAGCAGATCCTCCGCGAACGGATCAAGGGAATGAAGGAAGTCGTCCAGAGGAGCTTTGTCTCCGGCGTCGTCATCTTCGACCTTCTCTGGAGCGCCGATTCCCAGAGCCTGGCCGAGGAACTGACGCTCGCCAACCCGGGGCACTTCCGGCTCAAGGTCCTGGGCGTCACGCCGAACAAGCTGGACGTGAAGCTGGTGGAGACGGGGTCGTAGAGAAAGAGAAGGAATCCGCGTCATGAATCCAAACATCGCGTCTCGCTTGCTTGTTTCCTGGTCTGGCCCATGGTTCAGAGTGCTCTGGCTTGCGCTTGCCCTTGCGGCGGCAATCCCTGAACGGGCTGAGTCTGCGGATGCGGAAGATCTGACGCAGTACGGCCGCAAGTGGGAAGAAACCAAAACGAACTGGGGATCTGAGCTGGATCGTCACAACAAGACCATGGACGAGCTGAACAAAATGCCCCCCGGGCCGGAGCGGGACAGCTTGATCCACAAAGAAACCGAAGGGCACCGGGCCGCCAGTCAAGACATGGCTCGCCAGAGGCAGGAGATCCATGACAAGGTGATCGAAGAAGTCAACCGGAGGACCTCGGGTGGACAAAAGGGACCCGACGGAAGGGATGTGCCTCCAACCAGGCAGACAGAAGGTACAAAGGTCACTGATCCCAAACATAGAGGCATTCCGGGGGACACCGACGCGGGCGGCACATCCTTCCAGGCTGATAAAGTCAAGAAGGTGTTGAATGACATGGGGATCAAGGCAGGCGTCAAGACAACACCCAGCACGGTCGAGGTCGGGGATGATTTCAATTTTACGATAAACAAGGAGGGGAAACTCGGCAAACCGGGGAGCGGGGCGCACCAGACGCAGGTCCATGTGGATGCGCGGAACAAGGAAACATATGTTTCCGAAGGGATGAACAAGACCCAGGCGGGACGCGACCACGTTCAGGTGCAGGATCACATGAAGAAAGCCATGGGCGGTCTCAAGAGCAGTCCCGAAGATCTGGCGCGAAATCCGGATACGGCCCGGGACATGGTCAAGGGAACGTCCAAAACCATGGACCACCTTTCCGACGCGGAAATCAGCGAGATCATGAAGAAGAACAATATTTCGGGGACTCCCAAGGATTTTCGAGAACAATTGAACGCCATCAAAGAGGGACGGGCCCCCGTAACTCCGGAAGACGCCGCTAAGCTCCAGCAGGCCAGCCGCGACGTGTTCGACAAAGCCGGGCAAAAGACGAAAACCAAGGCCGACCATGAGGTCGCCGCGACTAGAGAAAAGATCAATCAACTCGAGAACGCAGGCGCCAAGCAAGAAGCCCATAAACTCCGGGAAGAGCTGGTTGACTCCTTGGAGAAAATCCGCGAGACAGGCGCAGCCAACAAAGAAGCCCTCCGCAAGGGCCCGTCGGAGACGGCGGGCAAGGGGCCGAGCGAGGCCTCCCCCCAAAAGACCGCCGGACCAGCCGAGCCTGCGGGAAAGGCGCCCGCGGGCGAACCCTCAGGTTCAGCCACGGCAAAGCCCTCGTCTGAACCGACGTCGAAAGGGCCGAAATCCGCGGGCGAGCCCGCATCGGGCCGTACGGCGGGAAAGCCGGAAACGACGCCTAAGGCGCCCGCTGACCCCTCCCCCGGCGGAAAAAAATCGAACGTCGAACCGGGACGCAAGGGCGAAGGACGGACGTCCTCCGAACCGATCGTAGAGCCGGCCGGAAAGGGCGGTAAGACCGCACCCGAGACGACGGCAAAGGGCGCCCCCTCGCCAACCGAGCCCTCCGGAAAAACAACGACCGCCCAGACTCCTCCCGAAGGACCAGACGCCGCCGGGAAGGGAGGCTCGCCGAAGGGACCAAAAGAGATCGCCGAACCGACGCCTCGGGCAGAGCCGGAGACGGCTGGGAAACCGCAGGCAACGGCTGACACCGGCGGGAAACAACCACCGCAAAGCCGACCGGGCGAAGCGACAACGGGCGGCGGCTCAGGCAAAGGCGCGGTCCCTGGTGAACCCGCGTCCGGAGGAAAGACCGCCACTGGAGAACCTTCGGGAGGAACAGCGGCCGGCAAGCCCGCATCTGAACCGACCGCAAAGGGTGCGGCCGAACCATCTGTCCCCAAAGGAGAACGTGGACCAGTTGAGGGACCTGCGACAAGCAAACCGAGCACGCCGACGGATGCGCCTGACACGACAAAACCCCGCGAGATGACGCCTTCTGACCGAGGCCCGCAAAGGGTCGCGGACGCACCAGACGGAAAAGGCCTCTCTCCGTCGGACGCGCCCAGAGGAAAAGGAGCGTCCGCCGGCGCCCCCGACGCCCCCAAGAGCCCCGTGGCGGACGCTCCGGATGCGAAGCCTCGGGCCCCAGGCGTCCCCGAGGCGCCGATGGGCGCCGTACGCAAGGGTATCAACATAGCGGGCGAAGCGATGAGCGCTGCAGGGACACTTGCGGACGCGGAGGACTTCAAGGAGGCAGTAAAGAAAGGGGATGCCGACGCCGCATTGAGGGCGGGCGCGCGCGGTGTTGCGGGCCTGAACCCATACAGCTCACTCGCCTTGGGCATAAAGGATAGCTTCGACACGGTCAAGGAGCGGCTGGGCGACAAGGAAGCGGCCGAGAACGCCACAGCCGAAGCCAACAAGCGGCACGAGGAGACGTACGATCTCCAGTCCGCCCTGAAGCTCCGCCAGGCCGGCATGAGCCGCGACGATGTCAAGCAGATCATGGCGGCGAAAGCGCGCGGCGACGAGGGACCGTTGAATTCCAAGTTCAAGGAACTCGGCCTCGCGCCTCCCGAGCGCGCCCGTGAAGATGCTCCGCAGGCCGACGACACGGCCTTGGATCGGACCAAACAGGTCGGCGAAGGCATACTCAATCAGGGCCAGAAGGCCGGCAAGTTCGTTAACGACGCCCGAAAGGACCTGACCGAGATCGGAACGGGGTTGCTCGACAAGGGCACGCGCGACGAGGTCGCTAAACAGGTAAAGGAAAACGTTTCCCTCGAAAACATCAAGGCCGGCCTCGAGGCGCGTGCGATCAACCAGAAGGCCGACGCGGATCGCGCCGCGGCGCAAGAGAAGCTCGAGAACAAGCTCGTCGAGAAGGGGGCCTCGCGCGACGAGGCGAGGCAAGCGGCCGAGGCATGGGACCAGGGCGACAGGGGGGCGCTCGACCAGTTGAAGGAGAAGCTGGGCCTCTCGGGGGCCGGTATCCTGAAGGATCGACGGGGAACCAAGGTTTCCGACCTGAGAGATTCTGAGATTCAAACGACCATGAAAGACAAGGAAAGACAGCGCCAACCGTCCGACGACCAGGAGACCAAGACCATTATCGACTCGTATTTCAAAGACCGGACTTCCAAGTCCAAGGACGAGGCGCAACAGGCGCAGAATGCCGCCGGCTCGGCCGTGGGGGAGCGGGAAGCGGCTTCGCAGGGAACGCACCAGCGCGAGAAGGGGAAGATCGAGTCTCAGGGGCAGGAGACGAATCGGACCATCGCGGGAGC
>JACPZO010000085.1 GCA_016195465.1 Nitrospirota bacterium
ACGGGCTGTTCCAGGAAGAAGACAGGGACAGTTACGTGCGGAGCATGCTCGAAGCAACGGGTGCCGGAGGCGCGGGGTGAGAGATGTCCGTCACGTGGTGAGGCGATTGGTCGGGGAGAGAGGCAACAAGAAAGTCCGGGGACATGGGTGACACGCCATGACGCTTGAGTCCGCCGAGAGGCAGAGGGGGAGGGGGGGAATAAACCGCGTTGCGCTCGTCACCGGCGGCGCCAGGCGGCTTGGGCGGGGGATCGCGCTCGCGCTTGCGCGGGAGGGGTACTCCATCGCCGTCAACTACCTGACCACGCCTCCGCCGCGCGTGAAGGAGACGGAGGCCGAAATCTCCGCCGCGGGCGTTCTTTGCCGGTCGTTCAGGGCCGACGTTTCGAAGCCGGAGGAGCTTTCCCCTCGTGAACAACGCCGCGGTCTTTCTCCCCGGAGCGGTGGACGACGTCACTCCCGAGGTCTGGGACCGGACGCTCGACGTCAACCTGAAAGGCCCCTTCTTCGCGGCCCAGGCGATCGGGCGGCGCATGCGGGAGGCGGGCGGCGGGTGCATCGTGAACATTGCCTCCCAGGGCTCCCTCCAGCCTTTCACCCGGCACATCCCGTACTCCGTGTCCAAGGCCGGGATCGTGATGCTGACGCGCCTTCTGGCGCTCGCCCTCGCGCCCTCCGTCCGTGTGAACGCCGTGGCGCCGGGGACGATCATCGTGCCGGGGGAGGAAGAAGGAACGCCGGCGAAGCCGCCGGCGGATACGATTCCCTTCAAGCGTTACGGGACGCCGGAGGACGTGGCCGAGGCCGTGATTTACCTTGCGAGGGCGGAGTACGTGACGGGGGTTGTGCTTCCCGTGGACGGCGGGGCGACGACGGGGTAGGGGGATCTGGTTGGCAAATTGATAATTGGAAATTGAAAATTGAAAATTGTAAATTGGAAATCTAAGCCGCTTATCTACCCGGGCCCGCCGCGAGCAGTCCCATCAGACGGACGCGCTGGTCGTCCGTCAAGTGGACGAACTTGACCCCCAGTCCCGGCGTGAGGCTGCTTTCGGCCGTCACGTCTTTTCCGAGGATGTAGACGACCTCGCCCAGGACCCTGAGGGGGCCTTCTCCCTCCTGGTTGATCTGGAGAAGGATCGGCGTTCCCATCTCGAAACCCTTCTCGTCAGGCGTTTCCAGGAAGACGCCGCCCAGGCTGACGTTCGTGGACGTGAGATCGGCCTGAGCGCTTCCGTCGACGTTCGACGTGGAGAACCGGATCCTCAGGGGAATCCGGGGGTGCTGGCGCCTTTGGGCCGGGTCTTCTGTCTGCGGTTCCATGCGTCATCCCCCCGCGCTTTGCCAGATGCGCTAAATCTACCATAACGGGACGGCCGGCTCCAGGGACTACTGCGGTTCGCTTCTTGCCGTCCGGCGTCGTGTTGTGGTACAAGAAAACCAATCCGAGCGCTCCTCTTAAGAGGGGGGAGCGCTTCATTTTTTCACGGTTCTTGACGGACTTGCGGTTCCGAGACTCATCGGGCCGCGATCCGTTGGCGGGAGAGAAGGCAATGCGAGCGGAATGGGTGAAAGGCAGGAAGGGAATCGTCACGCAGATGCACTACGCCCGGCAGGGGGTCGTGACGGAGGAGATGGCTTGCGTGGCGCGGCGCGAGGGGCTGAATCCCGAGATGGTCCGGGCGGAGGTCGCCCGGGGGAGGATGGTCATCCCGGCGAACGTCCGGCACACGAACCTGGAGCCGATGGGGATCGGGATCGCCGCGACCTGCAAGATCAACGCGAACATCGGCAACTCGGCGCTCTCTTCCGGCGTGGAGGAGGAGCTTTCGAAGCTTCGCCTTTGCCTCAAGTACGGCGCCGACACGGTGATGGATCTCTCGACCGGGAAGCAGATCCGGGAGATCCGGCAGGCGATCCTCGATCACTCGCCGATCCCCGTCGGGACCGTTCCGATCTACGAGGCGGTCGAGCGGGTGAAGGACCCGGTCGATCTCACGGCCGACGACATCCTGGACGTCATCGAAGAGCAGGCGGCCCAGGGGGTGGACTACATGACCGTCCACGTCGGCACGCTCCTCTCGCACATCCCTCTCGTCTCGTCGAGGATCACGGGGATCGTCTCGCGGGGCGGGGCGCTCATGGCCCAGTGGATGCTCCATCACCACAAGGAGAACCCCCTTTACGCGCGCTTCGACGACCTCCTCGAGATCTGCCGGCGGTACGACGTGACGCTCTCGCTGGGCGACGGACTTCGCCCCGGCTGTCTCCACGACGCCTCCGACGACGCCCAGTTCGCCGAGCTCAAGGTCCTGGGCGAGCTCGCCCGCCGGGCCTGGGCGAAGGACGTCCAGGTGATGATCGAGGGGCCGGGCCACGTGCCGATGGACCAGATCGAGATGAACGTGAAGAGGCAGATGGATCTCTGCGGCGAGGCGCCGTTTTACGTCCTCGGTCCGCTCGTGACCGATATTGCGCCGGGGTACGACCACATCACGAGCGCGATCGGCGGGGCGCTCGCCGGATGGGCGGGGGCGGCGATGCTCTGCTACGTGACGCCCAAAGAGCACCTGGGGCTTCCGGACCTGGAGGACGTCCGGCAGGGAATCATCGCCTACAAGATCGCGGCCCACGCCGCGGACATCGCCCGAAGGCGGCCGGGGGCGCGCGACCGCGACGACGAGTTGTCCCGGGCCCGGTACGCTTTCGACTGGAGCCGCCAGTTCGCCCTCGCGCTCGATCCGGACCGGGCGCGGGAGTATCACGACGCGACGCTTCCCCAGGCGTCCTTCAAGGAAGCGCACTTCTGCTCCATGTGCGGCCCCAAGTTCTGCTCGATGAAGATCTCGCAGGAGGTCGAGGAGGCGGCGCGGACGGAACCGGCCGAGGCGGGAATCGGTGAGTCGGTGAATGGGTAGATGGGGACAGCCCCCTTCGCTCAAGTCCGCCTTGACACTCCCGCGATCTGTTCATAACATACGCCCTGTTTGCCGCGCGCCGAAGTGGTGGAATTGGTAGACACGCTAGATTCAGGGTCTAGTGGGCCTTGCGCCTGTGGGGGTTCGAGTCCCCCCTTCGGCACCAAATAAGGCAAGGGTGAATCGGTGAATAGGTGAATCGGTGAATAGGTGAATCGGTGAATAGGAACCCCCCTCTCTTCCTTGCGCCATCGTCGTTCTCCGACTGACAGCGGGTTTGACCCGGCCAACCGTGCCCACGCAGCCTTCCAAGACGATCGAGACCTTTTCCAACCCGAAGCCCGGCCGGGACTACGAGATCTCCTTCGAGTGCCCCGAGTTCACGTGCCTCTGTCCGCGGACCGGCCAGCCGGATTTCGCGACGATCCGGATCCGGTACGTTCCCGACACGCTCTGCGTGGAGCTCAAGAGCCTCAAGCTCTATCTCTGGTCGTACCGGAACGAAGGCGCCTTCCACGAGGCGGTGACGAACGAGATTCTCGACGATCTCGTGGTTGCCTGCCATCCCCGATTCATGCAAGTTGTCGGCGACTTCTTCGTCCGAGGGGGAATCCACACGGTCGTTACGGCGACGCACGGCGAGCGGTCCGAAAAGAGCCTGTCCTCACCCATTTCTTGACGGATCGTCCGCTTTCATGCGATCTTTACCCAAGTTGAGCGCCCAGCGAGCCGGATCGACCGCGCGCGAGGTGTTTGGGCGGCGGGACTTCGCCTCGAGTGCCCGGCGTTCGCCGCCGGCCGTTGTGCAACTTCGGTTCGCGAGAGTGGCGGAACTGGCAGACGCGTCGGACTTAGGATCCGGTGGGCAACCATGGGGGTTCGACTCCCCCCTCTCGCACCATGATTTCAGGACAGGAAACGAGGAAACCCGTGAAAGTTGACGTCGAAGAACCGAGCGCGACGAGGCGCGTTTTCAAGATCGAAGTCCCATCGGACGAAGTGTCGCGGGCCTACTCGAAGGCCCAGGCCGCCGTGGGCCGGAAGGCGAAGATTCCCGGTTTTCGTCCCGGGAAGATTCCCGCGTCGATCCTGGAGCGCCAATACGCGGGCGAGATCGAGAACGAGATGATCCAGAAGCTCGTTCCGACGAGCTTCGCGCGCGCCCTCCAGGAGACGGGCGTTACGCCCGTGGACGACCCGACGTTCAGCGAGCTCAAGGTGGCCAAGGGCGAGCCGCTCCGATTCACCGCCGCGGTCGATGTTCTCCCGGAAATCAAGCTCGGGCGGTACGACGACCTTCCGATCGAGGGGGAAGACGCCGCGGTGACGGACGAGGACATCGAGAAGGGGATCGCGGCCATCCGCAACGTGCGCGCGGAGCTCGTCCCGGCGCTGGAAGGGGCGCGCGTGGCGGGCGGGGACTACATCCGCCTGGACTACGACGGCGCGATCGACGGCGAACCGGCGGAGAAGGTGCAGGGCCAGGACCTCCTCATCGAGATCGGAACGGAGACCCTGGTGCCCGGATTCGAGGCCCAAGTCGTCGGCGCGGGCGAGGGAGAGACGCGCGAAGTTGTCGTGACGTTTCCCGGCGACCACAAGAACCCGCGCCTCGCGGGCAAGAGGGTGACGTTTCAAGTGACGGTCAAGGAGATCAGACGAAAGGTTCTGCCGGAGGTCGACGACGAGCTGGCGCGGGACATGGGGCACGAGACGCTCGACGCCCTTCGCGCGGATCTCCGCGGGAAGATCGAGGGCGAGAAGACTCGGGTCCGGGAGCGGAACTACAAGGAGAAGATCGTCCGGTCGCTCGTGGAGGCCCACCCGGTCGAGATTCCCGAATCGCTGGTGGAGCGGCGGGTGGGGAGCATGATTCTTCAAGCGCACATGGACCTCATCCAGGCCGAGGACGCGGAACGGCTGAAGGCGCTCTCCGAGCGTCTCCGTCCCGTGGCGCGCGATCAGATCCGGGGAGAGCTTGTCCTGGAGAAGATCGCCGGCGCGGAGGGGATCGCCGCGACCGACGCCGAGGTGGACGGCGAAATCGAGAAGATGGCCGAGCTGCGCTCCGGCCAGCCGCAACGCTCGCCCGAGGCGGTCCGCGCGGCGATCCTCAAGCGGGAAGGGAGTCTGGACGGCCTGCGGGCGGCCGTTCGCCAGGAGAAGGCGCTGGCGTTTCTCCTCTCGCGGGCGAAGATCGCGGCGAAGTCCAGGATCATTGTGCCGTAGGGTTTGGTCAACCGCTGAGAACGCAGAGGACGCCGAGATGGGCAGCAAAAGACTCGGAACGTGACGAAGGCACGGCTTCCCCGGGGTCTCCGCGATCTCCGCGGTGAACAAGAAGACGGAGGATTCATGAACCTCATACCCATCGTTGTCGAACAGACCAACCGCGGGGAGCGCGCGTACGATATCTACTCCCGGCTCCTTCGCGACAGGATCGTCTTTCTCGGGACGCCGATCGACGACATCGTCGCCAACACGGTGATCGCCCAACTCCTTTTCCTCGAGGCGGACGATCCCGAGAAGGACATCAACGTCTACATCAACTCGCCCGGGGGGATCGTGACGTCGGGGCTCGCGATCTACGACACGATCAACTACATCAAGAGCCCGGTCTCCACGATCTGCATCGGCCAGGCCGCGAGCATGGGGTCGCTCCTCCTGTCGGCCGGGACGAAGGGGAAGCGGTTCTCTCTTCCCAATGCCCGGATCATGATCCACCAGCCGCTCGGGGGGTTCCAGGGGCAGGCGACGGACATCGAGATCCACGCGCGGGAGATCCTCCGGATGCGCGAGACGCTGAACGAAATCTACGCCCGGCACACCGGCCAGGCGATCGACCGGATCCGGACGGATACGGAGCGCGACTTCTTCATGTCGGGCGATCAAGCGAAGGAATACGGCCTGATCGACGAGGTGATCGTCATGAAGGAAAAGCCGAAGAAGGGTTGAAAGGCGGCGATTGGAAATTGTAAATTGGAAATTGGAAATTTGAGATCGGGAGCGGAGGGGACCCATGTCCAAGCGGGGTGAGGAGGGAGGCGGGCTCCGGTGCTCGTTCTGCGGGAAGAGCCAGGACGAGGTGAAGAAGCTCATCGCCGGTCCCACCGTCTATATCTGCAACGAGTGCATCGACCTCTGCAACGACATCCTCGCCGAGGACAACACCGCGGCCGCGCCCAAAGGGGGCGGAAGCATCCCGCGCCCGTCCGAGATCCGGAAAGTCCTGGACGACTACGTCATCGGCCAGGAACGGGCCAAGAAGATCCTCTCGGTCGCGGTGCACAACCACTACAAGCGGATCTCCGCGCCGGCCGACCGGGACGGCCTGGAGCTGCAGAAGTCGAACATCCTCCTGATCGGGCCCACGGGCACGGGCAAGACGCTCCTGGCCCAGACGCTCGCCCGGATGCTGGACGTTCCGTTCACGATCGCCGACGCCACGACGCTGACCGAGGCGGGGTACGTGGGGGAGGACGTCGAGAACATCATCCTCAAGCTCCTGCAGACCGCTGAATACGACGTGGAGCGGGCCCAGCGGGGGATCATCTACATCGACGAGATCGACAAGATCAGCCGCAAGGCCGAGAACCCCTCCATCACGCGCGACGTTTCCGGCGAGGGCGTCCAGCAGGCCCTGCTCAAGATCATCGAAGGGACGACGGCCTCCGTCCCCCCGCAGGGAGGGCGCAAGCACCCCCACCAGGAGTTCGTCCACGTCGACACGACGAACATCCTCTTCATCTGCGGGGGGGCGTTCATCGGACTGGAATCGATCATCGAACAGCGGACCGGACAGAAGGTCATCGGCTTCGGCGCCGACGTCAAGAGCCGGGCCCAGCGCCGCAACGGGGAGATCCTCGCGGCTCTCGAGCCGGAAGACCTGCTCAAGTACGGCCTGATCCCGGAGTTTATCGGGCGCCTCCCGGTCACAGCCACGCTCGAGGAGCTGGACGAGCAGGCGCTCGTGCGGATCCTCACCACGCCGAAGAACGCCCTCATCAAGCAGTACCAGAAGCTCCTTGCCTTCAACAACGTCCGCCTTCGGTTCACGGACGGGGCGCTCGCCGCGATCGCGCACAAGGCCGGCCGGCGGAAGACCGGGGCCCGGGGTCTCCGCGCGATCCTGGAGCAGACGATGCTCGACATCATGTACGAGATCCCGTCGAGAAACGACGTGCGCGAAGTCGTCATTAACGAGGACGTCATCGCGAGCGGCTCCCAGCCCATCCTCCTCGTCGAGGCCCAGGCCGAGAGCGCGTAAGGAGCGGCGGCGTGATTCCTCCCAAGCATATCGTCTGGTTTGCCGGGAACCGCGAGATCGATCTTGACGATTCAGCCGAGAGGGCTTGGTGGATCAAGCAGGTGCTCATGCGCGGGCGCATGGAGGACGTCCTCTCCCTCGATTTCAATGAGATCGAGAGACTCCTTCCCGAGTTCCATCTACCCCCACCCGTCAGGAAGCTTTGGAGCGACTACTTTGCCGCGAAAGGAAATTCTAAGCCCGCTCCAGAAAAAAGTTCTTAGCGTCCTCTCTTCGATTGAAGAGAGCAGGGCTTTCCACATTACGGGCGGCACGGCCCTGGGCGCTTTCTATCTGGGGCACCGGCTCTCCGAAGATATCGACATCTTCACTTCCGACGAGCCTCTGATCTCCATCTTGGCGGAGAAGATCAAGGCCTCTCTCCGGACGGCCGGGATTCAGGTCGCCGAGATCAGGAACTTTCGCAGTTTCTGGGAAGCCGTACTTACCCAGAACAACGAAAGCATCAAGATCCAGATCGGCTACGATTCGCCCTTTACGCTTTCCGATTTCGTGGAGAAACAGGGCCTGAAGATTCACAGCCTTCAGGACATCGCGGCGGGAAAGCTTCTCGCCCTCTACGGAAGAGCGGAAGAAAGGGATTTCATCGACATCTACCTGCTCGCCAGAGATGGGCGGCTCTCGCTCGAGGAGATGATCGATCTTGCCAGGAAGAAGGACCCCGGTCTCGATGAATACTACCTTGCTGTCGCTTTTGAGCAGTCCGAGAAGCTCCCCGACGATCCCGCCAAGCTCAAGGTTTCACTTCTCTCCCAGGTCGATCCGAAGGAAGTGAAGGCGTTCTTTGCCTCCAAGGCGGTAGCGCTCTTGAAGAAGCGCCGGGGCGGGTGAATTGCATTATCGGCTCGTAGAGCGATGAGGATCCTCTCCGCCGAGTTCGTCAAGAGCGCGGCCGATCCGAAGGACGCGCCGGTCGGCCGCCTGCCTCAGGTCGCCTTTGCCGGGCGGTCGAACGTCGGCAAGTCTTCCCTCATGAACGCCCTCCTTCACCGGAAGAACCTCGTGAAGACGAGCGCGACGCCGGGGAAGACCCAGCTCCTCAACTTCTTCCTCGTCAACGAACGGTTCTACCTGGTCGATCTCCCCGGCTACGGGTACGCCCGCGTTCCGGAAGCCGAGCGGAAGAAGTGGAAAGCCCGGATCGAGGGGTACATCACCCACGCGGAGTCCCTCCGAGGCGTCGTTCTTCTGATGGACCTTCGCCGCGCCCCTTCCCCCCTCGATCGGACGATGGTTCAATGGCTCGATCATTGCGCCGTCCCGTTCGTTCTGGCCGGGACGAAGGCCGACAAGCTCTCCCGGAACGAACAACGGCAGCAGGCGGCGGCGATCGCGCGGGAACTGGGGATGGAGGAGGGCGCCGTCGTCCCGACATCCGCCGTCGGGGGAGAAGGAATTGCGGAGGTATGGAAAAAAATCGGTGAATGGGTGAATGGGTGAGTCGGGGAAACGGTGAATCGGTGAATTGGTGAATCGGTGAATCGGAAGAACAAGGGAGGCCTTTGAGACCCGTTTACCCAGTGGGCCTGTTCACCGTCTCAGCACCGCCAGCGTCTCCAGGTGCGGGGTCTGGGGGAAGAAGTCGAACGGCGCGATCCGCAGGGCGCGGTATCCTTCGGACGCGAGAACCTTGATGTCCCGGGCCAGCGTGACGGGATCGCAGGAGATGTAGAGGACCGCCGCCGCCCCGAATCCGACGATCCGTTTGATGACTTCGCGCGAAGCGCCGGTCCGCGGCGGGTCGAGGATGACGAGGCCCGGTTTCCCGCCGGCGCCTTCGAGCAGTTCGAGCCCTCTTTCCGCGCTCTCCTCCAGGAACTTGACGCGCCCGGACATCCCGGCGGCTTCCGCGTTCGCCCGGGCGTCGCGGACGGCGGCCGGGTTTTCCTCCACGCCGAAGACGCGCGATTGGGACAGGACCTTGGCGACGGGCAAGGCGAAGTTGCCGATCCCCGTGTAGAGGTCGAAGACGCACTCGGGTTCGGGGCGGAGGCCGCGGACGAAGTGCGTCACCTCCTCGACGAGCTTCACGTTCATCTCCGGGTTCGATTGCGTGAAGGCCTCGTCGCCCGCCTGAAGGACGAGATCGCCGAGACGGAAGTGGACCGTCTCGCCGCCGAAGACGATCCTCTTCCGTCCCTTGCGGACCCGCGCGACGACGTGGGCGGGAGTCCCGATCCGGCCGAGAGACTGGTGCAGGCGCTTGACGGCCCCCGGATCGGCCCATTCGAGGTCGAGGGCCGCGAGGGGCGGCTCGGAGGCGTCGCCGCTCTGAAGATGGACTTCCGTGAGGCCCGAGAACCGGTCGCCCCCGGCGTTCAGCGCCTCGGTGAGAGGGGCGACGAGGCGGGACAAGGCCGGGACGAGCACGGGGCAGTCGCGGATGGGATGAACAAGGTTGGTCCCTTCCCGGTGGAAGCCGAGCCGGATCTCCTTCCGGGTTCGATCGACATTGAGCCGGGCCCGGGAGCGGTACCCGAGGGGATTCGGGGCGGGGACGGCCGGCTCGATGGTGAGGCCGGCGAGCCCGCCGGTCCGAGCGAGCGCTTCCTTGAGGAGCGCCTCTTTCGCCCCGATCTGCGCGGCGGGGGAGAAGGACATCCAGGGACAGCCGCCGCAATCGGGATGCTCGGAACAGGGGGGGACGATCCGGTCCGGCGACGGGGAGACGATCCGTTCGACGCGCGCGAAGGAGACGTTCTTCTTCCGCTGGACGACTCGGGCTTCGACGACTTCCCCCGGGAGCGTTCCCGGAATGAAGACGGTCTCCGTTCCCCGGCGGGCGAGGCCCGCTCCCCCGGGGACGATCTTCTCGATATCGTAGGAGTGAAAGACCGCGGCGCGGCCTGTCCCGGCCTTCGCGGCCCGTTTCGGTTTCACTCGCCCAGGATGGTCCGAAGGGTCGTCTTGAGCTCGCCCAGATCGGCCGACTTGACGACGTAGGCGTCGGACGCCCAGGCGCCGAACTCCTGGCGGTAGACCGGGTACGCGGTGCAGATGACGACGGGAAGCCTGGGCCAGCGCTCCTTGATCTCCCGGAGGAGCGAGATGCCGTCCTCCTCGGGCATCTTGATGTCCACGGTCACGAGGTCGGGCGCCGAGGCCTTCACCGCCTGGAGAGCTTCCCGGGCCGAGGCCGCCGTCTCGACGGCGTATCCCGCTTCGGACAGCTCTTCCCGGTAGAGTTCCCGGACCCCAGCCTCGTCATCGACAACGAGAATCCGTTTCGCGCTCACGGTGCGTCCTCCTTGGCCTCCGGCAGGGGGCAGACGGTCGCCGCCGGCAGGTGAATCCGGAACGTCGCGCCCTCCCCGGGCCTGTTGACGACTTCGATCTCCCCCTTATGGTGGTCCACGACGATCCGCCGGGTAATGGCGAGACCGAGGCCGGTCCCCGTGGCCTTCGTGGTGAAGAACGGGTTGAAGATATTGGCCATGATGTCGCCCGGGATCCCTCCGCCCGTATCGGCGATCTCGATCGAGATCCGTTCTTCCGGGAAGGGGGTCCGCCGGAGGTGGACGGTGATTTCGCCGCCGCGTCGGATCGCCTGGACCGCGTTGGTGAAGAGGTTGAGGAGCGCCTGCTTGACCTGGGCCGGGTCCGCCAGCGTGTAGACCGGCTCGGGCGGAAGATCGGCGATCAGGCCGATCCCGTTCTCCCGGCAGTCGTCCTCGATGAAGGACAGCACTTCGTTGACGAGGGACGCGATGTCGCAAACCACCAGATCGGGGCGGGCGTCGCGGGAGAACACGAGCACTTCCTCCAGGATCTTTTCGAGGCGCTTGACCTCCTTGACGATGATCTCCCCGTAGTGGCGCTCGGCCGTCATCGCCTCGGGCAGACGGGCCATGAGGCGGCGGGCGAAGCCCCCGACGACCGCGAGGGGGTTCCGGATCTCGTGGGCGATGCTCGCGGCCATCTCGCCCAGGGCGGCCATCTTCTCGGTCTGAATGAGCCGGTCCTGAAGTTCGAGGAGCGACTTCCGGGCGGCGTCCAGGCCGGCGACGGCTTGGGCGTTCTCGATCGCGCGTCCCGCCTGATGGGCGAAGAGGGTGAGGAAGCGCACGTCGTCTTCCGTGATCGGGCGCCGGTTGAAGAGGTTGTCCACCAGGATGGCGCCCATGACGCGGTCCTTGGCGATCAGCGGGACGGTGGCGAAGGCGTTGGTCCCCAGGCGCGCCGCGAGCTCGGGGTTGGTCCGGGGGTCGTTTAGCGCGTCGGGGATGTTGAAGGGGACCGCTTCCAGGACCGTGCGGGCCAGGACGCCGGCGTCGGGCACCACCTTGATCCGGATCGACCGGGCCAGCTTCGTGAGGGCCGATTCCTCGGGCTCGGCCGTTCGATCGGTGGTCTTGGCCCACTCGTCGACCGTCCGAACGTGCGAGATCCTCTGCCAGATCGACCAGGCTTCCTCCGCGTCCCTCGGGCCGACTCCGAGGACGCCTTCCAGCGTCCGGGCGCGGTCGTCGTAGAGGAACAGCATGGCGCGGTTGAAGCCGAGACCGCCTCCGATCGTCACGCCCGTGAGGATGATCTGGAGAAGGCGGTTCAGGTCGACCGTCGTGCTCATCGCCTGCCCGATGTCGTACAGGATGGAGAGTTCCATCAGCCGGCGTTGGCTCTCCTCCGCGAGGGCCTCGGACCGCTCGTGCGCCAGGGCGTTCTCCACGGCGATGGCGACGTGCTCCCCAACGGTCACGAGCAGGTGCTCGTCCCGTTCGTTGAACGGGCCCGGCAGGTCTCCGCCCCGGTCGTAGAGGGCGAGGGTCCCCAGGACCTGGTTCTTCGAGACGAGCGGGACGCACAGGATCGACTTGAACAGGCCCGTGGCGGCGACGAGGGGATCGTGCGACGCGTCGTCGATCCGGACCGGGCGCCGGTCGACGGCGACGCGGCCGGCAATCCCTTCCCCGAACGCCAAGGCGCGGCTGCGCGCGACGTCGGGCGGCAGGCCGTACGAAGCGCGGATCTCGAGCGTCTGCGTCTCCGGATTCAGGAGCCGCAGGATCGCCCCCCGGGCCTTCAGGAGGTTCACCGATTTCTCGACGATCAGGTTGAGGAGCCGGTCCAGGTCGAGGGTGGAGATGAGCGCCCGGCTGATCTCGGAGATCGCCGTGAGGGCGGCGAGTTGTTCCTGGCTGTTCTTGTAGAGCTGGGCCGTCCGGATGACGCCCGAGACGGCCGAGGCGATCGTGGTCAGGAGCTCGATCTTGTCGGAGGTGTACGACGAAGGCGAGAGCGTCTGGACCACGAGGGCGCCGATGCACTCCCCCTGGAGGAGGATCGGGACGGTGAGCAGGGACTGGAAACGCTCCTCTCCCGTGGCCCCCAGGTACTTGAAGCGGGGATCGGCTTGGGCGTTGTCGACGGCCACCGGGACGCGGTGCACGCACGCCCATCCGACGAGTCCTTCGCCCAGGAAAAGGCTCACCCGCCCGACCGACTCGGGATTGAGGCCTTGCGACGCCCGCAGGACCAGGCGTCCGTCCTCGAGAAGGAAGATCGAGCAGACGTCCTGGCCCATCCGGTGGGCCGTCAGATCGACGATCTGGCGCAGGCGCTCTTCCAGGTCGGTCGTCGCGTTGACGATGCGGACGATCTCGGAGAGGATTTCCGCGCCGGCGGTCTCGACCTGACTCACGCCGCGCCCCCCCGGTCCATGACGGCTTTCCGGTAGAGATCGGCGTAGGCCCGGGCCGAGGCGTCCCAGGAGAAGTCCGCCCGCATCCCGTTCCGCACGAGACGCTCCCAAAGATCGGGTTCGTGGAAAAGGTTGATGGCCTTGAGGCAGGCGATCAGGAACGCCTGGGGATGGTACTCCTCGAACACGAAGCCCGTCCCCGTCCCCCGTTCGGCCGAGAACGGAAAGACGGTGTCGGCGAGACCGCCGGTCCGGCGGACGATCGGGACCGTGCCGTACTTGAGGGAGATCATCTGGCCCAGGCCGCACGGCTCGTAGCGCGAGGGCATGAGGAAGAGATCGGCCCCCGCGTAGATCCGCCGGGCGAGTCCCGCGTCGAAGCCCAGCGTGACGGAGATCTGTCCCGCGGCGTGCTCGGCCGCGGCCTTGAGGTGGTCCGCGTACTTCCGGTCGCCGTCGCCCAGGACGACGATCTGAATCTCCTGTTCGAGGAGCTCGTCGAGCGCCCCGATGACGAGGTCGAACCCCTTCTGCTCGGCGAGGCGGGAGATGACGGCGAAGAGGGGCGTCCGAGGGGAGGGCTGGAGTCCGCACTCGCGCTGGAGCGCCTCCTTGCACGCGGCTTTTCCGGCCAGGTCCTCCGGGCCGAAGCGGGCCGGGATCTCGTCGTCGCTCGCCGGATTCCAGGAGGAGTCGATTCCGTTCAGGATTCCGGTCAACCGGTCGGCCCGTCCGCGCAGGACCCCTTCGAGTCCCACGCCCTGCTCGGCGGTCTGGATCTCCCGCGCGTACGTCGGGCTGACCGTCGTGAGGCGGTCGGCGTAGACGAGCCCCGCCTTGAGGCAGTTGATCTTTCCGTAGAACTCGATTCCTTCCGGCGTGAAGACGTCCCACGGGAGGCCGGTGAGAGGCATGTCGAGGCTCCAGAAGGCCCCCTGGTAGCCGAGATTGTGGACCGTGAAGACCGTCGCGGTCCGGGCGAGGCCGGGCGCGCCGCGGTAGAACCGGTCGAGGTAGAGGGGAACGAGCCCGGTCTGCCAGTCGTGGCAGTGGATCACGTCGGGGGCGAGCCCAAGGGCGCTCACCGCCTCGACGACCGCGCGGGAGAAGAAAAAGAACCTCTCCGCGTTGTCCCAGTAGTCCTTCCCGTCCTCCTGGTAGAGCCCGGTCCGGTCGAAATAGGCCGACTGGTCGATGAAGAAGGCGGGGATATCGTCCGCGAGACGTCCTTCGAGGACGTCGGCCGGGACGGTCCGGCCGGCGACCGGGACGGCGATCCGAACTCCCGTCCCGCGGAGCTGGAAGCGCCCCGGAGCGATGCTCCGGTAGCGGGGCATGACGACGACCGGCCGGACGCCCGTCGCGCGGAGCGCGAGGGGAAGCGCGCCCGCGACGTCGGCCAGCCCCCCCGTCTTGGCGAAGGGGACGACCTCGGACGCGGCGTGGACGACGAGAAGGGGTTCGCTCACTTCAGATCTTCGCCTCGCGCAGGAACTTGGCCGCCTCCTCCGGCGGCGTCGGGTTGATGTAGAAGCCGGAGCCCCACTCGAAGCCGGCCACGTGCGTCAGCTTCGGCATGAGCTCGATGTGCCAATGGAAATAATCGTTCCGCTCGTCCCGGAACGGCGACGTGTGGATGATGTAGTTGTACGGCGGGACGGAGAGGACGCGGTCGAGCCGCTTGAGGGTCTCCTGGAGGATAAGGGCAAGGTTCGCGTACTGCTCCGGCGTTCCGGACGAGTAGTTCGACGAATGCGCTTTCGGTATGATCCACGTCTCGAACGGAAAGCGGGGGGCGAACGGCGCGAACGAGACGAAGTCGCGGTTCTCCGCGATCATCCGCGATCCCGTCATCGTCTCCTGGCGGATGATGTCGCAGTAGATGCACCGTTCCTTCAGGTTGTAGTGCTGCTTCGCCCCTTCGACTTCCTCGATGACGGACTTGGGGACGATGGGGAGGGCGATGAGCTGGGAGTGGGAGTGCTCGAGCGTGGCGCCGGCCGACTCCCCTTCGTTCTTGAATACGAGAATGTAGGAGAAGCGCCGGTCCTTCTTCAGGTCCTCGATCCGGTCGCGGTAGGCCCACAGGACGTCCTCGACCCGCTTGATCGGCATGGCCGAGAGGGTCTCGTTGTGATCGGGGGTCTCGATGATGACCTCGTGGGCGCCGATGCCGTTCATCTTGTCGTAGATCCCCTCGCCCATCTTGTTGAGCATCCCTTCCACCTGGAGAGCCGGGAACTTGTTGGGGACGACGCGGAGCTTCCAGCCGGGGCCGTTCGGAGAAGAGCCCCCGTCCCGGTAGGCCAGGACCTCCGGCGGGGTCGTGGACTCGTTCCCCGTGCAGAACGGACAGAAGCCGCCCTTGCGCCTCCGGCCCTCGTCGGGGAAATCGGTGGGCCTTCGCCCCCGCTCGAGCGAGATGATGACCCATCGGCCGATGATCGGATCCTTGCGAAGCTCCGGCATGCGCGTCTCCGGCGGGAATGAGGGAATCGTGCGGCAAGACCATTATAAGAACGGGCGCCCGTCTTGGCAAGGTGAGGTTGGGCGGATGAGATTGGGCGGAGATACGGCGCGAGTCCTGACGCGGGCCGGTTCCTGCCTGGCGATTCCCCGGCCGCGCCCCCGCCGGGAGAGGTGCGGAAGAGGGCTTTGAGAGCGCGCAAGTTCCTCTTTGACACGCCGGCTCGGGAATGTTAATAGATTCATTAATCAATCCGTTGAAGAACCCCGCCTTGAAAGGCGGGGATTCTCCGACCTCTAAGGTACTTTGCATTATTTGCATTCGTGCGCCTTGACCCCGCCCCAAGGGGCGGGGACTCGCGCGCACTGCGCGGTTCATGGAGGAGTTCCATGCCCCTCACGTCCGAAGATATCGTTCCCTTGAACCAGGTCCGCGCACGCCTGACGGACCTGGCCGAGGAGGTCCGGGCCGGACACGAGAAAATCATCACCCGCAACGGCAGAAGCTACGTGGCGCTGGTTGACGCCCGGCGCCTTGACTACTACCACCGCCTTGAGCGCGAACACGTCCACCTGATCCTGCTGGAGGAGGCGGCGCGCGGGCTCGACGATGTGTCGGCGGGCCGGCTCATGAGCGTGGCCGAACTGAGAGCCAAGTACCGACGGGTCCGGAAGCGCTGAGGCGCAGCCGCCGCGCATGGCCCGTGCCACCGTCCGGATCACCGCGAATTTTCACCGAAACCTGGAGGAAATCCGCCAGTTCCTCGCGGAGAACGACGCCGGGCGGGCATTCGACGCTCTGCTGGACCGGGTCTTCGACAACGCGATCCCCAACCTTGAGCGTTTCCCCGAACTTGGCAAGGACTTCCTTGCCCGGGGGCCGCGGTCGGCCGAAGGACTGGCGCTGTTCAACAAGGTGAAAAAACGGCTCGGCCGCGGGTTTGCCCTGCGCGAGTACATCACGGGCGACACCATCGTCCTGTACGCTGTCCGGGGCCGCGAGGTCTTTCTCCTTTGCATCCGAAACCATCGCCAGATGTCGTTCGATTTCAGGAACGTCTGGAGATGACGGGTCCGGTGGGGTTCCTTCGGCGAGCAACAGAGCATTGTGCAATCCTGATTGACGAGGTCTGGCTCGCGGAAAGAAGGGCAATATCCTCACAATCCGGGGCCTTGGAAAGCCCCGCGAAGTTCTGTAGGATAAACAAGGCGGTTTGCGCCGTCCGAAAATGGGGGTTCGGCCGTGATTTCAATGGATGACATTCAGGCCCTTGCCGACCGCATTGCGAGGGAATTCCTTCCCGAGAGGATCGTTCTTTTCGGTTCCTACGCTTCGGGGACGCCCTCTCCGGACTCCGACGTGGACCTCCTTGTCGTGCTTCCGTATGAGGGTAAGAGCTGGGCGAAGGCCGCGGAGATTCGCGGACGTCTCCGGCCGCGGTTTCCGCTTGATCTCTTGGTGCGGACCCCTCAACAGGTCCTTGAGCGCTTGGAAATGGGAGACTCGTTTCTCCGGGACGTTTCGGAGCGGGGAACGGTGCTGTATGAAGCCCGTCACGGCTGAGTGGGTGGCGAAGGCCGAGGGCGACTGGACGACGGCCCACAGGGAGATGGAGGCCGCCGGCTCGCCGAACTTCGACGCCGCCTGCTTCCATGCCCACCAGTGCGTTGAGAAATACCTCAAGGCGCGGCTGGCCGAGGAGGGGAAATCCCTCCCCAAGACTCATGACCTATCGGCGTTGCTCGACCTTCTTTTGCCCCTGGAGCCCAAGTGGATTCGCTTCCGGCAGGAGCTCGATGTTCTGACCGACCTTGGAATCGAAGTGCGGTACCCAGGCGTTTTCGCCGAAATCGAGGATGCCCGGCGTGCGGTCGAAACGGCCGGGGAAGTCCGCCAAGCGGCGCGCCGGTCGCTGGGCGAAGTTCCATAGGGAGTGTTGACTTGGCCGCAAAGGAAAGACGACTTCGGTCCATCCGCGAGATCCTCGGCCGCGTGGTCGATTCGTGCGGGATCGCGGGCCGGCTCGACGAGCAGAGCGTCATCGAGCGGTGGGCCGAGGCCGTGGGTCCGGAGATCGCCCGGCACACCTGCGCCCTTCGCGTTTCCGGGCGCGTTCTCCACGTCACGGTCGATACGTCTCCCTGGGCGCAGGAACTCTCGCTTCTGAAGCCGCTCATCCTGGAGGCGCTGGCCCGCGTCGGAGGGAAGAGCGTCGTCCGGGACGTCCGGTTCGCGGTCGGGGTCCTTCCGCCGCGTCCCCCCCAAGACCCCCAAGACGTCCCCCGGGACGTCCCCCAGGATGTCAAAGCCGCTCCCGACCGGGAACGCGCCGCCCGCCGAATCACGGACTTGTCGCCTTCCCTGGAGAGCGTCCCGGACCCGGCCCTTCGGGAGAGGCTGGCCAAGATTCTCGTCAAGCACGTCGAGACCTCCAGGGGGAGTACGGAGTAGGGAGTAGGGAGCGGCGGCGAAACCCGTTGACGGCGCTCTTCGAGGGGTGCTATATAATTCTTGACTGAATAACTTGGGAATAGGAAAAGGCGCTCAGCCCCTTGAGTCAATCGCACCGAGGGGCCGTTTGGAGGGACGAAGATGAACTACAACGACACGGTCATGGATCACTTCACGAACCCCCGCAACGTCGGGGAGGTCCGGGACGCCGACGGCGTCGGCCAGGTCGGGAACCCGGCCTGCGGCGACATCATGAAGATCTCGCTTCGCGTCAAGGACGATCGGATCGAAGAGGTCAAGTTCAAGACGTTCGGATGCGGCGCGGCGATCGCAAACTCGTCCATGATGACCGAGATGGTCAAGGGGAAGTCGGTGGGGGATGCCGCGGCCCTCAAGAATACGGACATCGCCGAGGCGCTGGGCGGACTCCCGCCGATCAAGATGCACTGTTCGAGCCTGGCGGCCGACGCCCTGCACGCGGCGATCGAGGACTACAAGAAGAAGAAAGCGGCCCAGGGGTCTCCCGCCGAGACGGCCGCCGCGTCCTGAGGGATTCGCCGGTTCTACGGTTTTGCCGGGGTTCCGTCCGGCGCTTTCTTCGGCGCGTCGAGGACGGCGCGGGCTTTCAGCGCCAGGACTTCCGGAGTGAAGGGTTTCTGCAGGAACGCCGCGCCTGATTGAAGGGCTCTGCTCCAGCCGACCATATCGTCCGTATATCCCGACATGTAAAGGACTTTTGCCTCCGGGCGGAGGGCCGCGAGACTTTCGGCCAGGGCAAGCCCGCCCATTCGCGGCATTACGATATCCGTTACGACGAGATCGATCGGGCCGGCGTGGTTCTTCGCGACGAGAAGGGCCTCGTCGCCGTTTCCGGCCTCGATCACGGCATATCCCCGGTCCCGAAGAACGCGGCCGGCGAAAACGCGCACCGTCGGGTCGTCCTCGACGAGCAGGATCGTCTCCGTTCCGCGAAGCTCCTCGGACGGGACGCTTTCCTGGCCCGGCGTTGCCTCCTCTTCCGCCTTGGGGAAATAGATCTTGAACGAGGTTCCCTTTCCCGGAGAGCTTTCGATCTCGATGTGCCCCCCGCTCTGCCTGACGATCCCGTAGACCGTGGCGAGTCCCAGGCCCGTCCCCTTGCCCACCTCCTTCGTCGTGAAGAACGGCTCGAAGATGTGCGAGCGCGTCTCGTCGTCCATCCCGTGCCCCGTGTCCGAGACCGAAAGCATCACGTGCCGGCCCGGAACCACGCCGACGTGCTCGCGGACGTACGCCTCGGAAAGATCCACGTCCGCCGTCTCGATCGTGAGCTTCCCCCCCTCCGGCATGGCGTCCCTGGCGTTGACCGCCAGGTTCATGACCACCTGCTCGATCTGCCCCGGATCGGCCTTGACGTTCGAAAGACCCCGGCCCAGGACCATTATAATCTCCACGTCCTCGCCGATCAGGCGCCCGAGCATCTTCTCCATCTCCGAAACGACCTTGTTCAGGTTCAAGACCTGGGGCGCCAGGACTTGGCGGCGGCTGAAGGCGAGGAGCTGTCTCGTGAGCCCCGCCGCCCGCTCCCCCGCCTGGCGGATCGCCGAAATCTCGGACCGGATGGGGTCGCTCTCCGAAAGCCGCTTGAGCAGGAACTCGCTGTACCCCGTGATGACGGTCAGCATGTTGTTGAAGTCGTGGGCCACGCCCCCCGCGAGACGCCCCACCGCCTCCATCTTCTGAGACTGGCGGAGCTGGGCCTCGAGCTCTCTCTCGCGTGTGACGTCGAGTTTGATGGCGACGTAGTTGGCGATGCGGCCGTCCGCGTCGCGGATCGGCGAGATGACCGTCTCCTCCTGGTAGAGCGTGCCGTCTTTCCGCCTGTTCACGAGAACGCCGGTCCAGGCTTCTCCCTTGAGGAGCGTCCCCCACATTCTCTCGTAGAACGCCCGGTCGTGCCTTCCGCTCTGCAGGATGCTCGGACGCTTGCCGAGCACTTCCTCGCGGGTGTAGCCGGTCTGCTTCTCGAAGGCGCGGTTGACGTAGACGATCGCGGCGTCGGGGTTCGTGATGATGATCGGCTCGACGGCCTGCTCGACCACGGCGATCATGACGTCGCGCTCGGCCTCGATCTTTTTCCGTTCGGTCAGGTCGCGGATGATGACGAAATCGGCCGGGTTTCCGCGCCAGGTCGTGATCGACGCCGTGAACTCGACCGGAACGCTCCGGCCGTCTTTCCGGACCATGAGCGTTTCGTATTGGTGTGGGGTCGTTAATCCCGCCATCCGGCCGTGGAATCGCTCGAGGACCTTGTCCGCTTCGTCAGGATAGACGACGTCCTTGATGCGGAGATTGTACATCTCCTCGATAGAGTACCCCAGGACTTCGGCGGCGCGCTTGTTGGTGTAGAGGAGGACCTCCGGACTGCCGATGACGACGATCCCGTCGTTGGCGTTGTCGACGAGGGCCCGGAAGCATTGCTCGTTGTGTCCGAAGTCGCCTTGCATCCGCGTATTCCTCGCTTCGCTGGGAGGCGTCGACTTCCGCGCCGTCGGTCCTGGACGGGGGAACTCAAGTCGTCTGGCCCGCCTCCTGCGGACGTTGGCAACTCTCGGCCATCTTACCACAAGCCCTCTTCAAGGAGAAGGAATTGAAAATTGGAGATTGAAAATTTCAAAGTGAAAAGCCAGAGGAAAGGTGTAAATCGCAAAGAAGGGAACTTCTTCTCTGTTCTTTCGCTTTACAATTTTCACTTTTCGAGTAACGGGATGAGTGTCTTCGGCAATTTACAATTTGAAATTTACAATTTCCAATTTTCAATCTGTCTTTCTTGAATCGGTGACCCGCCCTGCTTGCCCCGCGGCCCGGCGGAGAATGGCCAGGAACGCGAGGAGGGGCGGCGTGGGGTTCCGGGCCCGCGCCATTACGACCCACGCCGTCAATGGGATCGCGATGCTCTCGCCGCCCACCCGGACGAGACTTCTCCCGGCGGAAACGTACGCCGGAAGGAATGCAACGCCGACGCCCTCTTCAACGCACCGGACCAGCCCTTCTATTCCCTCGCGGACCTGAATTCGGGCCGGCCGGATTCGCGTTTCTTCAAGGAACTTCATGACCGGTCCCCGCCACCCCGGGTAGGCCGGCACGAGAAGCGCGCTCCTCGCGAGGACTTCGCCGATCCCTTCCCCGGTTCCGGCCGCCTTTCCCCGCTTCTTTCCGGCTCCACCCCCGGCGGGCGCCGCGGCCGATCGCCCCATCATGACCAGCGGGGCCCTGAACAGCGGTTCGGAGAAGAGGGCGCCGGCCGCGGCCGGCGCGTCGGTCAGGGCGACGTCGCTCCCGCCGGCGATGAGCCGTTCTTCGATGTTCTCGTGCGGCCCGCAACGGACGTCGACGTCCGGCTGGACGCGAAGCAGTTCCCCCAGGCGGGCGGGAAGCCAGTAGTCCCGGAGCGGCGGAACGGCGCTGATCGTAAGACGCGCCGCTCGGCCGCCGCTCCATTCCTGGATGGCGCGAACGGCGTCCGCGCCGAGGGTGAAGATCCGTTGCGCGTGGTCGAGGAGGAGCCGGCCGGCGTCCGTGAGGAGAATCGTCCGTCCTTTGCGGACGTACAACTCCGCGCCGAGATGATCGGCGAGGGCGCGCACCTGGCGGGAGACCGAAGGCTGGCTCGTGCGGAGAGCGCGGGCGGCCCCCGAGACGCTCCCGAACCGGGCGACGTTGTAGAAGAGCCAGAGATGGTTGAAGTTGGGTTGTCGCGGGGTCTCGGCCGGCGTGGAATCGTCCACTTTCATTCCAGACCTCCTTGGCATGAATTACGTGCAAATTATATATTGGAAGTCTGTGCGTTCGCCAGGTATTGTTTTCCCCAGCAGGCTGCTGAAAAACAGCAGCCTGCGCGCGGTGCAGGGATGCACCGCCAAATCGCGAAGATTTGGTGTCGAGCGATTTGAAAGACTTGCGCGAATTGACTTCGCGCAAGTCGTGGCTGAAAAAGCCATGGATGGACTTTTTCAGCATCTTGATAGATAAAGACCGAAGGAGAGCCTGCTCCCATGCTGCCGCTTCCGCTCACCCAGTTCTCCCACGGCGCCGGCTGAGCCTGCAAGATCAGCCCGCAGGACCTGGTCCAGGTCCTCCGCTATCTTCCTCCCGTGACCGATCCCAACGCCCTTGAGGGCCGGGGCCACATGGACGACGCCGCCGTCTACCGCCTGACCGACGACCTCGCCGTCGTTCAATCCGTCGATTTCATCACGCCCGTCGTCGATGACCCGTACCGCTTCGGCCGGATCGCCGCCGCGAACGCCCTTTCGGACATCTACGCGATGGGCGCGAAGCCGCTCTTCGCCCTGAACCTCGTGGGGTTCCCGGTGAAGACGCTCCCCATGGGCGTCCTGGGAGAGATTCTGAAGGGCGCGGCCCACAAGGCCGCGGAGGCGGAGATTCAAATCCTCGGCGGGCACTCGATCGAGGACTTCGAGCCGAAGTTTGGGCTGTCGGTGACGGGAGTCGTCCATCCGGCCCGAGTCGTCCGCAACTCCACGGCCCGCCCGGGAGACCGGCTGATCCTCACGAAGCCGCTGGGAATCGGGGTCATCACGACGGCGGGGGATCGAGCGGGTTCGGATGTTTTGGAGCGGGCGGTCGCCGCGATGGAAACGCTCAACGCCGCCGCGAGCGGCGCGATGACGAACGTCGGCGTCTCCGCGTGCACGGACGTGACGGGGTTCGGGCTCCTGGGGCACCTGTACGAGATGGCCACGGCGAGCGGCGTGGGCGCCGTCGTCATGGCGGCGTCCGTCCCCGTTCTTCCGGAGGCGGAAAGGCTCGCGTCCGAGGGAATCGCGCCGGCCGGAAGTCACAGCAACCTCGCGTATCTCGAGGACCGGGTGGAGTGGGGGAGGGCCGCGACGAAGACCCGGAAGATTCTCCTTTCCGACGCCCAGACGTCGGGGGGGCTTCTGATCGCCGTGCCGGCCGCGAGGAGCCGCAAGCTCCTGAAGAGACTCCACGAGGCCGGCGTGGCGGAGGCCGTCGAGATCGGCGGGATCGTGACCGACAAGTCGGCGATGATCAAGATCGTTTGAAGGCCGGTGAATGGGTGAATCGGTGAATGGGTGAATCGGTGAATCGGTGAATCGGTGAATCGGTGAATCGGTGAATGGGTGCATCGGTGAATGGGTGAATCGGTGAATTGAAAAACTCCTCCCCTTTGTAAGGGGAGGCTGGGTGGGGTAGAAGCCCTCCGTTCGACGGCCGCTTCTACCTCCCCCGACCCCTCCTTACAAAGGAGGGGAGGAATAGACGAAGGAGGTTCGCCATGATCGAAGCGGGAATCAAGGGACTCCTTATGGGGGCGGCGGCGGGATTCGTCCTGCACAGGTCGGGGCTCACGCGCTATTCGCGGATCGCGGGGGCGCTCCTTCTCCAGGACCTCAAGGCGATCAAGTTCATGTTCGGCGCCCTCGCGACGGCGATGCTGGCGTATGGTCTCGCGGCCGCGTGGGGCGTCCCCGTCACGCCCCGCGTGAACGCCTACGTGGGGCCGGCCCATCTCCTGGGCGGCCTCCTCTTCGGCGTCGGGATGGGCGCCGCAGGGTTCTGACCCGGCACCTGCGTGGCCCGGTGGGCCGCGGGGCGCTGGATCGTGACGGGCGGCGTGATCGGCCTCCTGGCCGGCGCGTTCGCGTACGACCTTTTCTTTCCGTCGATGTTTGCTTGGGGACTGTTCGCTCCTCCGCAGAGCGCGACGCTTCCAATCGTCCTGAACGTTTCATTCGCCGCTGTCGCCCTGCCTCTCGGCGTCCTCATCCTCCTCATGATGGCCTTGGCCGACAGGCTGGACCCGGCCCGCGGGCGGGCCGCGGCGGGAGAGGGCTCCGAGCCTGTTCTCTACGACCGGATCTTCCGGAAGGAGTGGGGATGGATCTCCGGGAGCGTCCTTTTCGCCGGCCTGGTCGTCCTGGCGACGGCCCAGGGGGAGTACCTGGGAATCGCGGGCGGGATCCCGTCCTTCCTCGCCCACGTCACGGCGCCTCTCGGCTACAAGTTCCAGACGGTCGGGGGGCTTTCCGATCACACGGCGTGGCGCGCGGCCCTCATCGTCGGCCTCGTGCCCGGCGCCTTGATCGCGGCCCGGTTGGCGCGCGTCTCCGCGACGGCGGCCGTGGCGCCGATGTGGAGCGAGGTCATCGGGACGTCGACGGCCAAGCGCGTCGCCGTGACGACGGGGGCGGGTTTCCTCCTTTCGTTCGGGGCGATGGTCGGCGGCGGATGCACCTCCGGCGCGTTCGTGGCGGGGTGGCCGACGCTCTCGGTCGGGAACTTCGCCATGGGGATGACCTTCTTCATGACGGCGATGGCGACGGCGTTCCTCGTGTACGGGCGGAAGCGCGCGCGGTTCCACGAGATCCGCGCCGCCCGCAACATCTCCCTGGCCGACGATTGAGAAGTCGTCTCGATATGCGTTTTGGAGGTGTGGCTTCGGAGCGGGTCCTGTCCTCGGCCAGCCCCACCGTCCTCGCGGCGAAGCCGCTCCGGGCGGTGAGGCGCCCCGGCCTCGGCCACCCGCTCCAAATGGACGCGAGGGAGAAGATATGAACGCTCGCTGGCACGTTTTCTATGGGTTGCTGATCGTCGTTCTTCTGCTGGGCCTGATCGGCATGGGAAGGCAGGCTGGGGCAACCGCAAAACCGGCCAAGGCCGAATTGACCGCCGAGGAGGTCTTCGAGAAACTCCTGGCCAATCCCCGCGCCCTTCAGGTGGTGGACATGAGAGGGAAAAAGGACTACGAGGAAGGGCGGGTCCCGGGCGCGATCAGGCTGGCCCTCGAGACGTTCGAGAAGGTCGACCGGTACAAGGAGACGGTCTTCGTCTCGGACGACGGGGATCGGAAGGCTTTCCGGGAGAAGAGGGAGATGGTCCTCGTTCCGCGCAACCTCAAGGGGGGGATGGTCGCGTGGGCGCTCGCCCGCCTTCCCCAGGATACGGGCCCGTACGATCCGTTGAAGGCCGGCCTGATCCGACCCGGCTGACTGTAATGAGCCGCCCGGTCGGGCGGGAAAGAGCCGGTGAATCGGTGAATGGGTGAATCGGTGAATTGGTGAATGGGTGAATTGGTGAATGGGTGAATGGGGCAGAAGTCAAAGAGTCGAAGGTCGAAGGTTGAACGATCGAAGAAGACGTCCCCTCTCCCCTTTGGGGAGAGGGCCAGGGTGAGGGGGTTGTAAGGATGTTCACCATGCTGCAAGCGGGCGTCAGGAGAGTCCTCATGGGGGCGGCGGCGCTGTTCCTGGTCGCGCTCTGGACCGGGGAGGCGTTCGCCCTCGGCGAGCAGATGCTGGGGCGGATCACGGGAGAGAAGTGCGTCACGAAGGGCAAGTTCGGGGAATGCTACCTGAAGGACGCCTTCCCGATGGTCTTCCTCACGGAAGACGGGAAGTGGTATCGGGTCGAATCGGTGGGCGACGTCGGGGCGGCCGAGTTGGACAAGGCGTTCGGGAAGAACGTTCTCCTGGAAGGGTGGACGACGGAGAACAAGGTCTCCATCCTCTCGATGAAGGTCCTGGAGGCGGGGAAGAAAGAATTCTTCAAAGGATGACTGTAGCCGCGCGCCCCGGTCGGGGCGGGAAAGAGCCGGTGAATCGGGGAATCGGTGAATGGGTGAATGGGTGAATCGGTGAATCGGCAGATCCCCCTCTCCCTTTGGGAGAGGGATGGGGTGAGGGAGTGCCTGGGGGTGAATCGGTGAACCAGGAATGAGGGGTAGCGCCGTGAAAAGAACGATAGGTGGAGTATTGCAGGCTGTTGGTTTTTTCCTGGCCGTCGCTTCGGCCGCGTGGGCGGCGGAGGCGGGTCATGAGAGCTTCTTCATCGACACGGAGGATCTGGCGCGGATCATCGGCGCGCCGGACGTGCGGGTCGTCGACGCGGCCGACGAGGCGGCTTACGCCCGGGCGCACATTCCGGGGGCCGTCAACGTCTTCTACGTGAATCTTGCGAAGCTCGAGGAGAGACGGAAGAGCGGCTCGCCTCTCTCCGCGGCGGACGCCGAGAAGACTTTCGGCGCGGCGGGGATCGACGCGAAGACGCGCGTCATCGTCTACGACGCGGGCGACGGGCCGGCCGCGTCGGGGGTCTGGTTCGTCCTCCAGCACATGGGCCACGACAACGTCCGCGTCCTGAACGGCGGGTTCCGGAAGTGGATGAAGGAGGGGCGCCCCGTCACGCAGGACGTCCCGAAGGTCGGGAAGAAGAAGTTCGCCGCGAACCCCCGGCTCGACCAGGTCGTGACGCTCGACTGGGTGAAGAAGAACAAAGACCGCAAGGACGTCGTGATCCTCGATGCGCGGTCGTTCAAGGAATACATCGGCGAAGAGGTCAAGGGCGGCGCGTCGCGCGGCGGGCACGTGCCCGGGGCGGTCCATTACGAGTGGGCGCGGATGTCGGGGGCCCTCGAGACGCTCAAGCCGCTGGACGAGATCGGGAAGGACCTCGATGCCAGGGGGATCACCCGGAACAAGGAGATCGTGACCTACTGCAACACGGGGATCGGCCGCTCGACGGACGTGGCGATGGTCCTTAAGATGCTGGGGTACGAGAGGGTGCGGGAGTACACGGGCTCATGGGAGGACTGGTCGAGCGACCCGAGGCTTCCGATCGCGAAGTGATTTCAAAAATCGGTGAATCGGTGAATGGGTGAATCGGTGAATGGAAGAGATCGCCACTGAGGCACGGTGACGCGGATGAGGGGATTCTTTCGAGAGCCTGTTTCTCTGTGCCTCTGTGCCTCTGTGCCTTCGTGGCCGATGAAGGGGTTGTGACATGCTGACCAGACGGCAGTTCGTAAAGGGCGCGGGAATGGCGGGGATCGGGGCGATCGTTCCCGTCCCCGCGGAAGCGGCGCGCAAGAAGCGCGACCGGAAGGCGCTCAAGGCCAAGCCGCCCGAGGCGCCCTCGCGCGCGTGGGAGGATCTCTATCGGAACGAGCGGGCCGCGACGGTCGGCGACGCGCAGGGGTACGCCTTCCATTGCTCGAACTGCCAGGGGAACTGCGCGTGGCGCGTCTACGCGAAGGACGGGATCGTCACGCGCGAGGAACAGCTCGCCGAATACCCGCAGATCAACCCGCACATCCCCGACGCCAACCCGCGCGGCTGCAACAAGGGGGCGATCAACTCCCAGGCGATGTACGAGAAGGACCGCATCCTCCATCCGATGAAAAGAAAGGAAAAACGGGGCGGGGGAAAATGGGAGAGAATCTCCTGGGACCGGGCGATCGCCGAGATATCGGAGAAGGTCGTCGATATCCTGGAGAAGCACGGGCCGGGCGGGCTCATGGTCTACGCGGGGACGGGCATCGTTTCGCAGGGGCGGCGGGCGGGGCCGCTCCGCCTTGGCTCCCTCCTCGGTTCGGTCCGCATCTATCCGTCCTCGGCCGTGGGCGACATGTTCACGGGCGCCTCGATCGCCTACGGGATCCCGAACGTGGGCCACTCGCTTGACGCCTGGTTCGAGACGGACCGGATCATCCTCTGGGGGATCAACCCGAACGTCACGAGGATCCCCGACGCCCACTACCTCTGGGAGGCGAAATACCGCGGCGCGAAGATCGTCACGATCTCGCCCGAGCATTCCTCCACGGCGATCCACTCCGACCTCTGGATTCCGATCAAGCCCGGGACCGATTCGTTCCTCGCCATGTCGATGGTCCACGTGATTCTCAAGGAAGGGCTCGTCAACGAGGCGTTCGTCAAGGAGCAGACCGACCTTCCGTTCCTCGTCCGGAAAGACAGCGGCCGGCTCCTCCGGGACTCGGACCTGAAGAAGTTCCCCCGCGAGAACGTCTTCTACTTCTGGGACCGGAAGAAGAACGCGCCGGTCGAGGCCCTGGGGACGATGGGGCACGCGAAGGACACGCTCCGCCTGGGCGAGGCCGACCCGGCCCTCACGGGATCGTTCGAGGTGAAGGGGAAGGACGGGAAGCCGATCGCCGTCACGACCGTCTTCGAGCGCGTCCGGGCGGAGGCGGAGAAGTTCTCCCCGGAGGCGACGGCGCGGATCACGGGCATCCATCCGTCCGTCGTCGTGAAGCTCACGCGCGACTTCGCCGCGGCGAAGAAGGCCGGGATCACGATCGGGTTCTCCCTCCACAAGTACGCTTGGGGCGTGCTCGCGTGCTGGGGCCAGGCGCTCGCGTGCGCGCTCACGGGCCACGCGGCCGAGACGGGCGGCCTCGACACGGAGCACCAGTGGTCGCTCGGAGGGATCGGCCCTCTCACCAATCCGAAACCGGCGCGGTTCGCGTCCGGCGTCCTCTCGGAGTGGATGTCCGGGCGGATGTGGGAGACGTTCAAGACGCACTACTCCGACGAGCGGGAGTTCGCCGAGCGGGTCGGGATTCCGCCCGCCGAGGTCATCAAGATCGCCGACGAGAGCCGGGAGAAGAAATGGCTCGCCTGGTTCGGCGAGCCGCGGGGACGCATTCTCTTCGGCGACAACATGTTCAGGCGGAACAAGTCGCAGGTGCACTACGAGAAGGCCGTCCTCGACCGGACCGACCTCTACGTCAACGTGAACTTCCGGATGGACTCCTCGGCCGAGCTGGCCGACTACGTTCTCCCCGGCCAGAGCCACTACGAGGGATGGGATATCCGCGGCGAAGTGGGCTACCACCGCTTCGCGAACCTCATCGTTCCCCCGCCCGGCCTCAAGCCCGTCGGCGAGGCGAAGAGCGAGTGGGAGATCTGCCGCCTGCTCGCCGCCGGGATCGAGGCCGCGGCCAAGAGGCGAGGGATACCGAAGCTCGTGGACGCGGCGTTCAACGTGAAGAAGGAAGGGAAGGACGCGCCCGTCGTCCGCGACCTCGACGCGCTCCACGACGACTTCACGATGAACGGGACGGTGAAGACCGATCAGGACGTGGTGAAGTGGCTCCTAGCGAACGTGCCGGCTTTCAAGCCGTGGAAGTTCGAGGAAGCGGTCCGGCACGGCTTCATTGTCTTGAACGAGAACGCCGGCTTTACGTCGCCCCTCTACACGGACAAACCGTACCACTCGTTCGAGGAGCAGGTCCATCTCAAGCGCCCGTACCCGACTCTCTCCGGCCGGCAGACGTTCTGCGTCGATCACGACGTCTTCCTGAAACTCGGCGCGGCCGTCCCGACGGCCCGGAAGCCGCTCCATCCGAACAAATTCCCGCTCGCGTTCGTTTCGCCGCATACGCGGTACGGGATCCACTCCACTTGGCGGTCGAACAAGTACATGATGCGCCTCCAGCGAAGCGAGCCGTACGTCTACTTGAATCCGGCGCTGGCGAAGAGGAAGGGCATCGAGGACGGCGACCGGGTGCGCGTCTTCAACGACGTGGGGGAGTTCGCCGCGATGGCGAAGATCCATCCGGGGACGCCGCCGCACGCGCTCTTCATGGACCATGCGTGGGAGCCGCACCAGTTCAAGGGGAGATCGGGGATGGACGCGCCCGTGGCGGGCCTCCTCTCCCCGCTCGAGCTCGCTGGCGGATGGGGGCACCTCAAGTTCGGCGCGGAGTGGGACGGCAACCAGATGGCCTACGAGTCGAGCGTGGACGTGGAGAAGGCGTGAGCATGTGCTCTCATTCCCTCCCCCCTGGACAGGGGGAGAGGGCTAGGGTGAGGGGGATACGCGCGTTGCAGGAACGCAAATCGAAGCTTCGAGGTTTCGCGCGAGATCTGCGGCGAAGCGGGACGGATGCGGAACAGCGGCTTTGGACACATCTACGCGATCGCCGATTGGTCGGGGCGAAGTTTCGCCGCCAGCATCCAATTGGTCCGTTTATTGTGGATTTTTGTTCCCCTGAGCATGGTCTTGTTGTTGAGTTGGACGGGGGTCAACACGCGGCCAACGCATCCTCCGATCAGCGGCGGACCGATTTCCTAAGTCGGCTTGGATTCCGGGTCCTCAGGTTTTGGGATCATGATTTGCTTGCCAATACGGACGCCGTATTGGAGCAGATCGCCGAAAGCCTAACCAACCCTCACCCTGGCCCTCTCCCTGCGAGGGAGAGGGGAAGTACAAAGGAAGGCGAGGCATGAGCAAGCGTCAACTCGCGATGGTGATGGATCTGAACAAGTGCATCGGGTGCCAGACGTGCACCGTGGCGTGCAAGGTCCAGTGGACGAACCGGAACGGACGCGACTACATGTATTGGAACAACGTCGAGACGGCGCCGGGGAAAGGTTATCCGAAGAACTGGCAGGAGTCGGGCGGGGGATGGGAGGGATCGGTCCTCAAGGATGGGAAGATCCCGTCGCTCGCGAACGACTACGGGATGCCCGTCCAGATGAACTACGAGCAAGCCCTCTTCGCGGGGACCGACCCGTGGCTTGCGGCGGCGAACAATCCCGCCTGGACGCCGAACTGGGACGAGGACGAGGGGGCGGGGGAGTTTCCCAACTCGCACCACTTCTACCTTCCGCGGATCTGCAACCACTGTACGAACCCGGCGTGCCTGGCCGCTTGTCCGCGCGGCGCGATCTACAAGCGGGAGGAGGACGGGATCGTCCTCGTCGACCAGTCGCGCTGTCGGGGGTACCGGCACTGCGTCGCCGCCTGCCCTTACAAGAAGGTCTATTTCAACCCGCTGTTCAATCGCTCGGAGAAATGTATCTTCTGCTATCCGCGCGTGGAGCAGGGGATTCCGCCCGCCTGCGCGAAGCAGTGCGTGGGGCGGATCCGGCACGTCGGGTTTCTGGACGACGAGGCGGGTCCGGTCCACAAGATCGTGGTCAAGTGGAAGGCGGCGCTTCCCCTCCGGCCCGATTTCGGGACGGAGCCGAACGTGTACTACGTGCCGCCCCTCTCTTCCCCGAAGTACGATGCCGAAGGGAAGGTGACGGACGAGTCCCGCATCCCGATCGAGTTTCTGGAGAAGCTCTTCGGGCCGCGCGTGGGGGAGGTCCTCAAGCTCCTCGAAGCGGAGAGGGCGAAGAAGGGGCGGGGGGAGGAGTCGGAGCTCATGGATCTCCTGATCGCCTATCGGCAGGAGGAGATGTTCAAGATTCGGTGAATTGGTGAATAGGTGAATCGGTGAATCGGTGAATGGGTGAATAGGTGAATGGGTGAATAGGTGAATAGGTGAATGGGTGAATCGGTGAATGGGTGAATGGGTGAATCGGTGAATAGGTGAATAGGTGAATAGGTGAATAGGTGAATCGGTGAATCGGTGAATCGAAAAGTCGGTCTGTCGGTTGCGGGGGCGGCTGTCCTGGGTGTCCTCATGGGAATGGCTGTTCCGGTCGAGGGGGCGAGGCGGGCGAAGGGGGACCCGGTCGCCTCGTTGGCCGGGAACGGCGAGGTCGTTACGGCCGCGCGCGTGGCCGGGGAGATGCCGACGGAACCAGGCGACGGGCGGTTCGAGAACGCTGTCCCGCTGACCGTCCGGCTCTATCCTCAGACGGCGACCGAGCCGCGGGCCGAGAAGGGCGTCGTGCGCGAAGCCGCGCTCCGGGCGATCCACGCGGACACGTGGATCGCGTTCCTCGTCGAGTGGGCCGATCCGGACCGCTCCGACGTCAAACAGGGAACGACGGACACGTTCGCCGATGCCGCCGCGCTCCAATTTCCCCTGAAGTACGGCGAGGCGGCCGACCGCCTGCCGTACGTCGGCATGGGCGAGCCCGGCCGGCCGGTGAACATCTGGTTCTGGAGAAATGGAGGCGGAACGGGACCCGCCTCGCTTCGGGCCCGCGGTTTCGGGACGCTGGAGCCCGTGGCGGGCGGAGAAGTGAAGACGGCGGGGAAATGGGAGAACGGGCGAGTCCGGGTCTTGTTCACCCGCTCGTTCAGCGCGTCTTCGCCGGAAGAAGTCAAGTTCGCCCCGAGGCAAATTGGCCTCGTGCCGGTCGCGCTCGCCGTCTGGGGCGGAGAGAAAGGGGAGAGGGGCGGGCTCAAGACGCTGTCGGGCTGGCGGTTCGTGAAGTTCGACGGAGGGAAGGTGAGCCCGGCCTACGTCCGGTCGCTCGCCTGGAACCCGAAGATCCGCGGCGACGCCAAGACGGGCAAGGCGCTCATGACGCGCCACGGCTGCGCCGGGTGCCACGCCTACCCGGGGAATCCGATCCCGACGAAGATCGGTCCGGGCCTTGCGGGGATCGGGGGAATCCACCGGCCGGCTTATCTTTTCGAGTCGCTCAAGGATCCGTCGGCCGTGATCGTCCCGCACGGGAACTATTACTCGATGAAGGACGGACAGCCGATCTCGATCATGGCGCCTTTCTCGGGGCCGGAGCGGGACGCCTATCATATCGTGGAGTTTCTTCGAAGCCTCCGGTGAATAGGCATGAAGGCACATAGGCACATAGGCACAAAGGGGCAAAGGAACAAAGGGACAAAGGGACAAAGGGGGGAATGACTGCATGGTTACAATCATCGTGAATGACGCACCGTATGGAATTGAACGCTCCTGGAATGCGCTCCGGCTGGCTTCGGCCCTCCTGACGATGAAGCAGGAGGTCTCCATCTTTCTCCAGGGAGACGCGGTCCTCGCGGCGAAGAAGGGTCAGCAGGTCCCCAAGGGGTACTACAACATGGGCGAGATGCTCCAGGAGGCGCTGGCGAGGGGCGCGGACGTCTTCGCCTGAGGCACCTGCCTCAAGGCCCGTGGGGTCTTGCCGGAGGAAGTGCTGGAGGGGGTGGAAGACGGGAAGCAATTGATCCTCGCCCAGCTCGTGGTCGCGAGCGAGAAGGTCGTGACGTTCTGACCGAATTCCATAGGCACATAGGGACATAGGCACATAGGCACATAGGGACATAGGCACATAGGGACATAGGGACATAGGCACATAGGCATAGGCACAACACTCCTCCCCTTTGTATGGGGAGGTTGGGTGGGGTAGAAGCTCCCTGTTCGACGGCCGCTTCTACCTCCCCTCGCCCCTCCTTACAAAGGAGGGGAACACTTAGAGCAGGAGGCATGGTGGAATCCAAGAACATCGTCATTCTCGGCGGGGGCGTGGGCGGGCTGGTCACGGCCCGGCAGTTGGCCGGCCGGCTTCGCGGGAAACACCGGATCATCCTCGTGGATCGCAGGGACCGGCACCTCTTCAGCCCGGCCTTTCTATGGGTCATGATGGGTTGGCGCAGGCCGGAGGAGACGGGCCGGAACCTTTCGGGGCTGGCCCGGTACGGGGTTGAGTTCATGCAGGCCCAGGTGGAGGGGATCGACACCGCGGAGAGGGCGGTCCGCACTTCGGCCGGAAAAGTCCCGTTCGATCATCTCGTCGTCTCCCTTGGCGCGGACGTTGTCCCGGAGGCCCTGCCCGGGCTGGCCGAGATTGCGCACACGCCGTACACGCTGGCCGGCGCCGAGAAGCTTCGCGACGCATTGACCGGTTTCAGGGGAGGGCGGGTCGTCGTGATGGTCTCGTCCGTTCCCTTCAAGTGCCCGGCCGCGCCGTACGAGACGGCCTTTCTTCTCGAAGCGTTCTTCCGGGAGCGGGGCATTCGGGGGAAGGTCGAGATGGAAATCATCACGCCCGAGCCACAGCCGATGCCCGTGGCCGGGCCCGTCATGGGAGAGGCGGTGAAAGGAATCCTTGCAGCCCGGGGGATCGGATACCGGCCGAATACGCCCGTCTCGGCCGTGAACGCCGCGGAAAAGACACTCGTGCTGAAGGACGGCGGAAGCGCGGGGTTCGACCTGCTCGTGGCCGTTCCGCCGCATCGGCCGCCGGCCGTCGTCCGCGATTCCGGGCTGGCCGGGGAGACGGGCTGGGTCCCCGTGGACCGCTTCACGCTGGAGACGAAGCAGGAGGGGATCTTTGCCATCGGCGACAATACGACGATCACTCTTTCCAACGGGAAGCCGCTTCCCAAGGCGGGCGTCTTTGCGCACGCGGAGGCGGTGACCGTGGCCGAGACGATCGCGGCCCGTCTTGAGGGGCGCCCATCGCCTCGCCGCTTCGACGGCAAGGGGTACTGCTGGGTCGAGATTGGGGACGGCCGGGCGGGGTTCGCGGGCGGCGACTTCTACGCCGAGCCGAACCCGGTCTTGCGGCTCCGTCCGCCCGGCCGGATGTGGCGCATGGGAAAGGTCCTGTTCGAGAAGTGGTGGATGTGGAAGTGGATCTAAGAGCGGAAACGGGGAAACGGGGAAGCGGAAGCGGGGAAACGGGGAAACGGAGAATGAGTGGACAGGGCAGCAGTCAGCACTCAGCGGTCAGCGGTCAGAAAACAGGGAAGCGATCAGCGGTCAGCAATAACGGAGCGCAAGCATTCAGTTTCTTGCCGAAAGCCGAATGCTGATTGCTGAATGCTGCAAGCTGAATGCTGAAAGCTGATAGCTGATAGCTAAAAGCTGATCGCTGAGAGCTTCTTGGAAAGGAGGTGATGCGCATGAGACTCAAGTCGATGATCGGAGCAACGATGCTCTCGCTTGCACTTGCCGCGAGCGCGGAGGCCGTGACGCTCACGCTCACGCTCAACGAACCGCCGGGGGCGCGGTGAAACCGGAATATGGCCATGGCTTTCTCCATCCTTGACCAGTACAAGAACGTCAAGGTGGAGTTCATCCCCTTGAGCATGATGAAGCCGGGCCATGTGGCGCCATCGGTGATGGTGAACGGAGACGTGCTGGCGGCAGACGGCGGAAAAGGA
>JACPZO010000086.1 GCA_016195465.1 Nitrospirota bacterium
CGAGGACCTCCTCCGCCCATGAGGGCTTAAGATAACGGATCGAGACGACATCCATTGCCTTGGGACTCGCGATGCCGCGGGCAATCCGGTCGAACGCCCGCCGGGCGACGCCTCCGGCCGACGGGTGGAGAGGGTCCACGAGCGCGCCCCGATCCTTGGCCCGCGCGCGCTCCGATTCGGGGACTAGGCCGGCGATGATTTCTCCCGAACGGACCTCCGTCCAAAAATCCGCCCATCGAATCCTCTTCTCTTCCTCAATGGTTTCCACTCGTCCCGCCTCGGCGCGAAACACGCCGCCGAAGACATCCCCTCGTCCGGCGTCGATCACGGCCCTCACGACCCCCCCGCCCCTCCAAGAAACGGCGGCCGCGACCGCGCCCAAGCTGGAAACCGGCGCGATCGGGACACCCAGGACGATCGCGAGGCCTTTCATCGTCGCCAGGCCGACGCGAAGGCCCGTGAACGATCCCGGACCGATCGCGAGCGCCAGAATGTCCAGATCCTTCAGGCCGACGCCCGCATGGCCGAGAAGATCATCGACGGCCGGTAGAAGGGCTTCGGATATGTACCTGTCCCGGGGAAGCTCGATTTCGCCGATGACCTCGCCGTCCCGGGCCAGGGCCACGCTCCCGGGAATGGTCGCCGTCTCAAGCGCCAGGATCAGCATTTGCTCCCCCATTCACCCATTCACCGATTCACCCATTCACCGATTCACCCATTCACCGAAAGAATTTTGCAATCCGGGATTGCAGATTGCGATGAAGCCTCCGGCGAAGGCCGCTTGTCGGCCATACGCTTGTCCCCGCCGACTCAGCGCGAAGCCCGCGGAAAGACAGGAAATTCCTCGTCAGGCCGCATCCTTGGGTCATGATCTTCGGGTCTGGCAAAATGATTGCCTTTCCTCCCATCCGGGGGTAAGTTCGGGCCGGGGCGGAATGAATCTCCGGAGGGGTTTCGCCCCGGCCTGAATAAAACTATCAACGCAAGGGAGGGTCAACCAATGCTGAAACGCTTCGTTCTCCGGGCGGGGGGAATCTCCGCCGCCGCATGTATCGTTCTCGCGCTCGCCGCCGGCCCCGCCGCCGCGGGCCCCGACTACGGCAAACAGAAGGTCGTCTACCATCTCAACAACGGCGACCCGACGACGATCAACAAGAGCCTCGGAAACATGCTCAATCACCTCAAGGCCATCGGGCCGGAGAACGCCGAGATCGTCGCCGTCGTCCACGGAGACGGAATCGCGATGTTCGACAAAAAGACGACGACGCCCGAGATCCAGGCCAAGATCAAGAACCTCAAAATGCAGGGCGTCAAGCTCACGATCTGCAACAACACCCTCCAGGCGAAGAAGATCAACTTCGAGAAAGACCTGGAGGGAACGACCGACGTGCCGATCCACCCCGCCGGCCTTCCGGAGCTTGTCAAACTCCAGCAACAGGGGTACATTTACGTCAAACCATAGGGGAGGGGAGCAGGGGCGAAGGTTATTCGCACACCCCTTCAGTCCCCTGGCCCCCGATCCTTTCCCCCCAGCCTGGAGGATTCTGTCATGAAGAGATCGCTCCTTGTTCCCGCGATGGCCGTCTTGGCCGTCACCGTCGCCCTCGCCATGCCCGCCGCGGCCTCCGAATACGGCAAGCAAAAAGTCGTCTACCATTTCAACAACGGTGATTCAAAGGTTATCTTCGCCGGCCTTGGAAACATCTTGAACCACATCAAGGCCGTCGGCCAGGAGAACCTGGACGTCGTGGTCGTGGCCCACGGAGACGGGCTGAACATGTTCCACAAGAAGACGACGACGCCCGAGATCCAGTCGCGGATCAAGGCGCTCAAGATGCAGGGCATAAAGTTCGGCGTCTGCAAGAACACGCTCGTTTCCAAGAAGATCGACATAAAGGACCTGGAAGGGACCAACGAGAAGGAGTTCGTCCAGGCCGGCGTCGCGGAAATCGCCCACCTTCAGCAGAAGGGTTACGTTTACATCAAACCGTAAAGAACGGGATTGGGAGGCATGGGGAGGAGGAAGGGTCTTCCCCATGCCCCTTCCCCCAGAAGCCAGAAGCCTGAAGCCTAATCCCTACCCCGCTTCCTCGTATTCCTTCAGTTTCCGCCAGAGCGTGCTCTTGTCGATCCCGAGCGCCTTGGCCGCCTTTCCCCGGTCTCCCTTGCAGGCTTCCAGCACCCGGCGAATGTGCCTCCTCTCCATCTCCTCCAACGACATCATCCCGTTTCCGGCTTTCTCCGCCAGGAGCGGCATTCTCACCCTCTCCGGCAGATCGGCCGGCCGAATGGTCTGGCCGTCCATCAAAGCGATCGTCCCCTCGATCACGTTCTCCAACTCGCGTACGTTACCGGGCCAGTCGTACAGAGACAAGACCTCGATCACCTCTCTCGGGACGCCGGAAATCCGCTTCCCCGTCGATAAGAACGCCCGCTTGAGGAACTCGTCCACGAGGATCGGAATGTCGGACCTCCTCTCGCGAAGAGGCGGGATTTCGACGATCACGACGTTCAGCCGGTGATAGAGATCCTCCCGGAACTCGCCCTTCGATACGAGCGATGCCAGTTCCCTGTTCGTCGCCGCCAGGAACCGGACGTCGGCCCGGAACTCGCGCGTTCCGCCCACGCGGCGGAACGTCCGCTCCTGGAGAAGCCTTAGGAGCTTGATCTGGAGGGCGGCCGACACGCAGGCGACTTCGTCCAGGAATAGTGTCCCCCCCTGGGCCGCCTCGACGAGGCCCGCCCGCGCCTCCCCGGCCCCCGTGAAGGCTCCCTTCTCGTGGCCGAACAACTCGTTTTCAAGGAGGGTCTCCGCGAGCGCGCCGCAGTGAACGGGAACGAACGGACCGCGCCGGCCCGACCGCCGATGAATCTCCTTTGCCACAACCTCCTTTCCGGTTCCGGTCTCGCCCGTAATCAGGACATGGCTCATGACCCGCGCGGCCTTGTCGATCCGGTCGAAGAGGCGCTTCATGCCCGCGTGTTCCCCCAGAAGACGGGGAGCGGGAGGCGCCTGGGCGAGTTCGGCCCGAAGGACCCGATTCTCGTCCCGAAGCTCGACCGCCTCAAAGACCCGGCGGACGACGAAAGCCAGGTCGTCCGGGTCGACCGGCTTCTGAAGGTAGTCGTACGCTCCCTTCTTCATCGCCTCCACGGCCGACTCGATGCTCGAATGGCCGGTCACGACGATGACGGGAAGGTCCGGGACCTGGGCGCGGACCCGATCCAGCAGAGAAAGACCGCTCTCCCCCGGCATCTTCAGGTCGGTGATGACGAGGTCCGGCGGGGCTTCCAGGGCCGCGGCGGCCGCCTTTCCGGCCTCGGCGAACGATTCGACGCGGTGTCCTTCCCTTGTCAGGATTCGCTCGAAGATAGAAAGTGTGACGGGATCGTCGTCGACAATGATGATTCGCCCCGAGATCATGGGACCGTCACGTCGCCGCGGACGTCGGGGCGGGCGGAGAGACGCCGCGGACCGCCGCCGGCAGTGCGATGGTGCATCGGGTCTCCTCGCCCGGCCGGCTCTCGATCCGAATCGTTCCGCCGTGGGCCTGGACGATGCCGTAGCAGACGGAGAGACCAAGGCCCGTCCCGGCCCCGACGGGCTTCGTCGTGAAGAACGGATCGAAGACGCGGGGAAGGTGCTCCGGCGCGATACCGCACCCCCGATCCACGACTTCGATCGTCTGAACGCCCGGCCGTCCCGCCCCATCCACGCGGATCGTCACGGTCTGGGCCCAGCCGGAGGCCTGGACCGCGTTGCGAAGAACATTCTCGACGACCTGCCGGATTTGCCCCCTGTCGGCCGCGATTTCAGATATCTCCTCCGCGGCCTTCACGTCGATCGAGACGCCGCGGGCCTCGCATTCTTCGCGAACCGCCGCGGCGGCTTCCCGCGCGACCTCCGCGAGCCGCGTCGGCTCGGGAATCGGCTCGTACTTCCGGGAGAACGTGAGGACCCCCCTCACGATCCGCCCGCACCGCTCTCCTTCCTGGGCGATCTGGGAGAGGTCCCGCTCGGCGGCGCCTTCCCGCCCGCCCAGGTCCCGCCGGGCGAGCTTCGCGAGGGAGATGATGTTGTGGAGCGGGTTATTGATCTCGTGCGCCACGCCCGCCGCGAATTCGCCGATCGACGCGAGCTTCTCCGCCTGGCGAACGCGGCTCTCGGCCCGCTCCCGCTCGACCTGGCTCGCGTGGAGGCGGGTGAGCATCCGGTTGTACGCCCGCCCCAGCTCCCCGATTTCGTCCCCCGTTTCGACGGGGACGGGCGGATGCGGACCCGGAGAGTCGACGCGATTGACGGCGTCGACCAGGCGCTTCACCGGCCGGACGAGAGACCGGGAGAGAGGCGGGACCGCCAGCGCCGAAGCGACGACGAACACGATCCAGACGGCGGCCATGACGCGCCGCAAGTTGGCCACGGGCGCCAGCACCTTTGCCCGTTCCGCCACGAAAACGAGGTCCCACCCCCTCGTTTCGGACAGGTAGGGTGAATAATATCGGTGGACAAGGATGTCTCCCGTCCCGGGATGCTCGTAAACGTCGCCCTCGGCCGAGGCGGCCTGCCGCACCCATCCCGCGGTCGGATCGCCCGCCAAGCGGCGGGGATCCCCGGTTTGGTTTCCGAAAACCGCCTGGGGATCGGGATGGACGAGGAAGACGCCGTCCCGGTTGGGGTCCTCCCCGTTTCGCTCGGCCAGCAGCGCGTAGCCGGTGGCGGAATCGATTCCGTCCCGGACGACCTCCCCGATCTTTTCCCCCCAGAAGTTCACGATGAGGACGCCGAGGCGTCGGCCCCCGCCCCCCGGAGACGCTCCATCGGCGGGAGCCGTCCCCCGGCCGTCCCCCGGCCGCCCGTCGAAGAGCGGCGTCGAATACCGGAACATCGCGGGACAGAACTCCGCGGCCACGGGGTCCTCCTTCCCCAGCTCGAAGTTCGACAGCCACGTCGAGGCCTCGGGCTGGCTGATGGCCATCCGGAACGAATCCTTGCCCTCCACGTGGAAAACGCCCCAGACCGGCTTCCCCGGGTGCGCGATGCGGTGCGGAACGATCGCGCCCTCCTTGATCTTCAGAAGGACGAACCCGCCCGCGTCCACCAGACGGATCGCCTGGATCGGCTTCTTGTGCCCCTGATAGGCGAGAAGGAATTCCTCCGCCTCGGCCCGGGCGCGCTCGAACGCCGGAATGTCGCCGCGGTCCAGCGCCGCCAGGACCTCTTTCACCGTCTGGACCTGGGCCAGCCCGACGGCCTCGCTCGACTGCTCCTCCAGGTAGAGGGAGATCTCGCGCACCGTCCGGTCGGCCCGGAGGGCCAGTTCCCTCTCGACGCGCTCCCGGAGGATCTTCCCCGCGAGCCGGTCGACGACCACGGCCATAAGAGTCACGGCCACGAGCGTCAGGGCCAGGACGGCCCAGAAGATCTTGGAGCCGAGACCGGGAGAGGGGATCCACGGGAACAAGCGGAGCAGAAGACGCCTCACGTTCGCCTCCCGACCGGAGCCGCGGAACCCGCGCCGGAAGCCGCTGTCTCCGGACCGCGGCCGGACATCTCCACGAACGAACAGACCCTGTTCCTGCCCGTCTCCTTGGCGTGATAGAGCGCCCGGTCCGCCTCGCCCATCAACTCGTTGGCACTCGCGCGGCCCTCGGCGCAGGTCGTGAACCCGAGGCTCACGGTCACCGGCACCTCCCGCCCGTCCAGCATGTACTGCCCCTTCTCGATCGACATGCGGATCCGATCCATCGTCTTCCGGGCGCCCGGCGCGTCGGTCTCGACGAGCAGGAGGGCGAACTCCTCGCCCCCGTACCGGGCCACGGCATCCACCGCGCGGACCTGCTCCAGGATCGCCTGGGCGACGATCTTCAACACCGCGTCGCCGACCGGGTGTCCGAACGTGTCGTTGATCCGCTTGAAGTGGTCGATATCGAGGAGCCCCAGGGAGAGATGGCCGCCGACTCTTGCCAGGCGCTCAAGCTCTTCCTCGACCTTCTCGTCGAACCGCCGGCGGTTGAGGAGGCCCGTCAGCGGATCGGTCACGGCCTGCTGTTCGAGGCGCTTGTGGAGCTCCGCGTTGTCGATCTGGTAGGCGACCTGCTTCGCGAGGAGACCCCCGACCGACTGGTGGAAACCGTTCAGCCGGTCGACCGTGAACGATCCGAAGAGCAGGAAGCCCAGGACCCGCTCCTGGAGGACGAACGGGACCCCGAGGAAAGACCGGAGAGCGGCGTCCGCCGTCCCGCCGAGCGAGGCGAACGGTCCCTGTCCGGCCTTCCCTTCGAGGCGCGAGAGGAGGACGGGATGCTTGTTCTCCATCATCAAACCGAAGACGCCCGCGCGCGCGTCCACGGCCTGTCCGACGACGCGTTCGGGGTCCGCCATCCCCGCCGCGGCCCGCACGACCCCCCGCTCGGGCGGGGCCGGATCGACCAAGACGACCCAGGCCGAGTCGTACGGAATCAGTCCCCCAACTTTCCCCAGAAGCTCGTTGAGCACCTGGTCGACGTCCAGCGACCGGCCGATCGCTTCGGCGATCTCCGAGAGGACGCGGGACGACCGGGCGATCTGGATGATCTGCTGTTGCTCCGTCGTCTTCCGCAGGATGTAGACGATCTGGACGGCGAACCTGGCCAGCAGATGCTCGTCCGCCTTGGAGAACGCGCCGCGCTCCGTGCTGTCCGCGGCGAGCACGCCCCGCATGTACCCCTGGTCGACGAGCGGCACGGCGAGGAACGACTCCACCGGTTCGGCCGAGCCGTAGTATCCGAGCGGCGCGACGTCCCCCTTGAGCTCCGCGACGTGGAGCGGCTTCATCTCGCGCGCGACCCATCCCATGTATCCAACCCCGACCGGGATCACGGCGGCCCGGTCGACGGCTTCTCCGCACGAAAGGACGGCCTTCATCTCGAGTGAGTCCTCTCCCTCGCGGCGCGTGAAGAGGACGACCGTGTTCGAGGGGATCGCCTCCTTGATCGTATCCAGCAGGTCGGCCAGGACGCGGTCGAACTCCTGCGCCGACTGGACGAGGCTCGTCAGGCGGGCCTCGTCTTCCATGGCGAGCGCCGTCTCGGGGCCCCTCGATCCGACGAGCGGATCGAACGTCTCCGCATCGGACGTGAGCCTCTGGAAGCGCCCCATCCAACTGTCTTTGCGGCGGACCTCGGCCTGGACGATCCATCCGAGTCCCACGGCCAGGACGATTTGGAACCCCGCGGTCGTCCCCAGGTCCACGGCGATCTCCGGCCACGGAACGCCGGGGTACACGGGAACGACGCGCGAAGCCCCCTCGACCGCCGCGAGAACGGCGATGAGCGACATGTTGATCCAGATGGGAAGGGCCGCCGCCACCATCGCGACGAGGAGAAACGAGGCCGGGCGCAGGGGCGAATGGCCCGCGCCCGTCACGTGGATGAAATAGGCGAGGCCGGCGGCGACGGCCCCCAGGAACTCGATCTCGCGCCGGGGGGAGATCCGGTTCGGCCGAACGAACCGCCAGGTCGCAAGGACGAGGAAAAGCAGGAGGGCGGAAAGCCACGGGATCGTGTACGGGCTCGCCCATCCGGCCTTGATGAAGTGCCCCGTCCCGACCGCCGCCAGGAGACCGGCCACGCCGAGGGAGACGGCGTTCCGAACCAGCCACGCCGTGATCCGGTCGAGGACGTCCTCCCCCCCCGTCGGGATCGGCTTCACCTCCCTCCGCTGGAACTTGTCGTTCATGACCACCTTCTCACGTGCCCATGAAGAGGCGCCCCCGGCGGTTCATCTCCTCGCGGAAGTAGGCCTGGTAACGCACCTCCCACTCCGCGCTCCCTTCGGGAAGCTGCCGGGAGAGCGACGCCAGCTTCTTGCGCGCGGCCGCGTCGACCTCTTCTTCCACGTGAAGCTCGGCGTGAAGGATTCGCTTCACCTCCCGCAGGATCGATTCCCGGTCGGTCTTCGGCGTCACGCCGGGGACCCCCAGGAGAGAGTCGAGGATAACGTGCGAGAGATGGGTCGCCTTGTCGTCGGATATCCGCATGGCCTAGAGCACCAGGTCCCGCTCGCGCGCGAGCTTCTGCTTCGTCTTGGAGAAGAGCGTATGGTAGTCGAGGCGCCCGCGCTCGATCTCCGCTTCGTAGGCCTTGAGGATCTCCCGGACTTCGGCGTTCAACCGGTCCTCGACCGACAGGTCGTCGATCATCGCCTTCTCCACCGCGCCCGCGACCGCTCCCGGATCTCCCGGCCGCTCGATCATCCCCTTTTTCTGGAGGGTCTCAACCATCAGGCGGGACAGGTGCTTCACAAACCCCTTCGAAAGCCTCATCGCGGCCTCCCTCGTACCGCGGATTATACCACCAAACTCTTTCCCGAATCACCGATTCGGGCGAACACAAGGTTCGCCCCTACAGGATTTACCGATTCACCTATTCACCTATTCACCGTCCCCCGATTGACCCATTCCGCGCGTTGTGCTACGGTCCGGCTTCATGAGAGCCGACCGCTGGACTGCTTCCCTCCTGCTCGCCGTCGCCCTGATCCTTTCCGCGTGCGCCGCCGCCCCCGCCGGACCGATCTCCTTCAAGCCCGCCCCCGACCCGACGTACGGGATCGTCGAGGGGGAAACAGCCTTCAAGATCATCGAGAACGTGCGCGTAGAGGTCAGCCACCTCTCCCCGGCCGGCCTCGGTCCCGTCCTCAAACGCCTGACCGGATCGCCCGCCGACCCGTTCGAGGGCCTGCTCGTCAAGAAGACGTTCGCGTTCTTCGCGGTCTCCATCGCGAACGGATCGAAGCGTTCAGTGACGTTCAATCCCGCAATGGCCGTTCTCGTCTCCGACATGGACCTTCGGGCCGCGCCCCGCGACTACCCGGACTTCTACTCCGTCCTGGCCGACCACCCGGAGAGCGAAAAGCGGCTGGCCCAGGTCAAGAAAGCCGTCTACGACGTTCCCGTCACCGTCTCCCCCGGCGGGCGGAAGGAAGGCTTGCTCGTCTTCATGGTCGAGATGACGGAAGACCGATCGCTCGCCCTTTCGCTCCCGGACGTCTACATCGGCCACGCCGCCCACGCGTTCCGCTTCGCGTTCGAGCGGCAGGAGACCGGACCCTCGACCGCGGAAAGGTAGTCCCTCCCGCCCCGTTGCCCATCGTTCGTCAACAACCGCGGGGATTGAATCCGTAGACTTTTTGTAGTATATATTGCGCGACGATTCCAGAGGCGAAAAATGAAGTTCGTCAGCGTTCGCGACCTTAGACTGAACCCCAGGAAGGTGTGGCAACACCTGGACGACGAAGAGGTGATCATCACGTCGAACGGGAAACCCGTCGCCTTGCTCACCGGTGTCAGGGATGCCACAATGGAAAAAGAGATCGCCGCCCGTCGGAGAGCGAGGGCACTCATGGCGCTCGACGAGATCCACGAAGCCGCGCGTGAGCGCCCAGGCGCCCCCCCTTCCAAAGCCGAGGTTGAGCGGGAGATCCGGACCGTTCGCCGAGCCCGGCGTTGAAGATCGTCCTGGACACGAACGTTCTCGTGTCCGCCTTCATTAGCCCGCACGGCGCCCCCGCCCTGATCCTGCGTCTGATTCTCCAGGGAGAACTGACGCTTGTCGCGGACTCCCGCATCCTGGACGAGTATAGAGAGGTCCTCGTGCGGCCGAGGTTTGGCCTCCCCAAAAAAGCCGTAGAATCGGTCCTCGCGGCGCTCCGGGAAGAAGCGATCATGGCTCCAGCGTACGCGGCGACAAGGCCGTCGTAGGCGATCAGGCGGCCCTGCCGGTCATGGCGCGAGACGGGCGTGTTGCGCACCCAGCGGATGGAGCCGTCCTTGTGGACGATGCGGTGCTCCAGGGACTGGACGTCCTCCCCGGCGAGGAGGCGGGCGGACAGGTCCACGACCGCCTCCCGGTCCTCCTCGTGGACCATCCTCAGCCAGAGGTGTGGGTCAGTCCTGTACTCCTCCTCCGCGTACCCCGTGACCGCCGCGCAGCCCGGTCCGTGGAGCGTCTCGACGGCCCGTCCCTCCTCCACCTTCACCGTGTAGATGTAGTTGGTCACGGACTCGACGATGCTCCGGTATCGCCGTTCGCTCTCCCTCAGCGCCTCCTCGGAGCGCCTGATCTCCGTAATGTCCCGCATAACGGTCGAGAAGAACTCCACCGTCCCATCGGACGCCTTGTGGGCCATGATGACCTGCGAGACAGGCATCTCCCGGCCGTCCCGCCTGAGCAGATCAGTGGGAACGTCTTCGAGAATCAGTATCCGGATCTCTTTTTCCATCGCGCTTCCCCGCAAGTCCGGGCGCCGGCGGCCGTTTTTCAGCGACCGGGCGGCCGGTTCACCAGCAGCCAGTAGAGCCCCATCCGCGAAACCGTTTCGACGAACTGCTCGAACTCCACCGGCTTGCTCACGAAGCTGTTGACGCCGAGCCGGTAGCTCTCAACCACGTCCCGGTCCTCCTTGGACGATGTAAGGACGACGACGGGGATGGTCTTTGTCCGCTCATCGGCCTTGATCCGTTCCAGGACCTCCATTCCTCCCATCTTCGGGAGCCTCAAGTCGAGCAGGATCACTTTGGGCACGTTCCCGACGTTGCGGCCCAAGTAGGCTCCCCGGGCAAAGACGAAATCCAATGCCTCGGCTCCGTCCTTCACCCACACCAGGCGGTTGGCCAAGTGGTGTTTCTTGAGCGCCCGGATGGTGAGCTCGGCGTCGTTAGGATTGTCTTCCACCAGAAGAATCTCGACCTCTTGCGTCTCCACGAGCCCCCTCCTTTCGCGAATCGCGGGTCTCTTCTCCCCCCTCTCTCTTCCCCCCTCTCTCTTCTCCCTTCTCCCCCCTCTCTTCTCCCCCTTTGTCCGCGTCACGCCGCGGCAGGCCGGGGGAGGGCGAAGTAGAACGTGGCGCCCTTGTCGATCTCGCCCTCGGCCCACACTTCGCCGCCGGGTTTCTCGACGATCCGCTTGACGATGGCCAGCCCGACGCCCGTCCCCTCGAACTCGTCCGGACCGTGAAGCCGCTGGAACACCCCGAAAAGCTTGTCGGCGTACTTCATATCGAACCCCACGCCGTTGTCGCGAACGAAGTAGAAACACCAATCGCCGTCCACCCTGCCGGCGAGATGGATGCGGGCTTCCGAGCGAGGCCTCGTGAACTTGACGGCGTTGGCCAGAAGGTTCGCGAGCGCCTGCCGCACCATGGACCTGTCGCCCCGGGCGCGCGGAAGCGGCTCGACGTCGAACTCGACGGAACGTCCTTCGATGCCGTCCTTGAGTTCCTCGATCGCGGACGCCGCGAGCGCGTTCATATCGATGTCGGCGGACTCCGCCTCCCGCCTCCCGATCCGGGAGAAAGCCAGGACGTCGTCGATCAGCGCTCCCATCTTTTTCCCGTTGTCCCCGACGATCTTGAGAATCCGCCTTCCTTCTTCGTCCAGCCGCTCCGCGTGGTCCTCCAGCAGAATCCGGGAGAAACCGTCGATCGCGCGGAGCGGCGCCCGCAGGTCATGGGAGACGGAATAGCTGAAGGCCTCGAGGTCTTTGTTGGCCGCCTCCAATTTGGCGGTGCGCCGGAGAACGCGCTGCTCCAGCTCTTCGTTGAGCTTGCGGATCTCCTCCTCCGCCCGCTTGCGCTCGGAATCCTCCCGGTTGAGGGAGGCCGCGATTCCGAGGATCACCATGCTCAGCAAAGCCACGCTCGTGGTCGTCATGAACCCCAGTCCGAACTCCGTGCCATAGAGACCGGCGCGCTGGCCCCACAGCCGTATCCACCCCAGCGCCACGGGGAGCAGGAAGGCGACCGGGAGGAGTCGGCGGGCCGCGACGCCGCCCATGCGCGGGCTTGCAACAACCGCCATGATGCCGCAATTCGGACGGACCGCGAGTATCCCCACGCCGAGCGCAAAAAAGCCGGCGGCGGTGTTGACCGCCATCCCGATGAAGGGAGATACCTTGTTAGAGCCCGGGGGCGTCGTACGTGTGGCCCAGAAAGGCCAAGAACGACGTGAAAATCACAAACAGGAGCATGGCCTGGATGAGCCATCCGAGGCGCCTGTCACGGGAGCCGGCAAGAAGCAATGCCGAACCGGCGAGGAGGAAGTTCGGGGCTGTGTTTGGAGCCATCCGGTTGGGAATATTCGGGTCCCCGCCGGCCGTCGCCAGCTTGGAGGAAAAAAGAACCCGGTCCAGACCCACATCCCAGCCGGCCGCGTATCCGAAGAACATCAGAAGGCCGGTCAGAGCGACCGCTGACGCGCACAAGAACGCTGTGCGTCGAATATTGGCGAGA
>JACPZO010000077.1 GCA_016195465.1 Nitrospirota bacterium
GCCGGAGGCCGCCTCGGGGTGGAGGCGGTTCGCCCGGTCGAACAAGATCGTCCGGCGCCGCGAGCACTCCCTCTTCACTTGGCGGACCGCGCTGAAGGCCGCCGTCGTGGCGGGGCTGGCGCTGGTCTTCGCTTTCGCCGCCTGGGGCGCGGCCCGCTGGCTGACGCGCGTCCCGTGGCTTCCGGTCGCGGAGGTCCGGATCGAGGGACTCCGCCACGTGGGGAAGGCCGAGGCGCTCGACCTCATGGGCGTCTCGGAGGGGCGAAACATCCTGTCGGTCTCGCCGGGGGAGATGGTGCGGAGGGCCGTGCGCTCGCCCTGGATCAAGGGGATCTCCGTTCACCGCCATCTGCCGGCGAGCCTCCGGGTCCAGGTCGAGGAACGGGCGCCCGTCGCGGTCCTGCACCGGGAGAAGGGCGGATTTCTGGTCGATTCGGAGGGGCGGGCGATCGTCCCCGTCGAGGACGCCAGGTTGTGGCGTCTGCCGGTCGTCTCCGGACTCTCGGGGCGGCGGATCGCTCCCGGCGAACGGGTCGACGCGGGGAACCTGGCCGCGGCGCTGGAGCTTGCCCGGTTCGCGGCGGCGGAGAAACGGTTCGGGGCGAGCGAGGCGATCGAGATCTGGGCGGGAGATCCGCACGATCTGTCGCTCTTCGCGGACGGGCTCGAGATCCGCGTCGGCCGGGGTGACTACGCGGAGAAGTTCGGACGCTATTTCCTCGTGGCGGACCAGCTCCGCCGGCGCGCGCCGGACCTGGCGGTCGTGGACCTCAGGTTCCAGGGCCAGGTGATCGTCCGGTCGAAGGAAGAGGCCGGCGGAGGGAGAAGGTAAGTGGCCCGCCGGGAGAACATCCTGGTCGGCCTGGACATCGGGACGACGAAGGTGTGCGCCATCGTCGGCGAGGTCCGCGAGGACGGCCGGGTGGACATCACGGGAATCGGGCGGCATCCGTCGCGCGGCCTCCGCAAGGGCGTCGTCGTCAACATCGAGAGCACCGTCCAGTCGATCAAGAAGGCGGTCGAGGAGGCCGAGGTCATGGCCGGCGTGCAGATCAACTCGGTCTACGCGGGGATCGCCGGGGGGCACATCAAGGGGTTCAACAGCCGGGGCGTCATCGCCGTGAAGGACCCCCGGGAGGTGAGGCAGAGCGACGTCCGCCGCGTCATCGACGCCGCCCGCGCCGTGGCCATCCCCCAGGACCGGTCGATCCTTCACGTCGTCCCGCAGGGGTTCGTGATCGACGATCAGGACGGGATCAAGGAGCCGGTGGGGATGAGCGGCGTGCGGCTCGAGGCGGAGGTCCACATCGTGACGGGCGCCGTCTCTTCCGTGCAGAACATCCTGAAGTCGTGCCACCGGGCCGGTCTCCAGGTCCTGGACATCGTTCTCGAGCCCCTGGCGTCGGCCGAGGCCGTGCTCACCCCCGACGAGCGGGATCTCGGCGTCGCCCTCATCGACATCGGCGGGGGGACGACGGACCTCGCGATCTTCGTGGAGGGGAGCATCCGCCACACGGCCGTCCTGCCCATGGGCGGGAACCACGTGACGAACGACATCGCCGTGGGGTTGCGGACGCCCTCGCGGGAGGCGGAGGGCCTCAAGAAGAGCCACGGATGCGCGCTGGCGTCGCTTGTGGGGCCGGACGAGACGATCCAGGCGCCGAGCGTCGGCGGACGGCCGGCGCGGGAGATGTCCCGGCGGCTCCTGGCCGAGATCATCGAGCCGCGGATCGAGGAGGTCCTGGTCCTCGTGAAGAAGGAGATCCAGCGGAGCGGGTTCGACGACATGGTCGCCTCGGGCGTCGTGGTGACGGGAGGAACAGCGAACCTTGCGGGGATCGCGGAGGCGGTGGAGCGGTTCATGGACCTTCCCGCCCGGCAGGGATTCCCGATGCGCCTGGGAGGGCTTTCCGACGTCGTCGGGAACCCGATGTTCGCGACGGGCGTGGGGCTCCTCCTGTACGGGGCGAAAGAGGCGGCGAGCAAAGGGCCGTCCGGCCTCTCCGGACGGTCGGGCGTCGGAAAAGTCGCCGCCCGGATGAAGGCGTGGTTCAGGGAGTTCTTTTAGGATGGTGAATCGGTGAATCGGTGAATCGAACGAACAAAGAGGCCGATTCACCGATAAACCGATTCACCGTTGTTCAACCCTTTCTCAAGGAGGTGGGAGGATGAGATTCTCGTTCGATGATCGGCAGGTCGTTCAGCCGGAACTTTCGGCAAGGATCAAGGTCGTGGGCGTCGGGGGCGGCGGCGGGAACGCCGTGAACAACATGGTGAAGAGCGGTCTCAGGGGGATCGACTTCATCGCGGCGAACACGGACGCCCAGTCGCTGGCGGCGTCCCTGGCGCCGACCCGCCTTCAGATCGGCGCGAGCCTGACGAAGGGGCTCGGCGCGGGATCGAATCCCGCGATCGGCCGGGAGGCGGCGGAGGAGGACGGGGAGAAGGTCCGTGAAGCGCTGGAAGGGGCCGACATGGTGTTCGTCACCGCCGGGATGGGCGGCGGGACGGGGACCGGCGCGGCGCCCATCATCGCGCGCCTGGCCCGGGAGATGGGGGCGCTCACCGTGGCCGTCGTGACCCGCCCATTCATGTTCGAGGGGAGGGGCCGGATGCAGAAGGCCGACGCGGGGATCGAAGAGCTTCGCCAGTACGTCGACACGATCATCATCGTTCAGAACCAGAAGCTGTTGGCGGTCGTCGAGCAGAGAGTGCCTCTCCCGGAGTCGTTCCGGCTCGCCGACGACGTCCTCAGGCAGGCCGTCCAGGGGATATCCGACATCGTCCTGGTCCCCGGATACATCAACGTCGACTTCGCCGACGTGAAGACGATCATGGGCGGCATGGGCCGGGCGATCATGGGGACCGGCGTCGGGACGGGGGATTCGCGGGCCAAGGACGCGGCTCACAAGGCGATCGCCTGCCCGCTGTTGGAAGACGCAACGATCGAGGGCGCCCGCGGCGTTCTGATCAACGTGACGGGCGGGGAGGACCTCACGCTTCACGAGGTGACCGAGGCGGCGGCGGTCGTGCAGGAACTGGCCGACCCCGACGCGAACATCATCCTGGGCCACGTCATCGATCCCGACCGAGAGGGCGAGGTGATGGTGACCGTCATCGCGACCGGTTTCGGCGGGGCGGAAGAGAACGCGCTCGTGGAAGCGGGCGTCTCTTCGGGAAAGACGGTGAACCTCCGGCAGTTCCTTTCGCGCCAGGCCGACAGGGACAAGCCGACGTTCCTCCGGAAGGCCGTGGGCGCCGACTTCCAGCCCGAGCCGACGAACCTGGAGGGCGAGGATTACGAAATTCCCGCGTTCCTCCGGAAGGGAGCGAATTAGAAGAGCCGGTGAATCGGTGAATGGGTGAATCGGTGAATCGGGGAATCGGGGAATGGGTGAATCGGTGAATCGGTGAATCGGTGAATCGGAAAACCACTCCTCCCCTTTGTAAGGGGAGGTTGGGTGGGGTAGAGATGTGAATGGGTGAAGCGGAAGGCATCGCCGAACGGCTGGCGCGGGCAAGGGAGCGGATCGCAGCGGCGGCCGGGCGGGCCGGACGGGACCCCGCGCGCGTCAAGCTGATGGCCGTAACCAAAACGGTCGCGGCGGAGAGAGTGCGGGAGGCCGCGGCGTGCGGGCAGATGCTCTTCGGGGAGAACAGGGTGCAGGCGGCGGCGGAGAAGATCCCGGCCGTGGGGCCCGGGCCGAAATGGCACATGATCGGCCGCCTCCAGACGAACAAGGCGAAGGCGGCCGTCCGGTTGTTCGACTGCGTGGAGTCGGTTGACTCCGTCCGGCTCGCGGAGATCCTCGATCGGGCGGCGCGGGAGAGCGGGAAGGTGCTTCCCGTCTTCGTCGAGGTGAACATCGGCGGCGAGGCGCAGAAGAGCGGCGCGCTTCCCGGAGAAGTCGAGCGGCTGTTGGATTCGGCGGCGGGTCTTGAATCGATCCGCGTCACGGGCCTGATGGCGATTCCGCCCTACAGCCTCGATCCGGAGGAGGCGCGGCCGTATTTCCGCCGCATGTACGACCTCTGGGCCCGGCTCAGGGAGCGGGGTTTCGGGCTCGACGATCTCTCGATGGGGATGTCCGGCGATTTCGAAGCCGCCGTCGAGGAGGGGGCGACGGTCGTTCGCCTCGGGACGGTCCTCTTCGGCGTTCGGGGGGACGGATGATTTGCACTCGCCGGGAAACGGCGATGACCGGGAACGACGAGACGCGGCCGCCGACGGCCTCGCGCGAGGAGAAGAGCGGATGACAGCGATCAAGCCGAACGAGAAGATCGGTTTCGTCGGGGCGGGGAACATCGCGGAGGCCCTCATCCGGGGCTTGATCGCGGCCGGCGTTGCCCAGGCCAAGCAGATATTTGCCGCCGACGTCTCGGAGGAGCGCATCGAAGCGCTCCGAAGCCGCTACAAGATCCACACCTCCACCGACAACGTCCGGACGGCCCAGCAGTGCCACGTGGTCGTCCTGGCCGTGAAGCCCCAGATCGCAGAGGGGGTCTGCCGGGAGATCGGCAAGGGGATCACCAACCACCAGCTCGTGGTCTCGGTCCTCGCCGGCGTCACGACGGGACAGATCCACGAGTGGCTGGGCGGCCGGGGGCGGATCATGCGCGTCATGACGAACACGCCGGCCGTCGTTCTCGCCGGCGCGTCGGCCGTCGCGCCCGGGCCGGGCGTCACGGATCGGGACATCCGGCTGGTCGAGACGATGTTCGGCGCCGTCGGGGAGGTCGTCGCCCTCGACGAACAGGACCTGGACGCCGTGACCGGGCTTTCGGGATCGGGTCCCGCGTTCGTCTGCTTGGCCGTCGAGGCCCTCGCGGACGGCGGCGTCAAGGCGGGACTGACGCGGGAGATCTCTCTGCGCCTGGCCGTCCAGACCGTCCTGGGCACCGCGCTCCTGATGAAGGAAGGAAAAGAGCATCCCGGCGTTCTCAAGGACAAAGTCGCCTCGCCCGGCGGGACGACGATCGCGGGTCTTCACGAGCTTGAGAAGGGCCGGTTCCGGGGGCTCCTGATCTCGGCCGTCGAAGCGGCCACGCGGCGGTCGCGGGAACTGGGAAGACGGTGAATGGGAGAATCGGTGAATGGGTGAATCGGTGAATCGGTGAATCGGAAAATCACCCCTCCCCTTTGTAAGGGGAGGTTGGGTGGGGTAGAGATGTGAACCGCAAAGTGCGCCGCAATCCCCGCCCCTTGGGGCGGGGTCAAGGCGGGCGAATGCAAATAACGAAAAGTACCTTAGAGGTCGGAGAATCCCCGCCTTTTAAGGCGGGGTTCTTCAATGGGTGAGTCGGTGAAGTCCGAGGTCTAGGAGGGCGAAGATGTTCGTGGCTGGAAATTTTATGTCGGCACTGGCGCAGGTCCTGGACATGGCGCTCACGGTCTACATGTGGATCGTCATCGTCCGGGCGCTGATCTCGTGGGTCAACCCCGACCCGTACAACCCGATCGTCCGGTTCCTCGTGGCGGCGACGGAGCCGGTGCTCAGGCCCATCCGGCGGCTGGTGCCGACGTACAGGATCGGGATCGATCTGTCGCCGTTGATCGTGATATTGGCCATCTATTTCCTGAATTTTTTCCTGGTGCGGACGCTCATCGACCTGTCGTACCGGATTCGGTGACGGAGCGCCGGCCCCGCGGCAAGGAGGCACGAGATGAAGATCTCTCCCCTGGACATCCGACAAAAGCAGTTTCACCTTCGATGGCGCGGATTCGACATCAACGAGGTCGACGCCTTCCTGGAAGAGGTCACGGGCGAGATGGAGACGGTTGTCCGGGAGACGCATACGCTCCGCGAGGAATTGGAGAAGCGCGACCGCGAACTGGCGGTTCTCCGAGAGGAAGAGACGACGCTCAAGCAGACGCTTCTCACCACTCAGCAGTTGATCGACGAGCTGAAGAGCCAGGCGAGGCGCGAGGCCGACTTGATCATCCGCGAGGCGGAGCTGAAGGCCGAGGCCGTCGTCGAGCAGGCGAACCGGCACTCCGTGAGCATCATGGGAGAGCTGGCCGACCTCAAGCGGCAGAAAGCCATGTTTCTGGAGAAACTGCGGGGTCTGCTGGACCTTCACTACCGCCTGCTGGAGCTTGAGACGGAGGAAGACGTCCGGTCCGCGCGCCGCTACGGGGAGACCGGGAGCGGCAACGGCGAGGCCCGCGTCGAATCGGCCCCGGTCCTGAAGGCGGCCCCCCCTCCGTCGGCGGCGTGACGGGCGAGGGAGGGTTCCTCCGCGAGACGCGGGAAGGCGTTCTCCTGACCGTCCACGTTCAACCCCGCGCGAGCCGGGACGAGATCGCCGGGCTCCACGGGGACGCCCTCAAGATCCGCCTCAAGGCCTTGCCGGCCTCCGGCGAGGCCAACGCCGCCCTCCTCCGCTATCTCTCGAAACGCCTGAAGATTCCCCTCGCCGAGCTCTCCATCCGCTCCGGCGCCTCTTCGAGACGAAAGACGGTCCTCATCCTGGGAATGAAGCCGCCCGACGTCCGGGCGGGGTTGATCGGACGCTAGACCCTCGCAACGAACGACTCGGCCCTCAAGACTCCTCTCACGACTTCACCCTGCATTCCCAGAGCGTTTCGGACGGGGCCAAGAAAATCTTGCAAATATGCATTTGGAATGCATAATTGCACAGGCATTGGATGGAGCGATCCGGCATGAAGTACATTACGCGCCCCCTGTCCATCCTGGCGACACAAGACTCCCCCTCGGACCGGATGCCGTGGCGTGGCTTCTTGCAGAGATGTGACGGGTAGCCGAGCGTTCCGCACGGCCGGGTATCAGTCGTCCCCGGGATCGGTCGAGAAACTCTCTTGCCTCGATGTGCGAGTCTGCTATCATAGTACTATGAAAACCGTTCACGCCGATCTACCCGATCAACTTTACAATCAGATCCGATGGCTCGTTTCCGACGGCTGGTTCCACGATGAGGGGGACCTCCTTCAGGAGGCCCTTCGGCGCTTTTTGGAGGCGCACCAACCGGATCTGATGGAGCGCTTTATCCGGCAGGACGTGGAATGGGGTCTGCATGGCAGGGACTGACCCTGCCGCAACGCTTATTTGCGACGCCGGCATTTTCCTTGGACGCCGGAGAGCGGGAAGCGATTCAGCTCGCGTGCCAGCATCCCGAGGGACTCTTGACCACCGATGATGCCGCCGCGCGCCTCGCGGCCGAACAGCTTGGGCTCCGCGTTCACGGCACAATCGGCATCCTGGTTCGCTCGATTCGACGCAAACGGCGCTCGCCCCAGGAAGTGGTCGGACTGCTCGAGCGAATTCCAAGGCAATCGTCCCTTCATATTCGCCCTTCTCTCCTCCGAGATATCCTCGCGGAACTCAACAGTACCTTCCTGAAGTAGCGCCGCCGGAAGGCGGCACCGCGCCCGCGCCGTCAAGAAACACCATGGACGTCTTGGTTTCCTCCTCGACCCTCTCGTGAGACTGCCGCATGCCTTCTTAACTTGTCCACTTGGTCACCAACGTCCCGCCCCGCAACGTCCCGCCCCGCCGTCCCGTGAGACTGCCGCATGCCTTCTTAACTTGTCCACTTGGTCAACAACGTCCCGCCCCGCCGTCCATGCGCGCCGGCATTGTCAAAACCCTTGAAGAATTAGACCGCTATTCCTGGAGCGGACATCGCGCCGTCATCGGCAAGGCAAAATACTCCTGGATGGACACGGAAAACGTCCTTGCCACGTTCGGCGGCACCCGCCGGCAGGCCCTCCACGCCTATCGTGCGTTCATGGCGGAAGGAATCGGACAGGGCCATGTAAAAGAGTTGACCGGCGGAGGGCTCATCCGAAGCCAC
>JACPZO010000078.1 GCA_016195465.1 Nitrospirota bacterium
AAAAGCCGCCTCGGAACCGGAGTCAAGATCGAGGAGTACGGCGTCCGGCTTCTGGATATCGAGGACCTGATCGAGGTTCCGGACGGCGGTGGAGACCGTCGCATAGAAGCCGTGCAGGATCAACCGATCCGCCAGAAGGAAAGCGAGGCTCAGGTCCGCGCCGGCCACCAGGACCCGGCAGGAACCGTTTTCCATATTCTCAGGATCCGATTCGTTCTTCTCGTTCTTCTCGATGGGTCTTGCGACGACTGCGCTCCGAGCCATTGTTTGCTCCTTCTAAACGCCTCCGACCTGCTCTCCATCGAGCCGGAAGACAGCCGGAAAGAAACGGGATCCGAACCGGGGAGGGGCCGGCCCGGTCCCGTGTCGGCCAACCCAGCGACCGGGGTGTCTCGGCCGAGATGGAGGGGCACTCGTCCGAGACTGCCTCGATCATGGGAATGCCTTTCCTTCCGGTCAAGAGTATTGCAGGCACGGTGCCAGGAGCCGCTCGGTCCGTCAGCGGTTTAGGAACATCTGAAAAAACAATACCTTGGAACATTCAACGAGGAATAGGCCGGAAGATCTCTGCGTCCGAGGAGAGTCCGACAAAGTAGACGATCCCCGATCGGGGGTGTCGATATTTCAAGACGGGACCCGGTGTGCTCACTCGCGTCCCTGCCCTTCCGTCCCCCCCCCACCCACGCCCAGTTGCTCCATCAACCGGAAGAGGTACGTTCGGCTGATCCCCAGCCGCCGGGCGGCGTCCGCCTTGTTTCCGCCCGACGACTTGATCGCATCGAGAACCAGGCGCCTCTTGAACTCCCTGACGGAGCCTTCCATCCCGCGGGGCACACGGGATCCGCACTCTTTCTCCGCCGCCTCGGAATCCATGGGCGGCTGGATCTCCGGCGGCAGGGATTCCAACGAGATTTCGTTCTCCTTCGTGAGGATCATCGCTCTTTCGACGACGTTCTGAAGCTCCCGGACGTTTCCCGGCCAGGCGTACGCCTGGAGGGCGTTGATTCCCTCTTCCGAGATGGCCGTGATCTCCCGCCGCGCCCCGATCCGCCTCCCGTTGAGTACGCGCCAAGCCAATGGAACGATGTCCTCGGGGCGTTCGCGCAGAGGCGGAACCTCGACCGCCATGACGTTGATCCGGTAATAGAGGTCCTTGCGGAAGGTCCCGTTCTTGGCCATCTCGCCCAAGAGCCTGTTGGTCGCGGCGATGAACCGCGCGTTCGTCCTGAGCGTTTCCGTCCCCCCCACCCGCTCGAACGTGCCTTCCTCGATGACGCGGAGGAGCTTGGGCTGGAGCGGAAGGGGAAGCTCCCCGATCTCATCCAGGAGGATCGTCCCTCCGTCGGCCATCTCGAGCCGGCCGGTCTTGCGCGAGTGCGCTCCCGTGAACGATCCCCGCTCGTGCCCGAAGAGGTCCGACGCGAGGAGCTCCTCCGACAGGATCGTGCAGTCCACCTTGACGAACGGGCCGTTTTTCCTCGGGCTGTGCTGGTGGAGGTAGCGGGCGACCACGCCCTTCCCCACACCGCTCTCCCCCAGGATGAGAACCGTGACGTCGGTCTCGGCCACCCTCCGGGCGAGTGCCAGCACGCCGGCCATCGCCGGAGACTCGGCCACCGGGTCGATCGGGTCTCCCGAGAGTGCCTCGGTCAGGATGGCGTTCTTCCGGCTCAGGTTCTGCCGCTCCAGGGCGTGCCGCAGGCGGAGAGACAGCTCGTCGAACGACGAGGGTTTCAGGATGAAGTCGTACGCCCCGAGCTTGATCGCCTCGACCGCCTTCTCGACCGTTCCGTGGGCCGTCAGCATCAAGACGTCGATGTCGTTCCCGCCGTCCCGCAGGGTCCGGAGGACCTCGATCCCGTCGCCGTCGGGGAGCATCATGTCGAGAAGGACGGCGGTCGGACGCCCCGTCCGGACCATCTCGAGTCCCTCCCTGGCCGTCCCGGCCTTGAGCACGCGGTACCCTTCGAGCTCGAGGCGGTCGCCGATCAGGCCCGAGATGTTCGGATCGTCGTCCACGATCAGAATCGTGTGTCCGGCCATGGAATCTCCCCTCCGTGCTGGCAACTCAAAACTCCAAACTCCAAACTCATCCCCCCATCGGCAGATAGACGGAGAACCGGCTTCCTACGCCGACGGCGCTTTCGGCCGTCAGCCTTCCCCCGTGCAGTTCCACCAGGTTCTTCGCGATGGCGAGTCCCAGCCCGGCGCCCTCCTTGACCGTCTCCGCCTGGGTGAACGGGTCGAAAATGTGCGGCAGGAACTCGGCGGAGATTCCTCCTCCCTCGTCCGCCACGTCGATCCGGCATTCGTACGAACGGGCGACCGCGTCGATCGTGACACGGCTTCCCGCGGAAGAGTGCTTGATCGCGTTGTGAAGGAGGTTCACGAGGACCTGGAGAATGCGGTCCCTGTCGACCGACACCTCCATCCGCTCACTCCCGTCGGAAGGACCGCCGGCGATCTGGATGCCGCGCTGTTCCGCGATCCCCTGGACGTCCGTCATGGCGTCGCGGACGATCTCCCACACCGCCTGGCGCGTCCGGTTCAGGACGATCCGCCCCTCCTCGATCCGCGAGAGATCGAGCAATTCGTTCACCAGCCGGATGAGGTGATCCGTCGTCCTGATCTGGGCCTTCAGGTAGTCCTGCTGTTTCGGGCTGATCGCCCCGCCGACGCCGGCCAGGATGTTCTCGGCCGACCACCGGATCGAGGTGAGCGGCGTCCGAAGCTCGTGCGACATGGTGGCGAGGAACTTCGTTTTCGCCTGCGTGGCGTGGACGGCCAGGTCCTTCTGCCGGTTGAGCTCCTCCGTGAGCAAGCGAAGCTCGACGTTCTCCTCCTTGAGGGCGAGCGACTTCCTAAGCTCGTCGGCCATCCGCCGAAGCTCCTCGTTCTGCCGCGTGAGCGCCTCCTCCCTGCGCTTGAGCGAGTCGGTCAGCGCGTTGAACGTTCCCGCCAGCACCTCGATCTCGTCCCCCGTCGAGAAATAGACCGAGGTCGGGTCCACCCCGGGGTCCTCGAGCTTCTGGACCCGCCGCGCCAGTTCCAGGATGTTCTGCTCCTTCTTCCGAAGCTTCTGGATGAGGACCGTCACGTAGTAGGTCAGGCCCCACATGGCCAGGATCTTGATGAGTTCCATCGAGATCTGGGGCCGGGCCGGACCGACGGCCGCCAGGAAGTCGTAAGCGATGACGGCGGAGTAACCCACGGTGGCCTGGATCAGGGAGGCGATCATGGCCGTCTGACCGTAACGGAATCCGGTCCCGAACCCGACCAGATAGTAGAAGACGTAGAAGGCGCTGTCGGTCCCTCCCGAGACCAGGATTCCGAAGGTAATGATGATGTTGTCGAACGTGAGGCCGATGTACACCCTGGACCGGGGAAACCAGCCGAAGTGGATCGACAGACGGATGAACGCAAGGCAGGCAAAGTAGGCGCCGAAGATGAACGACGTGTAGTACGCCGTGCTCCCGGGAACGGGAGCCCCCAGGTTGGCGTAGGCGTAGACAGCCACGGCCGTGATGACGACGAACCGGACGCGGAGCTGTTCCCGCTCGAGGCGGCCCCGTTCTTCCAGCTTGATTTCGTCCAACCCGGCCATGCCGTTTCCCCGCGTCTTTTCCCGCGCTTATATCCGAAAGGCGTGGGCATGTCAACGCGGTTGGCGGGCCCGAAAGGAAGGTGAATGGGTGAATGGGTGAATGGGTGAAGCGGGGAAACGGAGAGAAGGCCGTTCCCAACCATCGTTCTCCGATTCTAGATTTCCGACTTCCAATTTCCGACTTCCAATTTGCAATTTTCAATTTTCAATTTTCAATTTGCAATTTGCAATTGTCCTCCCCCCGCCCAGCATTGAATGACCTACGGCTATTATGGTACGTTTCTCAACGACACCGGAGGTCAAGCCATGCCCGAGACGCTTCGGAACCTGATCGACGGTCGATGGACCGAACCGCCCCCTTCGAAAACGATCGAGAGCGTCAATCCGGCCCGCGCGTCGGACGTTCTGGCCCGCGTTCCCCGCTCTTCGGCGGCCGAAGTCGATGCCGCCGTCGAATCGGCCCGGCGGGCGCTCGACGGCTGGCGGCTCACGCCCGCGCCCCGCCGCGGCGAGGTCCTCTTCCGCGCGGGCGAGATCCTGGCGCGAAGAAAAGAGGAGCTCGCCGGACTCGTCACGCGGGAGATGGGGAAGGTCCTGAAGGAAGGTCTCGGCGACGTCCAAGAAGCGATCGACATGGCCTTCTACATGGCGGGCGAGGGCCGGCGGCTCTCCGGCGAGACGGTCCCCTCGGAGCTTCCCGACAAGGACGCAAAGAGCGTCCGCGTCCCCGTCGGCGTCTGCGCCCTCATCACGCCCTGGAACTTCCCGGCCGCCATCCCCGCCTGGAAGATCTTCCCTGCGCTCGTCTGCGGCAACACGGTCGTCTTCAAGCCGTCGTCGCTCACGCCCGTCTGCGCGACGCGCCTCGTGGAAGTCATGGTCGAGGCCGGCCTCCCGCCCGGCGTCCTGAACATGGTCCACGGGACCGGAGCGGAGACGGGAAACGCCCTTGTCTCTCACCCAGGGATCGACGCCGTGTCTTTTACCGGATCGTGCGATACGGGCGAGGGAATCGAGCAAGCCTGCGGCGCCCTTCACCGGTCCGTCTCGACGGAGATGGGCGGAAAGAACGGAGTCATCGTGATGGACGACGCGGACATGGACCTGGCCGTGGAAGGCGCGGTCTGGGGCGGGTTCGGGACGTCGGGCCAGCGGTGCACGGCCGCCTCCCGAATCGTCGTCCACGAGAGGGTCCGCGAAGCCTTTCTGGAGCAGTTCGTCGCTCGGGCGAAGGCCCTGCGGCTGGGCGACGGCCTCGATCCCGGGACGGACGTGGGACCCATCGTGAGCCAGGACCAGATGAACAAGGTCCTGGACTACATCGAGGTCGG
>JACPZO010000079.1 GCA_016195465.1 Nitrospirota bacterium
GCGACAGGGGGGCGCTCGACCAGTTGAAAGAGAAGCTGGGCCTGTCGGGAGCCAAGGCGGACAAATCCAAGCCCGAAGGTCCGGAAACCGCTGATACGATCCTGAAGGATCGACGGGGAACCAAGGTTTCCGACCTGAGAGATTCTGAAATTCAAACGACCATAAAAGACAAGGAAAGACAACGCCAACCGTCCGACGACCAGGAGACACGGACCGTTATCAACTCGTATTCCAGAGACCGAACCTCCAGGTCCAATGAGGAAACGCAGCAGGCTCAGAATGCCGCCGGCTCGGCCGTGGGGGAGCGGGAAGCGGCTTCGCAGGGAACGCACCAGCGCGAGAAGGGGAAGATCGAGTCTCAGGGGCAGGAGACGAATCGGACCATCGCGGGAGCGCAGAGGGAACACGCTGGAGCCGAGCGCGGGAAGCAGGCGGATCGGCAGAACTCCATCGGAAACGTCATCGCCGAGGGCGCGGCGGGCGGCCTTACCTCCGGCGTCGCCGCGGGGATAGACAAGTTCGGCGGCGCGGTGGGAGCCGCGGCGGGCGACAAGGCATCGTCCGGGATGGGGATCAAGCCGAAAACCTTGACCCAGACCCAGTCGCCTTCCGGTGGGGCTGATCCCGGTTCGACGCCGGGCGGGAGCCCATCCAGGGAGCAGACGTCCTCCCAGACAACGGCGGGCGGATCCTCCGCGACAGGCGCGGCGGCGGGCGGCGGCGCGCAGACGGCAGGGACCTCCGCGCCCGCGGGCGGCTCGTCCGCTCCGTCGGGAGGCAAGCCGACAGCAACATCGCAGGGCACGGGCGGGAGCGGGGGTGTCGCAACCGCATCTACTGGTGGAAGCAAGCCGGCGGCGTCAGGAACGACGGCCGGCGCTGGACGGTGCACTATGTACGTTACGGCTGACGGCCGGAAGGTTCAAGGTACCCCGAGAAACAAGGGTGACGAGTGCATTGTGTGGGAGACGGGCGGCTCGTCCGCTTCGTCCGGCGGCAAGCCGGCGACATCCTCCCCGGCAGCGCCTCCGCCCTCCGCAACCGGGACGCAGTCGTTGTGGGACTGCATCTGCCGGTGCAACAGCAGCGCAAGTTCCAGCGTCTCGGTCTCGTACGACACGAAACCGAGAAACGCCTCGCCCTCGTGCGCCAAGCCGGAGAACGGCCAGTGCGTCAACCAGGGATTCGGGTGCTGGCGCCACAAATTCGACTCATCCTCGGCCTGCGCCAAGAGCTGTTACAAATCCCACAACGTCGCGGAATCGGCACGGCCGTAGGGAGAACGGAAACGGATCCGAAATGAATGCACTAAAGGGGCTTCGAGCCGCCTTCCTCATTCCCGTCGCGATTCTCCTCTTCTTCCCAGCTTCCGGAAGCGGGGCGGAGAACATCGAGGAGACCTACGCCCGAACCGTCCAGGCGCTGAACCAGGAGGGGTTCGCGGGCATCGACAAGGCCCTTTCCGCCTTCGAGGGAATGATCGAGCGTGACCCCGGCTTCGTCAAGGCCCGCCTTAGCGTCGCGGACGCCTATCTCCTCAAGCACGAATTCTCCGGGAAGAAGGACCGCGGATGGCTCGACGCGGCCGTGAAGCACCTCGACGCGGCCGTCACGAGGGAACCGGAGAACGCGGCCGCCCGCTTCAAACGGGCCGTCGTCCGATTCAGCCTCGAACAACAGGACGCGGCCGTCCTCGACCTCCGCAAGAGCATGGAGATCTCGCCCTCCTTCCTCGACGCCCGTATCCTCTACTTACAGCATCTCCTCGCGACGAGGAAATCGGATGAGGCCGTCAAGTTCTCCGAGTCCTCGCTCGCCTTCTTCCCGAACGACCCCGCCCCCCTCAAGGCGTTCGGCGATACGTTCTTCCAGGCGAAGGAATTCGGCCGCGCTCTCTCCTTCTACAAGAGGGTGGTCCCGCTCGTGCCGAAGGCTCCCCTCACTCATCTGGCGATGGGAAAGGCGTATCAGAACATCCAGCAGTGCGATCCGGCGCTCGACTCGTTCCGGAAGGCGCTGGCCCAGAACCCGGACCTCGCCGAGGCCCACTTCGGCCTCGCGTTTTGCCTCGGGGAGAAGGGGCGTCTCAAGGACGCCGTCGGCCACATGGAAGCTTACGTGGGAAAAGTCCCCAAGGACGTTTCCGCCCTCAACAATCTCGCCATCCTTTACGAGCAGACGGGACAAAACCAAAAGGCGCGCTTGGCTTGGCTCAGGGTCAAGCAGGCATCGGAGGATGCGGCATACCGCGAGCGGGCCGATCAGCACCTCCACAAGCTCCTCTCGGCCGAGAAAGAGACCCCGGCCTCGCCTAAAGCGAAGGGAAAGAACGATGAGAAACCGAAATAACCCCCTGATCGCCGCGAGCGTTTCTTTCCTCTTTTTCCTCTTGCCCGCGGAAGCAGCCTTCGGAGGCTCCGATCCGGGCTTGGCGGGCCGGATCGAGCAGGCGATCACCGAGGCCGCGGACCTCTTCGACCAGGGGAAAATCCTCAAGGGACGTCCCCACGTGGTCGAGGTGGCTCCGGGGGTTCGGCTGACCTTCTCCCAGGAGACGTTCGAAGCGGATATGGAGACTGCGTTCCTCGTCCTCGAGATGGCAATGACCCGAAAGGGCAAAGAGGCCTCCGAATCGCCCGCCGACGCATCCAGATCGCGAGCGCCGGCGGAACAGCCGCGGGACCGGATGAGCGCCCTGATCGAGGCCGAGAAGCAGACTTCGAGGAACGCTCCGCCGGGAAGTTCGCAGGTCCCCGCCGACTACAGCATGCAGAGGAACTACCAGCAGTCGCGGCAGGCGAGGACGCAGGGGGAGGAGAAAGAGATCGAGGCCGAAAGACAGATCGTCCTGGCGGAGAGGGCGGCGGCGGCCCAGAACCTTCAACGCAAGCGCGAGAGAGAACAACAGCTCCAGGCCCAATCGGCGAAGTGGCAGGATGAATTGGACCGGCAGGCCAAGGTCTCGGCGCAGGCCGCGGCCCAGTGGGAGGAGGAGCACTCCTTCGGGGCCTACGCCAAGAAGTTCCTCGGGGTCGTCGTCCAGACGTCGGTGGGAGCGTTCACGGGAGCTTTCCTGGGCACCGTGGCGACGAACTTGGCCGATAAGGCGGTGAAGAAGCTTTTCCCGGGGGCCTCGACCGGGGCGAGCACGACAAGCCAAGCGGCCGCGGCGGGAACGTCGGCGGCGATCACGAGCACAACCACGGCCGCGGGACAGGCCGCGGTATCGGGAATAACCGGACAGGGGCAGAGCCAACCGCAGTCACAAACCACGACTCAAGGAGCGGCACCAAGCTATTAA
>JACPZO010000093.1 GCA_016195465.1 Nitrospirota bacterium
ATTCATACGCCTCTGTATCCTTGAGCGCATCGCCGCCCAGGCCGAGAGATCCGGCGGCCTTCAAGAGCTTGCCGGCCTCGATCCGGACAGAAGAGAGTTTTCTCATGGCTCTTGGCCGGAGGATGATTTCCTCGCCTCTTGTTTCCATCTCAAGGACATCGCCTTCCTCCAAGCGCAGTTGATCCCTGACCGCCTTAGGCAGGGTCAACAGCCCGCGCTTTTGCACCTGTAGCAACATCGTCTTCTTCCCCTTCGCTGTTTTTCAGAATATCTGAAATAATGAATATCATCTACGTTCGGCTCGTGTCAAGAGGGCGTCTTCGAGCAGTCTTGCCCGCCTCCATGCTGTTTCGCACTATGGGAAACAGGCTTCCCGCAGCGATCCGCTCCGACAAGGGCTTTCGATCCAACTCATTGGGATTCAATACATATTTTGCCGCGAGACGGCTGGCGTTCATCTTGAATACGATATGACCTGCGGGGGTCCGGAAGGAGGTGAAGGTGGCAGGGAGCAGGGAGCGTCTCGGCCAGGCGGGCTTCACGATCCTGGATACGTTGGTCACCCTCTCCCTCATCGGCATCCTGATTTGGGTGGTGATTCCGAGATACGAGCGGGTGGCCGTCGAGGCGCAAAAGGTTGCCTTGAAGACGGAGCTAGGCGGAATCCGGATGTCGCTCCAGTGGTATCAGATAAGGAACGGCAAGCACCCGGCCGATCTCCGCGATCTGCTGAAGGAGAAGTACCTCGCGCCGACGCAGGAGGCGGGGAAGGAAAAGAAGATCTTCGAACAAGCCTATCTGGAGACCCGCAGTCTGGATGCGGAGGGATACATTCTGGACCCGTTCGGAATCAGGCTCGGTTACGATCCCAAGACCGGCCGGGTCTGGTCGCGGACGAAGGGGTACGAGGTTTGGTGAGAAAGGACGATCGGGAAAGGTCCCCTCTCCCCTTGTCAGGGGGAGAGGGCGAGGGTGAGGGGGTTAGGGGGCGGTCCAGGGGCCGCGAAGACGGGTACTTTTCAAAAGGAGGCAGCGAAATGAGTGTTCTCAAGAACGAAAGAGGCTTCACGCTGATCGAGCTGGTCATGGTGATCGTCATCCTGGGCATCCTGGCGGCCGTCGCCATCCCAAAGTACGTGGACATCTCGGCGGAGGCGAGCGCCGCGGCCCTCCAGGGCGTGGCGGGCGGGGCCTCTTCGGCCATGGCGACGAACTACGCCGCCCGGAAGGCCAATTCGGCGAAGGGCGTCGCCGTTACCAACTGCAGTAACGCGACAGACGTCATGCAGGGCGGCATGCCAACCGGATATACGGTAACGGCGGGTGCCATTGCGAATGACGCGACGGCCAGTTGCACGCTGACACAGACCGCAACGGGAAGCTTTACCACGTTCGTGGGGATCGGTATAACCTAGTCAGAGCCGCTCCGATAGAGTGCAAGACCGGCGGGCGGGGGAGACCCCGCCCGTTCTTTTTGGTGCGCCCGGCAGGGCGCACTCACTTGGAGGTGGAAGTCCTCTACGGACCCTGATGACGGGAACCGTTAGCCGAACCGCAAGGGCTGTCGCCGCCGTCACGCTGTCGGTTAACGTGTAAGAACCTGGACTTCACCTTTCGGTCGGCGAACGAGTCAGTCGCGATCCCCCCACGCCCCAGGACAAACCGCTTTGACCTTTGGAAAAGGGGGATTGAGGGGGATTCGCTCTTCTCGGCCTCATGCCAAATGCTCATGCCCAATCCCCTCTTCCTCTCCTTGCAAAGGGAGAGACTTCGGCCCTGCTGTCATGTTGAACCGCGCGCGAATGACAATAAGGAGGGGCGGGCACGGTGTGCCGCCCTACGGTTGCGTGAGCGGATGGATTTCGTAGGGCGGGCCACTGTGCCCGCCGAAGGACTCGGAGGTCGGAGAATCCCCGCCTTGAAAGGGGGGGGGTCTTCAACGGCCCTCCCGCCGTTCTCGGGAGAGGAACCTGGAACAGAGGAACCCGAAACAGTTGACGGGGCGGCGCATTGCCCGTAACATCACATCAATATGGCGCTCGACCTGACCTCTTTTCATCGCGCTCTGAACGCTCTCGATCGTGGACTGGCCCGCGCCGCCGGCGCGCCAGGAGACGAGGAACTGCGGGACGCCTGCATTCAGAGATTCGAATTTACATTCGAACTGGCTTGGAAGATGCTGAAGCGTCGGCTGGAGATGGACCTGCCGAATCCGGCCGAAGTGGACCTGATGAGCTTTCGCACGCTGGTCCGTGTGGGCTCCGAGCAAGGGTTGGTGGACGAGGTTTCGGTCTGGTTCGTCTTCCGGGACAAGCGCAACCTTACCTCTCATACCTACGATTCCGCCAAGGCCGCGGAAGTGTACGCGGTGCTGGCCGATTTTGCCCGCCATGCCAGAATCCTGCTGGAGCGGCTGGAGCGAAGGGGAGGGAGCGATGCTTGATCTCGCAAACGACCAGCTCGATACAGTGCGATCGTTAGTCGGCCGCCGCCTGCCTGGGCGCGAGGTTCGGATATTCGGCTCGCGCGTGACCGGCCGGGCCAGACTCCATTCCGACCTGGACCTGGTGATCATGGGTTCCGAACCTGTCTCGGATCTGGCGCTTGCCGAGCTGCGCGCCGATCTGGAGGAGAGCGACCTGCCGTTTCGCGTCGACGTCATCACGTGGACCGGTATTCCGAAGAGCCTGCGGGAGGAGATCGAGAGGCATCACGAGCGGTTGCGGCCACCCTTGGAGATCGCTCAGGATTCGTGCCAGGATTCGGACATGATTCCAGCAAGAGACCGGCAAGAAGTTCTGGGCGAGATCGCCCGGCGGCACGGCGCCGGCCTTGTCTACCTTTTCGGTTCGCAGGCGGAGGCAGGATCCCGGTACCTGCGAGGCGGGGAAGCCGCCCCGGAGTCCGGGTCCGATCTGGATATCGGGGTCGTCTTCGTCTCTCCGCCCGCAAGCGCCGTTCCGGTCTACGGCGATCTGTACGCGGAACTGACGGGGCTTTTCGAGCCTTTCACGGTCGATCTCGTCTTTCTCCACGAAGTGAGCGCGCTTTTTCGGTACGAAGCGATCCTGGGGGAGTGCGCCTACGCCGCGAGCGACGCGTTCCAGGAGGAGTTCGAGGAGAGGACGATCAAGCAGGCGGCCGACCTCAAGTTCAAGAAGCGGATATTCGACGAGGAAGTCCTGGAGGCGATCCGGGATGGTTACTTCGAAGTTAAACCTTGAAAAGCTCATGAGCCTGCTCTCCCTCGTGCAGGAGGGGGCTGGGGACATGCGGGAGCTGGGCCGGCTTTCGCGGGAGGACTTCCTGATCGACCGCAGGAACCCCGCCGCGGCGGAGAGCTTTCTCCGCAGGAGCCTCGAAGCCGTCTTCGACATCGGACGTCACGTCCTTGCGAAGGAGTACGGCGAAAAGGACGTGGAGTACAAGGCGGTGGCCCGCCTTCTGGCTGAGAGGGGGGTGGTTGGGGAGGAATGCGGCGTCCAACTCCTCAAGATGGCCGGGTACCGGAACCGCATGGTCCATATGTATCATCAGGTAGCGCCGGAAGAGCTCTACGAGATCATCACAGGACGTCTCGGCGACCTGGACCGCTTCGTCCGGGAAATCCAGGCATTCCTGGAGCGATATCGCAGATCGGCGCCGTAGGTTCCAGCAAGGCGCTGAAGAGGGCCGAAATGAATCTGTCATCTGTCGTTCCCGCGAAACCTGTCCCCGCACGCTCAATCTGGATTTGCCTCGGTGTCTTCGGCGCGCTGGTGATTCTCCTTGGGGTTTGGGCCAAGCCGGGATCGGCGTCCGACGAGAGCGCCATCTGCGAGATTCCCCTGCCGGCGGCCGGCGGGTACGAAGCCAGGGCCGCGCTTGATGCCTGCTCGCTCGTCACGAAGGATGAGGCGACAACGTACCTCCGCGCAGGCAAGGGGGAATTGTCCGCCCAGTCCCACGGGGGCGTGGGCGGGGAATCTTCGACGGTCATCACAACCTGCCGGTACTCGTCCAGAACGACCCCATCCAGGAGTCTGACGATTTCCGTCCAGAGGTACGATTCGGCGGCCGACCTCGAAAGGGCCTTCGGCGGCGGCGACGATCCCATGTTTCAGAAGGTCTCCGGGTTTGACGGAAGAGCGTTCTGGAAACCGGACGCCGGGATGCTCGAGCTGGCGGCGGGAAGGGACCACGTCGTCCTCTCGATCCGAGAAAACGGCGCGCCCTCCCTGGAACGGGCGAAGTCCCTCATGCGGAAGGTTCTGGCGCGGCTGTAGCGCATCAATTCCGGTCCGATCCCACGCTTTGCGGCCGTCTCCTTGGCCCAGAAAAATCCCCTTGACCGGCCCGCCCGAGTAATCTACATTGGTGATATCATTATAATGTTATGTCGATATAAAGATAGAGTATGAACCCCCCAATTGCCATCGACCGGGAAACCCCGGCCAAGCTCTACCTCCAGGTGATGGACGCCGTGCGCCGGAACGTCGTGTCCGGCGAGTGGCCGCCGGGATCGCGGATCCCGCCCGAGGACGCGCTCTGCCGCCTCTTCGGCGTGAGCAAGATCACGATCCGGCAGGCGATCGGGAGACTCGCGGCCGAAGGGCTCCTGGCCCGCCAGCAGGGACGGGGAACGTACGTTCAGACCGGCGCGGTCGGCCCGGGGTTCACGATGCGGACGCGTCTCGCGGAAGATATATCGGGAAAGGGAATCGAGCACACGGTGCGGCTCGTGGAGAGGCGGCCGGCCGGGGCCGCGGACCTGGAGACCCGGGCGTTCGAGGGCGCACCCGGCCATTCCCTCCTCTTCATCCGTCGTGTTCGGGAGGCCGAGGGGGCGCCCGTGCTGATCGAGGATTCGGTCGTTCCGGAGGACGTCTGTCCCGAGCTCGCGACCGCGCCGCTCGACAACGCGTCGCTCTTCGCTCTGATCCAAGCCGGTCCGGCGGGCCGCGTCAACCGGGCCGTCGAGACTTTCGAGGTGGGCCAGCTTTCGAGCGCCGAGGCCCGGATCCTGAAGGCCCGGCCGGGGGCGCCGGCCCTCATCGCCTACCGGAGGCTGTTCGGCGCGGGAGGGCGGCCGATTTCCTGCACGCGGTTCGTTTCGCGGGCTGGGAAGTACAAGTTCCAGATCGAGTTCGAGAGGGTTTATTAACTGTCCAAGAATAGGGACTACGTTCATTCGCCAAATCCCTCCCAACCTCCCTTTTCCAAAGGGAGGAATTACCCCTCTTTGGAAAAGAGGGGGAGGGGAGATTGTGTAAGAACGTGTCTATACTATTTTGAGACCGTCAATACGAAACTCTCGGGTTTGCCAATCGCAGGCAAGAAAGGACGGGAAAGAAACGATGCCTGGCCAGATCGCTCCGCCCCTCGACCGCGTTCTTCCTTTTCTCCCGTATCTGCGCTCGTATACAGTCGGGGGTCTGAAGCTCGATCTCGTGGCGGGCCTTACAGTGGCGATCGTCGCTCTCCCCCAGTCGATGGCCTACGCCCTCATCGCGGGGATCGATCCTCGCTACGGCCTCTACGCCTCGATCGTCCCGGCGATCCTCGGCTCTCTCTTCGGGTCTTCCCGGCACCTGATCACCGGTCCGACAAACGCCATCTCCCTCGTCGTTCTCTCGACCCTCGCGCCGCACGCCGACGACCCTGCGCGGATGATCTCCCTCGTCTTCCTCCTCGCCATGCTGGTGGGGGGGCTCCAGCTCTTTTTCGGCCTCGTCCGGATGGGGGGCCTCATCAACTTCGTCTCCCACTCGGTGATCCTGGGCTTCATGGCCGGGGCCGGCGTCCTGATCGCGTTCAACCAGATCAAGAACCTGCTCGGGATCTCGATTCCACGGAGCCACGCGTTCGTCACGACGACCTGGCAGACGATCTTCCACGCGGGCGAGACGAACGTCATATCGCTCGGTCTCGGCGCGCTCACAATCCTGCTCATCGTCGTGTTCCAGCGGAAGTTCCCGAAGCTTCCGGCCGCGTTGATGGCGATGGGCATTTCGGGCGCCGTCGTCTACATCTTCGACCTCGCCTCCCTCGGCGTCCGCGTCGTTGGAGAAATCCCGAGGACGCTTCCGCCGATCAGCCTTCCCGCGTTCGATCTCGAATCGATCCGGAAGATGGCGCCCGGGGCTTTGGCCGTGTCCCTCCTGGGCGCCGTGGAGGCGCTCTCGATCGCGCGCGCCATCTCCAGCTCGAGCAAGCAGAAGATCGACGGAAACCAGGAGTTCATCGGGCAGGGGCTTTCGAACATCGGCGCGGCCTTCTTCTCGGGGTACCCGGGGTCGGGATCGTTCACGCGTTCGGCCGTGAACTTCAAGGCTGGGGGGGAGACCCCGCTGGCCGGGGCGTTCTCTGGTCTCTTTGTTCTTTTCGCCCTCCTCGCGTTCGCGCCGATGGCCGCGTACATCCCCATTCCCGCCCTCGCCGGGCTGCTCATGATCGTGGCCTACAGCATGGTGGACCGGCAACAGCTCGCGCTGGCCTACAAGGCAACGCGGACCGACCGGCGCGTTCTCATCTCGACCGGAGTCGCGACGCTCCTCCTGGATCTGGAGTTCGCCGTACTCCTTGGCGTTCTGATCTCCATCGTTCTCTTCCTTCGGAAAGTCAGCGCGCCGCGCGTGATGAACCTCATTCCGAACGGGCGGATGAAGCTCCGGGAACTCGAGTCGTGCGAGGAGATGTGCCCGCAGATGATGATCGCACAGACGGAGGGAGGTCTCTTTTTCGGTTCGGTGTCGGGGTTCGAGGAGGCGCTGGAGCACGCGACCCGGTGCCACGGCACAAAAGTCCTGAACCTGCGGATGAAGGCCGTCTCGATGATCGACGCCACGGGCGTCCACGCGCTGGAGCTGATGTGGGAGCAATTGCGCAGCGATGGGCGGGAGCTCTACCTCTCGGGCGTGAGTCCGGACGTCAGGCGTGTTCTGGCCTGGTCCGGCTTCGACAAGAAGATCGGGGAGGACCACATCCTCTCCTCCACGCACGAGGCGGTCCTCGTGTTCTTCAGGAAGCACGTGAAC
>JACPZO010000108.1 GCA_016195465.1 Nitrospirota bacterium
ACGGCTCCTTCTGACGGCGGACGAAAAGATCTCCAAACTCGCCCGGGACCAGGAGGATCAGGGCAAGTGGATCCAATCACTCGCAGAGCGAATCGTCAGAATGGAGACGAAGTTCGAGATGTACGAAAAGGCTGCAGCCCAACGGAAAATCACGTCTCCCGACTGAGGCTGTTCTTGCCAATCCGTGGCGGGACCAGGAAAACCACACCTTCCACCCCCAACCAGTTTCTCCCCCCCTTCAAGCGGTCGAAACCACCGCTCTCAGAACCACCCCTTCCGCTTGAACCAGTAAAGCATTGCCCCCGCGAGAGCGGCCATGACTCCCAGGGCGAATGGGTAGCCGTACGCCCACTGGAGCTCCGGCATGTTCTTGAAGTTCATCCCGTAGATCCCGGCGATGAGCGAGAGCGGGAGGATGATCGTCGCGATTACCGTGAGCACCTTCATCACCTCGTTCAGGCGGTTCGAGACCATCGAGAGGTGCGCTTCCAGCGTCGCCGTCAGGTGCTCTCGGTAGCTCTCGGCGAGGTCCGTGATGCGGACCAGGTGGTCGTAGACGTCCCGGAAGTAAATCTGGACGCGCGGGTCGATGACGGCGAACGGATCGCGGCTCAGGCGGTGGAAGACCTCCCTCTGCGGCGCCGCCACGCGCTTCAGGTGCATGACGTCCCTCTTGAGCATGAGGATGCGGTCCAGGACGCCGTGATCCGGCGCCTCCAGGACCTGCCGCTCGATCTCTCCCACGTGCTCGTCGAGGTCGTCCAGGATCGGAAGATAGTTGTCGATGACGCCGTCCAGGACCTCGTGGAGGAGAGCATCCGTCCCGCGCGCGAGCGTGGGCGACTCTTTTTCCAGCCGACGCCTCACGTCGGAGATCGTCCGCGACGGCTCGTCGTGATACGTGACCAGGTATCGCCGGCCGAGAAAACAGTTGAGCTCGACGGTCGAGAACGTCCCCGGCTCCTCGACCGACCGCGCCCCATGGTGGACGACCAGGAAGAGGTACTCTCCGTAGTCGTCCAGCTTGGGGAGATGGGTCTCTTCGATGCAGTCTTCCACGGCGAGCGGATGAAACCCGAACACATCCGTGAGGATCATCTGCTCGGCGACGGTCGGCGCATCGAGATCCACCCAGAGACGGGCGCCGGGGTCCTCGATGAGCGCGGGCAGCTGCCCCACCGGGACGTCCGCCCTGAGCCCTTCCACTTCCGTATAGGCGCTGATCCTGAACACTCTCTGGTCCTCCGCCGGGGCGGGCACGACGACCCGTCTCTATCGGGATTCTGAAAAATGAATTTTTCAGCAGCCTGCTATGGTCCGAGCGTTTCCCGCACCTTCCTCAGCAGACCGCCGGCCGAGAAGGGCTTCTGAAGGAAAGCGACGCCGGCGTCCAGGACCCGGTGATGGACGATCGCGTTGTCCGTGTAACCGGACACGTAGAGCACCCTCACTTTCGGGCACACGCGCGCCAGGTGCTCGGCCAGCTCCCGTCCGCTCATCCCGGGCATCACGACGTCCGTCACCATGAGGTGGATCGGGCCCTCGTGCGCGTCGCAGACGGCAAGAGCGTCCTCTCCATCCGCCGCCTCCAGGACCGTGTACCCGTGCTGGCGCAGGGCCTTGGCCGCGAAAGCGCGGACGGCGGGGTCGTCCTCGACGAGAAGGAGCGTCTCGTCCCCGCCCGTTTTCAGGTCCGGCTCGTCGCGCCCCACGAGAGCGTCGGCCGCCTCCGCCGCCCGCGGGAAATAGATCTTGAACGTCGTCCCGCGCCCCGGCTCGCTGTAGACCCAGACGTACCCCGCGTTCTGCTTGACGATCCCGTAGACGGTGGAGAGCCCGAGCCCCGTCCCCTTCCCCTGCCCCTTGGTCGTGAAGAACGGCTCGAAGACGTGCGGGAGGGTCTCCGCGTCCATCCCGCACCCCGTGTCGGAGACGGCGAGCAGAACGTAAGGGCCCGGCGGAACGGCGACGACGTGCTCGCGGGCGTACGACTCTGCGATCTCGACGTCGGCCGTCTCGATCGTGAGCTTTCCCCCCTTCGGCATGGCGTCGCGCGCGTTGACGGCCAGGTTCATGATCACCTGCTCCATCTGTCCCGGGTCGACGCGGACCGGCCCCAGGGCCGGAGCGAGGATCGTCACGAGGTCGACGTCCTCGCCGATCAGGCGCTTGAGCATTTTGTCCGTCCGGGAGACGATCTCGTTCAGGCTCAACACCTGGGGGGCAACGACCTGCCGCCGGCTGAAGGCGAGGAGCTGCTGCGTGAGGGAAGCGGCCCGCTCCCCCGCCTCCCGGATCGCCGCAATCTCGGGCCTTGAGGGATCGTCCGGCTTCATCCTCCGGAGCAGCATCTCCGCGTAGCCGTTGATGACCGTGAGCATGTTGTTGAAGTCGTGCGCCACGCCCCCCGCGAGGCGTCCGACCGCCTCCATCTTCTGGGCGTGGCGGAACTGCGTCTCCAGGGTCTTGCGCTCGGTGACGTCGCGCGCGATCGTGGAAAGGAACTCGATGGACCCGTCGTGCGCCTTGTGGCCGATGATGATCTGCGAGACGGGGATCTCCCGCCCGTCGCGGGAGAGGAGGGCCGTCTCGCCGCTCCAGACGCCGTCGCGGATCGCCGTCGGAAGTCCTTCCTCGAGCACGAGCGGCCGTGCCCATTCGGCATGGAGGTCCTGGACGTGAACGACCGAGACGTCCTCGCCCTCGCCGATTCCCAGCATCTTCCTCCCGGCCGCGTTGATGTAGAGCGCGCGCCCATCGAGGTCGGCCGTGCCGACGAGGTCGCTCGTGGTCTCGAGGATGGCCGCGAGCCGCGCCCGCGCCGCCTCCGCCGCCTCCTGGGCGGCGAGACGCGCGGAGGCGAGGTTGAGGGCCCGCGTCAGCATCTCGATCTCCGCCGAACCGCGCTCCACGGGAATCTGGTCCCCGTGCCGGGCGTCCAGCGTCTCGGCGAAGTCGGCCGCCCTTCGGATGGCCCGCATCGGGCGCCTCGTGAAGACAAGGAGGAGAACCGTGCTCGCCAGGATCGCCAACACCCCCGCCGCGAGGCTCTCCGCCCAGATGTGCCTCCGGGTCGACGCGATCTTCTCCAAAGAGTACTCCACTCTCACCCAGCCGAGAACTGTGCCGGCGGCGATCGGATGCCAGGCGTACAGCCGGCCGCTCTCGATCTCGGTCACGGGCCGCGGCTCGGCCGGAAGCGCCAGATCCGCCGGCTCGAGGCGGACCTCGGGCGGCTCCTCTCCCCGGCGAACCACGTGCGCCACCACCCTCCCCCGGCGGTCGCTCACCCAAATCCCGGTCACGCCGGGAAACGAGGCGGACCGGACGAGCACCTCCTCCACGGAAGCGTATCGTTCGGCCAGGAGGTCGTCCGCGCTCACGGCCGCGATGTTCTGGGCCAGCGCCTTGGCCTGAAGCTCCCTCTCCCCGGCGGCGTCGGAAGAGATCTCTTCGGCCGCGAGCAGGGTCAAGACCGCGATGACGGCGGCCAGCACGAGCGCGGTAAGGAACGCCAGCCGCGTGGAGAGCCGCCGCGTCCATCGGAGGAGCATCGGGGACACATCCGCCCCGCCCGCGGCGGATTCGCGCTTCCTGCTGTAGTGTTCCATGAGTCCCTTCCCTCTAGCGGGTTGCTGAAAAACCCCCTCTCCCTTCGGGAGAGGGCGGGGGTGAGGGCGATCTTACTTTCATACACATTTGCTTTTATTATCCCCCTCATCCTGACCTTCTCCCGGAGGGAGAAGGGAAAAGTCATGTAGGTTGGGTTAGCGGCTTTATCGCGTAACCCAACAACCGAATATTCGCCAAAATGGTTTTGTTGGGTTACGGCGCAAAAAACCGCGCCTAACCCAACCTACACATCTGCGGAGGATGTTCCGTAATCAATGGGTTCGGATACTAGACTGTCATTCCGGGCTTGACCCGGAATCCAGTTGTTTCGGTCTGGATTCCCGCTTCCGCGGGAATGACGGCATTACTGCATAAAGAAGCGTTGGAACCGCTGGACTAGAACGGCTCATGGCTCACGTATTTTTCCAGGTTGAGCTGTTCGAGGCGCTGGTAGTCCCGGGCGTAGTCGGCCGGGACCGGCCGGGAGAGAGAGACCGCGTCGAGGAGGCCCCGCGCGGCCTCGTCCGCGCCGAGCCGGAGCATGGCTTCCGTGACGGCATGGCGGACCTCCTTCGGGACGCGAGGGTGCGCGCCGAGCGGGTGGGGGGCCACCGACGGCGTCTCGTATACGATCCGAAGCTGATTCCTCACTTCGGGAGGCTGCTTGCCGAGCGTCCCCACGACCCCGCCGCCCGCCGCGGCCTTGCCAAGGATCACGTGCCGGTAGACGTTCGTATGCGACCCGACGTAGCGCGGCGTGAACCGGATCTTTTCCTTTTCCGTAAGGAGTGACCGCATGTAAAGAGAAGAGCCGAAAGCGTTCGGCGACGGGAACGCGATCTCTCCGCCGTCCAGATCGCGGAGGGTCCGGACGGGGCTGTCCCGGTGGACGACCAGGACTCCCGTGAGGGGCTTCGCGCCGTCGCGGACGAGCGGGATGTAACCCTGGGCGCGGCGGGCCCTGACGGCATGGTACGGACTCATGAAGACGAGGTCGGGAACGCCCTTGAGGAGGTCGGCGTCGAACTCTTCGTAAGACTGGTAGACCTTGAGGCGGATCGACAGCCGCGTCTCCCGGGAGAGGCGCTCCGCCAGCGGCGCCCAGTCGCGATGAACGGCGATCGGCGTCGTCCTCGGCACGACGGCCAGCGTGTACCGGTCCGCCTCTCCGCCCCCGGCCGGAGACGGGCCAAGACAGGCGAACAGAAAGAGCCCGACGGAAACCAGACGGAACGCCCGGAAAGGGGGTTGGGCACTCATCGCCTTGTCCTCTTGCTCCACACGTAATCCCGAACGAACAAAATGCCTGCTCGCACGAAAAGGCCCGCGAATCCTTGGTGGTCGAAAAACCCCTCGCCCCTTGGCTCACGAGCGTTTCGCCGAACAGCCCTTGCTCCTTTTCCTTACCTTACCATCAACGATACATACCAGTTCAAGGAAAATACCTATAGACGGCATCACGCGTGACAGGTTTGGTGTCAAGCCCCTGCTCGATGGCGCGAGAGAGGGCAATGTCCTCTATCGCATCTTCCACGATGTCCTGCACAAGCGTACGCTGTTCTTCGAGAGCTTCGGCCAGAGCCGATTTAACCAGTTTCTTTAGTTTCTTTTCATCAAGTGCCGCAGTTGCCATCTATCCACATCCTTGTTCAGCGCTCATTCACGCCGCCGCCCCGGTGGGCGGAAGAATGTAGAATCTTTCTTCCCTGAAAGTCTCGGCCGCGTATGCCAGCACGGCCCGGATTCGTTCCCCGGTCAGGTTCGGATAGTTTTCCTGAAGCGATCCCTGGTTCCATCCGGCCGCGAGAAGATCGAGCACAAACTCCACGGACAGTCGAGTCCCCCTGAGGGTCGGTTTCCCTCCAAGGACGGCCGGATCCGATACGATGTAGTCACGCCAATCGATAGTATCCATAGCGCTCCTCCCGGTTAACTAATGATACCACGACTACCTGTTGCGTTGAAGCCCGCTTGCACGCGCGCCCCTCAGGTCGTCGAGGAGCGAGTAGACGACGGGCGTGATGAGGAGGGTGAGGACGAGGGCGAGCATCTGGCCGCCCACGATCACCATCGCGGTGGACGCCCGGGAGGCCGCGCCGTCTCCCCGCCCCAGGGCGATCGGGAGCATCCCCGCCACGACGGCGAACGTCGTCATGAGGATCGGCCGGAGCCGCGTGTGGTTCGCCTCGACGATGGCGGCGTCCAGCGGAACGCCCCGCGCCCGGAGCGTGTTCGTGTAGTCCACCTGGAGGATGGAGTTCTTCTTGATGATCCCGAAGAGGAGGAGCATCCCGATCATGCTGTAGACGTTGAGCGTCATCCCGGCCGCGATGAGCGAGAGGAGACCGAACGGCAGGCTGATCGGGAGGCAGGCCATGATCGTGACCGGGTGGAGGTACGAGTTGAACTGGGCCGCGAGGACCATATAGATGAAGATCATCGAGGTCAGCGTCGCCCAGAAGAACCCCCAGATCGCCTGCTCGTAGATTTTGCTCCGGCCGATGAAAACGTGGTTGTAGCCGGGCGGCAGGCTCATTCCCCGGATCTTCTCGGCGAACCGGTCTTGTCCTTCCTTGAGATGGATCCCCTGGAAGTTCGCCACGACCATCACCTGCCGGGCGCGGTTGTACCGGTCGATCTGCGCCGGGGAGCGCTCCTCCGTGAGCCGTACGAGGTTCTCGAGCGGCACGGGCGTTCCGCGGGCCGAGGGCACGGACAGACGCGCGATCGCTTCCTTGTCCTTCCGGTGCTCCTCAAGAAGCCTCAGCCGAACCGGATACTGCTCGTCCCCCTCCTTGTACTTCGTGACCTCTTCCCCGCCCACCATCGTCCGGAGCGAACGGGCGATCGCCTCGACCGACACGCCCAGGTCCGCCGCCTTCTGGCGGTCGATCCAGACCCGGACCTCCGGCTTCTGCATCTCGAGCGTCGTGTCCACGTCCACGAACCCGGGGATCTTCCGCCCCTCCTCGACGAGGGCGTTCGAAATCCGGTCCAGCTCGCCCAGGTCCGGTCCCTGGAGGACGAGCGTGAGGTCCCTCTGGCTGCGCCCTCCGCCGGAAATCCGCGACACCTGCGAGACGCTCGCCCGAAACTCGGGATACCCGGCAAGGACCCTCCGCGCCTCCTTCATCAGAACGAACTGGGACGCCTTCCGCTCCTTGATCGGGGCCAGGCCCACGTAGACGCTCGCCGCGTTGACCTGCCCGCCGATCCCCCCTTCTCCCAGACCGATCGTCGTGAAGACGTCCTGCACGCCCTGGATCTTCGCGAGCTTTCCCTC
>JACPZO010000057.1 GCA_016195465.1 Nitrospirota bacterium
CATGGACGAAGCGGAACGGCTCGGGGCGCGATGGATCGCGACGGGCCACTATGCCCGCCTGAGCGGGGAGCCGGGCGGCCGCGTGGAGATCCGACGGGCAGGGGATCGCCGCAAGGACCAGAGCTACGTCCTCTACGCCCTCTCTCAGGAGATCCTGGGGCGCCTCCTTCTGCCTCTTGGCGATCTTTCCAAGGAAGACGTCCGGCGGATCGCCCGGGACAACGCCTTGCCCGTAGCCGACAAGCCAGACAGCGTGGAGATCTGCTTCGTTCCGGACGGCGACCACGGGGCGTTCCTGTCGCGTTTTCGTCCGGGGGCCGTGCGGCCGGGGCCGATCACGGACGCGGCCGGACGAACCGTTGGGACGCACGCGGGGATCGCCCGCTATACGATCGGCCAGCGCCGCGGGCTGGGCGTGGCCGCGGGGGAACGGCGGTACGTCGTCGGGCTGGATCCGGCGAGGAACGAAGTCGCTTTGGGGGACCGGTCCGATCTGGCCGTCTCCGGGATAGAGATCGCCGGCGTGAACTGGGTCTCGGTTGCGGGAGGAGCGTCGGGTTCGGTGAAGGTCCAGTACCGGTCGATGATGGCGGCGGTTCCGGGGGAATTTTCGCCGGGGCGGGACGGCGGCGGCAGGGTCCGTTTCGCCGAGCCCCAGTACGGCGTCGCGGCTGGGCAGGCCGCCGTCCTGTACGACGGGGATCGACTCCTGGGCGGGGGTACGGTGGCTGGGGCGAGATCGGCTGGTATAGGCGAACAGCGGGACTGAGGCACAGAGGCACAGAGGGACAGAGGGACAGAGGGACAGAGGGACAGAGGGACAGAGGGACAGAGGGAGGTTGCGATGAGGCGTTTTAATATTGCCGTTCTTGGACTTGTCCTGTTTTCGCTCTTCTCCGTCGAAGCGGGAGCGGCCCCTCTCGCCGTCGGATCGAAGGCCCCCGACTTCAAGGCGACGGACCACGACGGCCGGTCGGCGACCCTCTCCGGGCTCCGGCACGGCCAAAAGCTCGTCCTCGTCTTCTACCGGGGGGAGTTCTGAGGGGCCTGCCGCTCGCAGTTGGCGGGCCTGAGCGAAAAGGTCCTGGAGTTCCGCGGAGCCGGCGCCAGCGTGATCGGCCTGAGCGCCGATCCGGTCCATGTCTCGAAAGACCTTCGCGACCGGCTTCACCTGTCCTTTCCGCTTCTCTCCGATCCCAAGAGGATCGTCATCCGGAAGTACGGCGTGCTGAACAAGGATCAGGTGGCGAAACCGGCCGTCTTCCTTCTGGACAGCAAGCGAATCGTTCGGTGGGAATACATCGGGAAGAGCCCGTCCGACCGACCCTCGCCCGAAGTGCTGTTGGAGCAGATTGCGAAGATCGACTGAAGAAGCGGGCAATTCAACCATCGGCCGCACAGGAGGAACCATGCGACACGCAACTCGACGCATCCGTTCGAAAGGAATCGCCGTCCTTCTCGCGGTCGGAGTCTTTGCCGCCGCGCTCATCGGCGCTAAACCCGCGTCGGCGGACAAATTTCCGCTGCCGCCCCCGCCGCCCCTTCCCGGCTCGGAGCTCGCCTACAAGGCGGCGAAGGATTTCTTCAGGTTCAACGAGAAGATGGTGGAGAAGGCGGCGAGAGCCCTCCCCCCGCCCGACATGAGCGTCCTCATGTTTCTCGCGCGCGAGGCGAACCGGCCGCTCGACCATCTGGTCGATCTCAGGCACAAAGGTCTTCCCTTTGCCGACATCGCGGCGCGGGTCGGGCTGCCGCCCACGGTCTTTCTCGTTCCCATGCCGGTTGACGCGCGCGTGGGCCCGCCTTACGGCAAGGCCCACGGCTACTGGAAGCACCACAAACACGGCAAGCCCGTGAAGATCGTCCATACGGACGTTGAAGTGATCGACCTCGTGAACCTGAGGATCGTCTCCGGGTTTTACGGCGTTCCGGCGATCGACGTGATCCGGATGCGGGAGAGGGGGATACTTTTTCCCGGAATCTACGAGCACTACCACGAGGGGAGAGGGGAAATGCACAAAGAGAGTCACTGGGACGACCACCCGGGCAAGGGAAAGGGGAAGGGGCGAGGCCGGGACTAAGCCGGGATGTATTTCCGCAGGGTGTTGACCAGGTCGGTCATCTGGAACGGCTTGACCAGGTACTCGTTGGCCCCCTGGCGAAGGCCCCAGATCCGGTCCGACGCTTCGTTCTTCGACGAGATGAAGATGATCGGAAGGTACTGGTAGTTCGGATCTTTCCGGAGCTCGCGGCACACCTGATAGCCGTTCTTCTTCGGCATGACGATGTCGATGACGGCGGCGTCGAGCGGTTCGGAGCGGATCTTTCGGTCCGCCTCCTCTCCGTCCATGGCGGTGACCGTTTCGTACCCCGCGTCGGTGAGGGCTCTCTCGATCAGCTTGAGGCCGGTGAGCGAGTCCTCCGCGACGAGCACGCGCTTGGTTCGCTTCGCCTCGGTCTCGGACGCGGCGGCGGCCGCGGGATTCGAGACAGAGGGCGGCGGCATGGGCTGTGGGGCCCTTGCCTGCGCGGCCGCTTTTCGCTTCTCGATCTGCTTGGGGATGCGGTTGGCCGTTTGAACGTACGTCGACAGCAGGGCCTTGAGAATTTCCAGGGCGACCTGCCGCTTGGTCCGGCCTTTGATTTCCTGGTTAGTGATCCTCTTCTCGAACTGCTCGAGGGCGGTCTGAATCTCGTACTTGCGGATCTCCTGAGTATTCGAGGCGAACTGAAGGGGGACATGAATCCCCCGCTCGGCCAGCCAGCGCTTGGCATCCTCCATGAGCTGGTTCGATCGGTTCCCCAGGAGGATGACCGCCGGGGGACGGTTCTGGTAGAGGCCGATCTTGATGGCCTCGGCCACCGCCTCTCCGTTCTCTTCCAGGCCGATCGAGTCCCCGACGAGAAGACCCGTCGAAAGCTCGATCGCGACCTCCCAGTTGAACTGGAACCGCTCGTCGAGGAAGGAGATCTCGACCGTTTTCCCTTCGACGTACCACTTTCCACCCGACTGACGTCGTTCGACGATTTCATCCATGGTTGGTTTCCTCAGGTCCGAGCAGGCGGTCATGCGAGGGGAGAGTCGCTTCCGTGCTCATGTCAAGGCTGCCCCTTTTTTCCTTGGGGAAAAAAGTGCGAGTCCTCTTGTCGGCAGCCAAGCATGGGGACCGGGGAGGGAATGTTCCGATTCTCCGTCGGCTCCGGTGCCATCGAGGCTTTCCGCCCCCCCAACCCGGTTCCATCCTTGCCCGCGGCTGGGGATTCGGCTTTTCGGAGTTGGACTCGCAATAAAAATCTATCCAATCCCGGCGAGGATGTCAAAGAGTTTTTCCCGAGATTCCAGCCTCGGCCGGTCCCGGCGCGTGGATTAGCGGGAATCGGCCGACCGAGGGGCGATTTTTTCCCGCATCCTTGACACCTTTGACGGTTCCCCCTATTGTGTGGTTGTCCCTCTCTGCCTGGAGATGCAATGCCACCCCGGCCCCGCCTCTATATCGTCGACGGCCACTCCTACATCTACCGCGCTTTCTACGCCATCCGGCGCCTTTCCACGTCCAAGGGATTTCCGACCAATTCGATCTACGGGTTCATCCAGATGCTCCTGAAAGTCGTGAGGGAGGAGAAGCCGGACGGGCTCGCCGTCGTCTTCGACCCCAAGGGGCCGACGCACCGGGAGGAAGTCTTCGCCGCGTACAAGGCGCAGCGCCAGCCGATGCCCGACTCTCTCGTCGTCCAGGTGCCTTATATCCAGAAGGTCGTCGAGGCTTTCCGGATTCCGGCGCTGACGGTCGAAGGATACGAGGCGGACGACGTCATCGGCACGCTGGCGCACCGGGCGGTCGGGGAAGGATACGACGTAACGATCGTGACCGGGGACAAGGACCTGCTTCAGCTCGTGGGCGAGCACGTTTCGGTCTACGACACGATGAAGGAGGTCCGCTACGACTCCGAGGGCGTCAGAGAGAGGTTCGGTGTTCCGCCGGGCGGCGTCGTGGAGATCCTGGGTCTCATGGGGGACGCGTCCGACAACATCCCCGGCGTCAGCGGCGTCGGCGAGAAGACGGCGCGGGAACTGATCGAGGCTTTCGGGACGATCGAAGGCGTGCTTTCGAGGATCGAGGAAGTTTCCCGGCCGAGGCTGAGGGAAATCCTGCGGGCGGGGGCCGAGAGCGCCCGGCTCTCTCGCGGCCTCGCGACGATCGAGACGAACGCGCCCGTGGAGATCGACCTGGGATCGCTCGCGCGGGGGGAGCCGGACCGGACCGCGCTCGGGGCGCTGTTCCGGGAATTCGAGTTCAAGTCCCTGCTCCGGGAGGTGCTCGGCGAGGACGGCGCTCCGGAAGGCGGCGGACCTGGTTTCTCGCGCGAGGCGTACCGGGCCGTCGCCGATCCGGATGACGTCCCTCGGCTGGCGGAGGCGCTCCGAAGCCGCGGCGAGTTCGCGGTCGATCTCGAGACGACGTCGAAAGACCCGATGCGGGCGGAGATCGTGGGGATCGCCGTCTGCGGAAAAGAGGGCGAAGCGTTCTATCTGCCCGTCGGCCACACGGCGCCGGGGTCGCGCAATCTCGACCGGCGCGAGACCCTGCGGGCGCTGGCGCCTCTTCTGGCCGATCCGTCGGTCGGCAAAGTCGGCCAGAACCTCAAGTACGACCTGCTCGTCTTCTCCCGGGCCGGTCTCTCCGTCCGGGGCGTCACGTTCGACACGATGGTCGCCTCGTACCTGATCGACCCCGAACGGCACAACCATTCCCTCGACGCGCTGGCCCGCGAGTATCTCGACCACGAGACGATCACGTTCGCCGACGTGGCGGGGAAGGGGGCGAAGGCGGTCTCCTTCGACCGGGTCTCCGTCGAGACGGCCACGGCGTACGCCGGGGAGGACGCGGACGCGGCCCTCCGGCTGACGGTCGTCCTCCGGCCGAAGATCGCGGAGATGGGGATGGAGCCCCTCTACTATGACGTAGAGCTCCCGCTCGTCTCCGTCCTCGCCAAGATCGAGGAGAACGGGATCCTCCTCGACGTCGACCATCTCCGGGAGATGAGCAAGGAGCTGGAACGGGAGATGGCGGGGGCCGTCCAGCGCATCCACGCCCTGGCCGGCGGGACGTTCAACGTGAACTCCCCCAAACAGCTTGCCGAGATTCTCTTCACCCGGCTGGGCCTGCCCGTCGTCAAGCGGACGAAGACGGGGCCGTCCACCGACGTGGAAGTCCTGGCCCAGCTCGCGGTCCGCCACGACCTTCCGGCCGAGGTGCTGGCCTACCGCCAGCTCGCCAAGCTCAAGTCGACGTACGTCGACGCCCTGCCGGCGCTCGTCCATCCGGAGACGGGAAGGCTCCACACGTCCCTCAATCAGGCGGTGACGGCCACGGGGCGCCTCTCCTCCTCCGAGCCGAACCTCCAGAACATCCCGATCCGGACCGATCTCGGACGGAGGATCCGGGAGGCGTTCGTCGCCCCGGCGGGACGCGTCCTTCTCTCGGCCGACTACTCGCAGATCGAGCTTCGGATCCTGGCCCATCTGTCCGGCGACCCCGTCCTCGGGGCCGCGTTCGAGGCGGGGGAGGACGTTCACGCGCGGACGGCGGCGGAGGTTTTCGGCGTCTCCCCGGACCAGGTGAGCGCGGAGATGCGGCGCCGGGCGAAGGTGATCAACTTCGGGATCATCTACGGCATGACGCCGTACGGCCTTTCGAGCGATCTCGGCGTCACGCCTCTCGAAGCGAAGGCGTTCATCGACCGCTATTTCGCCCGCTATCCGGGCGTCCGGGCGTACATCGACCGGACGATCGCGGGGGCTCGCGAGCGCGGATACGTGACGACGATGCTGGGGCGGCGCCGGACGCTGCCGGACATTGCGTCGTCCAACAACGGCGTCCGGCAGGCGGCGGAACGGACGGCGATCAACACGCCGATCCAGGGAAGCGCGGCCGACATGATCAAGAAAGCGATGGTGGAACTAAGTCCCGCCCTGCGGGAGGAAGGTCTTTCGGCCCGGATGATCCTGCAGATCCACGACGAGCTTCTCTTCGAGGTCCCGGAGAAGGAGATCGACCCAGCCCGGGATTTGGCCGTCCGCGTCATGGAGGGCGCTCTACCGCTCTCCGTCCCCGTCCGGGTCGACGTGGGGGTCGGGCGCAACTGGGCCGAGGCGCATTGAGACGGGTCGCTGGGGGCGACGGGGGACATTGAAAATTGGAAATTGAAAATTGGAAATTGGAAATCGAAAGAGTTGACGGAGGGCTCGGGAGGCGATGACATTGCCGGCAGGAGTCCGGGGACCGGGAGTCGGGAAGGACTGGCTCAGGCGCGTCCTGTTCCTCATTCTATGGTGCTATCTCCTTCCGCCCGTTTTCGGGCTTTCGTACATCAAGCTCTCGAACCTCTTGACGAGCGGCGAGATCCGGGCCGTCGTTCTGTCTCCGCTCCACTCCGCCTATGCGGCTGCCTTGATCGTGGGGATGTTCTTCTACTTCCGGCGATATCTCCGGCCCGTTGCGTCCGCGCTGGAGGCGTCGGGCGCGATCGATCCCGCAGTTCTCTCGGATGTCGACGAAAGGATCCAGCGTTTCCCTGGAAAGTTCTGGGGCTTCTTCCTCGCTTTCCTCGCTCTTGCGCCGAACGTGGTCATGCTCGTCGCGATCGTCGAGGGAGGGATGCAGCCGACCTGGGGGATCTGGATCCGCCTTCAACTCGTGGCCGTTATCGTCTCGATCATCGTGGGCCTCCCGATCTTTTTCCTCATGCTCGATCGTTTCGGAGAAGCGGTCGGGGCCCTTGGCCTCGAACGCGTCTACTTTCCGCTGACGCGCCGGATTTTCCTCATCGGCGCCTTGGTGCCTCTCCTGATCGACACGGTCCTCGTTCAGTACTACTGGACCCGAACCGGCTACTTTACGGCGGAGGTGCTGGGCCTTTGGGCCGTGGTGGAAATCCTGGCCATCCTCGGGAGCTTTCTGTTCGTGCGCTCCTTCCGAGGGTCGCTGTCCCCGCTTTCCAGCGTATTTGCACCGGGGGGCGGCGGGCTTCCCGGCATTCCCCTGATCGCCCGTTCCACCGACGAGATCGGCTTTCTGACGCAGGCCATCGGCCGTCTTCTCGAAGAATTGCGCGACAGGGACAGGATGCTCGAAGCGCAAAACGAGGAGCTGACGGTGAGCAACGACGAGCTTGTGTCCCAGCGTCAGGTCCTGGAGGACCGGCTGAGGGAGGTGGAAGCTTACAACGACATCCTCCGGGCCGTGGCGGAAGGAGAGCCGGCGGGAAAGGTCCTCGCGCGAATCGCCGGGCACGGGGGGGAGATGTTGGGGGCGCGGCGGGCGGCCGTGTACTCAGCCGAAGGGCTTCCGGGAACCGCCTCCGTCACCTGGGGGCCGCGGGAGGGCGGGGAGGACGGGGCGATGGAGGAGGGCGAGGCGGAGAGGGTCCGGCGTCTCGCCGAGCGCGTCCTGCGGGCCGGGCGCGAGCGCGTGTTTCCGGAGGATCGGGGAGATCCCCCGTCGGCCCCGACGGGTCGGGGCGCGGACGGGGGCGTCATCCTCGGCGCGCCGATCTGGGTCCAGGGGAAAGCGACCGGCGCGCTGATCGCCTTCGGGGTCCCGGGCCGGGAGAAGGAAATGGGCGAGGACGACGCGCGGCGTCTCGGGATCCTGACCCGGCAGGCGGCCCTCGCCATCGAGCGCGAGATGCTCCAATCGCGGATCATCCAGTCCGAGAAGCTCGCGGCGATCGGCGAGCTTGTGGCCGGCGTGGCCCACGAGATCAACAATCCTCTCACGGGCGTCGTGGGGTACGCCGATCTTCTGACGGGGGATCCCGATCCGCAGAAAACGGCCCGGATGGCCGGTTTCATCAAGCAGGAGGCCGCCCGGTGCGTCAAGATCGTCCAGAACCTCCTGGCATTCTCCCGCCGAAGGGACCTGGCCCTCGATCCGATCTCGATCAACCACGTTGTCCGCCGGGCCGTCGAGCTTCGCGAGTACGATCTGCGGACGAGCGGTATCAATTTGCTGGTGGGGCTGTCGCCGGAGCCGGGTTTCGTCCTGGGCGACGAGAACCACCTCGTCCAGGTCCTCCTGAACCTCATGACGAACGCGGCGTACGCCCTTGCCGGCCGGCCGGGCGACCGGCGGCTGGAGATCCAGACGCGGTGGGACGGGGGATGGGTGGAGGTTTCCGTCCGGGACAACGGGCCGGGGATCCGGGAGGAAATCATGCCGCGGATCTTCGATCCGTTCTTCACCACCAAGGGCGTGGGGGAGGGAACGGGTCTGGGGCTTTCCATTTCCTACGGGATCGTCAAGGCCCACGGAGGGGATATCCGCGTCGAGAACGCGCCGGCGGAAGGCTCCACGTTCACGATCGTTCTCCCCGTCCGGGCCGCCCGGACAGAACGAGACGCCGTCCGCAAGTGATCCCCACCGTTCGACGAATTCAAGAAAGACGGATTGAAAATTGGAAATTGAAAATTGGAAATTTGAAATTGGAAGGCAGGCGACGAAGAACCGGACAACGAAAGCCGGCGAGGAATGGACGAGTGTCTTCGGCAATTTACAATTTGAAATTTACAATTTCCAATTTTCAATTCCTTCTCCTTCTTTCCCCACCGCTGGTCCGATGTCTTCGACTCCTCCCAAGAAAACCTATTTCTCCGAGATTTGTTCTAAAGTTGGGCGATGATTCTGACGATAGTGAGGCAAGGGCATATTGCGATACGCCCGCGCAAAAGGAGCGGTTCTTGAGATACTGCGAGATAGCCTGGCGGTGGAGCAGGTTCCTGAGAGTGACGGAGCTTTGGCGGCTCCGGGAGAGGCTCAGGACCGGCGTTCCTTTTCGCTGGGACCGGTGGATGATATCGCGGAGCCGGATGCGGCAGTTTCTTAGGCTCGTCTACAAAGGGCTCGTGATCGGCGCGGTCCTCACCGTATTCGATACCGCCGTGATCGTCGCCCTTGTCTCCGACGGGACGCTCAAGCGGTTCATGAAGGGGGAATTTCATCTCCAAAGCCTTCACAACGCCAACCTCGAAGTCCTCAATCCCCGCGAGCTTTTCGCCCCCCCGCCGGGAGCGAGGCCGCCCGGGACATCCCCCCAGCCCCGCCCGTAGCTTTTTCGCCTCTTTACAGGATGCTGAAAAAGTCCATCCACGGCTTTTTCAGCCACGACTTGCGCGAAGTCAATTCGCGCAAGTCTTTCAAATCGCTTGACACCAAATCTTCGCGATTTGGCGGTGCATCCCTGCACCGCGCAGGCTGCTGTTTCTCAGCAGCCTGTCAGATCGCGCTTGCCTCGAACGAGGCTCGTATGGTAGATTTTCCGCTTCTTGTCACGGTCGGGTCAGCCCGATCATGTCACGGTCGGGTCAGCCCGATCATGTCACGGTCGGGTCAGCCCGACCGATCTCACACGCCGGCGATCGATCGACAGGGTGCCGCGCCGATCTATCCCGTCATGCGGCCGTCGCGTCAAGAAGGCCGCGGAGACGGGGAGAGGCGGCGGCCGGGCCGGCGGAGGCGATAACCCTTTGGAGGAAGGTTCATGCAGGCAATCACGATGAAGGAGCTCCTTGAAGCCGGGGTCCACTTCGGCCACCAGGCCAAACGGTGGAATCCCAAGATGAAGAAGTACATTTTTGGGGAGCGGCACGGGATCTACATCATCGATCTCCAGAAGACGCTCAAGAAGTTCAAGCAGGCCTACGAGTTCGCGCGCCAGATCTCGGCCGAGAACAGGTCGGTCCTCTTCGTCGGCACGAAGAAGCAGGCTCAGGACGTCATCGCCGAGGAGGCGCTCCGGTCCGGGATGTTCTACGTGAACCATCGCTGGCTCGGCGGGATGCTCACCAACTACGAGACGATCAAGAAAAGCATCGACAAGCTTCGACAGATCGAGGCCATGTCCCAGGACGGGACGTACGACAAGTTCACGAAGAAGGAAGTCGCCCGCCATGAGAAGAAGCGCGAGGCCCTCAGCAGGGCGCTGGGCGGGATCAAGGAGATGAACGGCCGTCCCGGGGCGGTCTTTATCGTCGACGTGAAGAAAGAAGCGATCGCCGTGAAAGAGGCTCAGCGCATGAAGATCCCGATCATCGCGGTCGTCGACACGAACTGCGATCCCGACGGGATTACCTATCCCATTCCGGGGAACGACGACGCCATCCGTTCCATCCGCCTCATCACGTCCCGGATGGCGGACGCCGTCCTCGACGGGCGCCAGCGGACGCCGGTTCCGGCCGGTGAGGTGTCCCTGCCGGCCGGCGCGGGGCAAGAGGTTTCCGCCGCGTAGCACGGGCGGCGGGGATGTCCTGCCGCCCCTCAAAGCCACACGCAGGGCGGCTTCTTCAACAGCCTGACAGGGTCATCGCGGCCAATCTACCAGGATGTTGAAAAAGTCCATCCATGGCTTTTTCAACCACGACTTGGCCGAAGTGAATTCGTCCAAGTCTTACAAATTGCCAGACTTTTCAAGTCTCGCAATTTGGCAATCCATCCATGGATTGCATAGCAGGGTGTTTTTCAACACCCTGCCAACGACAACGGGGAAAGGATCCGGAAAATGACGGTCATGGTTAGCGCGTCCGCGGTCAGGGACCTTCGGGAGAAGACCGGCGCGGGAATGATGGACTGCAAGAAGGCGCTGGCCGAGACGGGCGGCGATTTCGAGAAAGCCGTGGACCTTCTGCGCCAGAAGGGGCTGGCGGCCTTGGCCAAGAAGGCGGGACGGATCGCCGCCGAAGGGTTGGCGGCCGTCCGCGTGAGCCCGGACGGGAAGGTCGGGGCCGTCGTCGAGGTGAACTGCGAGACCGATTTCGTCGCGAAGAACGACGATTTCAAGGGATTCACCTCGGCGCTGGCCGAACGCGCGGCCGTGGAGCGGCCGGCGACGATCGAGGCCCTCCTGGACAGCCGGATGGCCGGCGGGAAGACGGTCGATGAGACGGTCAAAGAGCTTGTGGCCAAGATCGGCGAGAAGATCGAAGTGCGCCGGTTCGAGCGGTTCGAGGGCGAAGCCGTGTCGTCCTACCTCCATGGCGGCCGGATCGGCGTTCTCGTGGAAGGAAAAGGGGCGGCCGGCGCGTCCGCGCTCGATGCGCTCCGGGACGTCGCCATGCACGTGGCCGCCGCGCGCCCGCGGTACGTTCGCCGCGAGGAAGTCCCCGCCGAGGCCCTGGAACGGGAGCGGGCGATTTATCGGGCACAGGGAAAGGAATCGGGAAAGCCCGAGGCGATCGTCGAGAAGATGGTCGCCGGCCGGCTGGAGAAGTTCTACTCGGAAGTCTGTCTTCCGGACCAGGTCTTCGTGAAGGACCCGGACGGGAAGCAGACGGTCGCCGCGTTCCTCAAGAAAGCCGTGCCCGGCCTCTCCGTGGTCCGCTTCGCCCGGTTCGAGGTGGGCGAGGGGGTCGAGAAGAAAAGCGAGGACTTCGCGGCCGAGGTTATGTCCCAGGTCAAGCCCGGCTGATTCCGCGATGCCGACTCCTCGATACAAACGCGTCCTCCTCAAGATGAGCGGCGAAGCGCTGATGGGGAACCAGGGGTACGGCATCGATCCGGCGGTCGTGGCGCGCGTCTCGAAGGAGATCAAACAGCTCGTCGAGATCGGCGTCCGGATCGGCATCGTGATCGGCGGCGGGAACATCTTCCGGGGCTTGGCCGGGGCGGCCGCCGGGATGGAGAGGGCGAGCGCCGACTACATGGGGATGCTCGCGACGGTCCTGAACGCCCTGGCCTTGCAAAACTTCATGGAGAAGGACGAGGTCGACACGCGCGTCCAGTCGGCCATCGAGATGAGGGAGCTGGCGGAGCCGTACATCCGCCGGCGGGCGATCCGGCACCTGGAGAAAGGGCGGGTCGTGATCTTCGCGGCCGGGACCGGAAACCCGTTCTTCACGACGGACACGGCGGCGGCCCTCCGGGCGATGGAGATCGGCGCGGAGGTGATCCTGAAGGCGACCAAGGTCGACGGCGTCTACGATGCCGACCCGATGATCGTCCCGACGGCGGTCCGGTTCACCGATCTCTCGTACATCGAAGTTCTCAAGCGCAACCTTAAGGTGATGGACGCGACGGCGATCTCCCTCTGCATGGACAACGACCTGCCGATCGTGATCTTCAACTTGAACGAAGAGGGGAATGTCGTCCGCGCGGTCTGCGGCGAGCCGATCGGAACGCTCGTTCACGGAGGGACGTCGTGATCGAAGAAGTCCGCAAGAAGTCCCAGGCGAGGATGGAGAAAGCCCTCGATGCCCTCAAGCGCGAGTTCGCGGGCGTCCGAACGGGCCGGGCCTCGACCCATCTGCTGGACGGGATCCACGTGCCGTACTACGGGACCGAGACGCCGCTCGCCCAGGTGGCGAGCCTGTCCGTTCCGGAGCCCCGCCTGATCGTGATCCAGCCCTGGCAGGCGTCGCTCATCCCCGATATCGAGAAGGCGATCCAGAAGTCCGATCTGGGCCTCACGCCGTCGAACGACGGGAAGATCGTGCGCCTGGCGGTCCCGCCTCTGACCGAGGAGAGGCGGAAGGAACTGGCCAAAATCGTGAAGAAGATGGCCGAGGAGGCCCGGGTCTCCATCCGCAACGCCCGGCGCGACGGCAACGAGGAGTTCAAGAAGCTCGAGAAGGCCGAGCACGTCGGGAAGGACGACATCCGGAAGGCGGCGGACGAACTCCAGAAGATGACTGACCTGTGGATCAAGAAGATCGACGACCTTCTGGCGCACAAGGAAGCCGAGATCATGGAGGTCTGATGCCGTGACGATAACCTTCGCATCTCAGCGTCCTCGGTCGTCGCCGATCCTCAGCGTACTTCTTGTACGCCTCCGGTCGGCTCCTCCCTGCGTTCTTGATCTGCTCGATTCTTGCCACGGCTTGTGAAAGCGGCGGCGCTCGGTCCTTTCATTCCTCAGCGATGCCCAATCTCGCACTGATCCAGGGGCGGATCGTCCCGCTCAAAGACGCCCGCGTTCCGGTCGAGGACCGCGGTTTCCAGTTCGGAGACGCGGTCTACGAGGTGATCCGGACGTACGGCGGCCGTCCTTTCGCCCTCCCGATGCACGTCGCCAGGCTCCGCCGGAGCGCGGGCGCGATCGATCTGCCGGTCCCCTGGGACGACGGGCGCCTGACCCGGTGGATCCGTCAACTCGTTCGCCGGAGCGAATTCCGGGAGTCGAAGATATACATCCAAGTGACGCGAGGGGAGGCGCCGAGGAACCATCCGGTTCCGGCGATTGTCCGGCCGGCGCTCGTCATGACGGTCCGCCGTCTCGGCCCGCCCGACCGGGCGCTCCGCGCGCGCGGCATCCGGGCCGTAACGATGCCGGACCCCCGGTGGGCGCGGTGCGACATCAAGACCGTGAACCTTCTCGCCAACGTGCTGGCGCGCGAGGAGGCTCGGCGGAGGAAGGTCGACGATGCGATCTTTATCCGCGGCGGCTTCGTCGCCGAAGCGACGGCGGCGAACGTCTTCGCCGTCGCGAAGGGGCGCCTCGTCACGCCGCTCGAGGGTCCGTCGATTCTCTCCGGCGTGACGCGCGCGTGCTTGATCGAGTTGGCTCGCGAGGCTGGGATTCCGGTCGTGGAGAGGCGAATCAGCTCCGATGATCTGAGAAGGGCGGACGAGATCTTCCTGACGGGGACGACGGTCGAAGTCCTTCCCGTCGTCCGCCTGGACGGGAAGCCTGTAGGCGGAGGAAAGCCGGGACCGACGGCGGCAAGGCTCCTGCGCGAATGGCGTGGAGCCGTTTCAGCCGGCCGATGGATGTAGAGTCCTGCTGGTTGAGGACTTTTTTGCTGTCATTCCCGCGAAAGCGGGAATCCAGCGGTTTCAAGGTGTGCCTGGATGCCCGCTTGCGCGGGCATGACGAACTTTTCGTGTGACAGGCCTTTGTCGACGGTTCGTTTGGACGTGCGCCAAAGCACCTCGCAGGCGCGATCGATGCAGGCCGCGGATGCGGCTACCAGAAGGAGGGAGTTGATGGCGAAAGAGAAGACGAAGGCGAAGAAGGCGGCTCCGACGAAAGAGGAGCTCAAGAAAAAGCTCAAGGCATTCAAGACGGCGAAAGGACAGGCGATCGAGGCCGGGGACGCGAAGAAGGCCGGGATCGCTCGCCTGCGCGCCAAGCGTGTGAACCGGAAGCTCCGCGCCCTCGCGGAAGTGAAGAAGGCGGAAGCGAAGAAGGCCGAGGTGAAAGCCGCTCCCGCTTCGTAAGCGGAACGTCGGCCGCCGGGAAATGGCGAGGGGGTCCGGCCGTTATTGACACCCGAGAGGGGCGGTGCTAGGATCGCCGCAATTTCAAGGACTTCTGGGGAGATCCGTGAAGGGACCGATCCTTTTCCTGGCGACGGGAGCATATGCGGGGTACGTTCCCGTTGCGCCGGGGACGGCCGGAAGTCTCGTGGGCCTGGGCGTGTACGCGGCGGCCGCCCGGCACCTTTCAACGGCGGGCCTCCTGCTCCTGATCGCCGTCCTGTTCCTGGTCGGAAGCTGGGCCGCTCACCGGGCGGAATCGTACTTCGCCGAGAAGGACCCGGGGGCGATCGTGATCGACGAGGTCGCCGGAATGCTCGTCTCGCTCTGGGCGCTTCCGATCGGGCCGGCCGGATGGATCGCCGGTTTCTTCCTCTTTCGCGCGTTCGACATTGTAAAGCCGTTTCCCATCCGAACGCTCGAGCGCCGCATTCCCGGCGGCGTGGGCGTCATGTTCGACGACGTCCTGGCCGGCGTTTACACCAACCTCTCCCTGCGGCTTCTCCTGGCCGCGGGCGTTCCTCTCTGAACCGTCTTGTCGAGCCACGCCCGGCCTGAGGTCGAGATCGTCGCCGTGGGGAACGAGCTCCTCACGGGCGATACGCTCGACACCAACGGCCGGTTCCTGACGCGCGCCGTTGAATCGCTCGGTCTCGCCCCCCGCTTCAAGCACGTTGCGGGGGACCGCGAGGAGGACGTCATCCTCGTCCTGCGGGACGCCGCGAGCCGCGCGGATGTGGTGTTCGTCACGGGCGGACTCGGTCCCACGGAAGACGACCTGACGAGAAAGAGCGTGGCTCGCGCCTTCGACCGGCGGCTCATCTTCCACCCGGAGCTCCTCCCGCCGATCCGGGATTATTTCGCCCGAGCGGGCCAGGAGATGCCGCCGGACAACGAGCGCCAGGCCCTCCTCCCCTCCGGGGCGAAGCCGATCCCCAATCCCCTGGGGACGGCCCCCGGCTTCATCCTCGAAGACGGAAGGACGTCGGTCATCGTTCTCCCCGGCGTTCCGCGGGAGATGCGCGGGATGTACGAAGCCTCGGTCCATTCGTATCTCGCGTCGCGGTTCAGGGGAGGCGAGACGTGGGAAGTAAGGACCGTCAGGACAACGGGCGTGCCCGAGTCGAAGGTCAACGAGCTCCTGGGAAACCTTCTCGATCTCTCCCGAAACCCCCAGGTGGGTCTTACCGCTTCGGACCTCGGCGTCGATCTGAGAATCCGCGCCCGGGCCGGTTCTCGTGACGCGGCGAGCGGGATGATCGACGCGCTGGTCGAGGACGCGCGCGCGCGGCTGGGACCCGCGGTCTACTCGGAAGCCGGCGAGGGACTGGAGCAGGTCGCGGGCCGCCTGTTGGCCGAACGAAGAAAGACTCTCGCGATCGCCGAGTCATGCACGGGGGGACTCGTCGGCGCGAGGGTGACGTCCGTTCCCGGCTCCTCGGCCTATTTCGAACGCGGCATCGTCAGCTATTCGAACGAGTCGAAGGAGGCTCTTCTCGGCGTTCCCCGATCGATTCTCGCGGCGCACGGGGCCGTCTCGCCGGAGACGGCGCGCGCCATGGCGGAGGGGATCGGGCGATCGGCGGGGACGGACTTCGGACTGTCTGTCACCGGAATCGCCGGGCCGACGGGCGGGACGGCCGGGAAGCCGGTGGGGCTCGTCTATATCGCCCTCGCGGTCCGTGACGGGGAGACGCGTGTCGAGGAGCATCGTTTTCCGGGCGATCGCGAGATGGTCCGGGCGCGGAGCGCCCAAGCCGCTCTTGACCTGTTGCGCCGACATCTGACAGGATGCTGAAGATGGCGCAAGGCATGGGTCAGGGGGCAAATTCGCCGTCGAAAGTCGAAAGTTGAAGGTTGCAGATTGAAAGTTGAAGGTCGAAAGCCGAGACTTCGGTTGCCTCTGTCCTTTGCGGGCCGATTCGCGTAAAATGGGCGAGACATTTCGGGCATTTATCGCCGTGGCCGTCCCAAGGGAGATCGCCGGCGCTCTCTGGGAAGAGGGGCGGGCCGCCAAGGGAGCGGGGGGTGTTAGGTGGACCAGGCCGGAGTCGATCCACCTGACCCTCAAGTTTCTCGGGAGCACCCCCGCCGAGAAAGGGGGCGTCGTCATGGAGGCCCTTCGGCGGGCGGCGGCGGGAATCGCTCCGTTCGACCTGGAGGTGCGGGGTCTGGGCGCTTTTCCGAGTGATCGCGCGCCGAGGGTCGTCTGGGCCGGCCTGATCGGCCCGATCGGAAAGTTGGGCGCGCTCATGGGCCTTCGGGATGCCGTCGAAAGGGAGGTGGCTCCCCTCGGGTTCCCCACGGAAGGGAGGGGGTTCTCTCCTCACTTGACGTTCGGGCGGATCGATGTAAAGAAGGAGCCGAGGCCAAATCCCGCCCTGCGGGACTGGCTGGCGGAGCGGCGCGAGAAGGTCTTCGGCCGGTTCCGGGTCGGAGGAGTCCTCTTGATGGAAAGCCGGCTGTCGCCTGGGGGATCGGTTTATACGGTGGTCGGTGAGGCGGCGCTGGAAGGCTAGGCGGGGAGTCAAAGGTCGAAGGTCGAAGGTCGAATGCCAAAGGTGCGATGTCCAAGGAGGTAGCGGCGTGAAGAAGGCGGGCGTGGCGGAGGTTCCCAAGGCAGGGGCGGTCGAGAAGACGGAGCGCGGCCGGGCGCTGGAGTTGGCGGTCGCCCAGATCGAGAAACAGTTCGGCAAGGGGTCGATCATGCGGCTGGGGAGCGATGAGACGCCGGCGGACGTTCCGGCCATCTCCACCGGCTCGCTGGGTCTCGACATCGCCCTGGGCGTGGGCGGGTTTCCCCGCGGGCGCGTGATCGAGATCTACGGACCCGAGGCGTCGGGAAAGACGACGCTGGCCCTCACGGCGATCGCCAGCGTCCAGAAGACGGGCGGGGTCGCGGCGTTCGTCGACGCGGAGCACGCGCTGGACCTCAGCTATACCCGGCGCCTCGGCGTCAAGGTGGAGGATATGCTTATCTCCCAGCCCGACACGGGGGAGCAGGCGCTCGAGATCGCGGAGACGCTCGTCCGGAGCGGCGCGGTCGACGTGGTCGTGATCGACTCGGTCGCGGCCCTCGTCCCCCGGGCGGAGATCGAGGGGGAGATGGGCGAGCCCCAGATGGGCCTCCAGGCCCGCCTCATGTCGCAAGCCCTCCGGAAGCTCACGGCGACGATCAGCAAGAGCCGGACGACGGTCATCTTCATCAACCAGATCCGGATGAAGATCGGCGTCATGTTCGGCAATCCCGAGACCACGACCGGGGGGAACGCGCTCAAGTTCTACGCCTCCGTCCGGCTGGACATCCGGCGGATCGATTCGCTCAAGGACGGGCAGGAGGTCATCGGGAACCGGGTCCGGGTCAAGGTCGTGAAAAACAAGGTGGCCCCCCCCTTCAAGCAGGCGGAATTTGATATTCTTTTCAACGAAGGGATCTCCAAGCTGGGCGAGATCGTCGACTTGGGGGTCGACCGGGGGGTGATCGAGAAGAGCGGGGCCTGGTATGCTTACGAGGGGAACCGGATCGGCCAGGGACGGGAGAACACGCGGGGGTATCTCCGCGAGCACCCGGACGCCGCGGCGGCCATCGAGCGCGCGATTCGGGAAGGCGTCGCCCTGGAAGCGGCCCGTCGATGATATCCGGAGCGGATCCTGTCCTCGGCCAGCCCCATCGTCCTCGCGGCGTGAGCCGCTCCGGTCGATGGGGCGCCCCGGCCTCGGCCACCCGCTCCGAATGTCAGCCGTCGGCTGTCCGGTTCAGTAACGCGAGGGTGCATCCATGAACGTCAACGAACTCCTGAAAATCTCCGTTGAACGAAAAGCGTCCGACCTCCACCTGAAGGTCGGCTCGCCGCCCGTCATGCGGATCGATGGCCGCCTGATCCCCATGATCGAGCAACGGCGGATCACGCAGGAAGACGCCGTGACGATCGCCTCCGGGATCATGACGCCGGCCCAGAAAGAGCGGTTCCGCGTGAAGAACGAGATCGACGTGGCCTACTCGGTGCCCGGTCTCGGCCGGTTCCGCGTCAACATCTTCCAGCAGCGGGGCACGGTGGGCGTGGTCCTCCGCGTGATCCCGATGAAGATCCTGGGGATCGACGAGTTGAACCTGCCCAAGATCCTCGAGAAGGTCGCGATGGAGAACCGGGGGCTCATCCTCGTGACGGGGACGACGGGGTCCGGCAAGTCGACTTCGCTCGCCGCCATGATCGACTACATCAACAGCAACCGGACCGAGCACATCATGACGATCGAGGACCCGATCGAGTTCCTCCACCGCGACAAGAAGAGCCTCGTGAACCAGCGCGAGGTGGGCGTGGACACAGAGAACTTCAGCGGCGCGCTGCGCTCGGCCCTCCGGCAGGACCCGGACGTGATCCTGGTGGGCGAGATGCGGGACTTCGAGACGATCTCCACGGCCCTCACGGCCGCGGAGACGGGGCATCTGGTCATGTCGACGCTCCACACGGTGGACGCGGCCGAGACGATCAATCGGATCATCTCCGTCTTTCCCCCGCACCAGCACAAGCAGATCCGCCTCCAGCTTGCGGCCGTCCTCAAGGGCATCGTCTCGCAACGGCTCGTTCCGCGGGCCGACGGGAAGGGTCGCGTGCCGGCCGTCGAAGTGCTCGTGGCGACGGCGACGATCCGCGAGTGCATCATCGAGCCCGAGAAAACGCGGATGATCCCGGACGTGATCGCCGCGGGCTTCACGCAGTACGGGATGCAGACGTTCGACCAGTCGCTCATGCGCCTGTACCAGCGCGAGCTCATCACGTACGAGGAGGCGCTTCGCCGGGCGTCGAACCCCGACGACTTCGCCCTCAAGGTGCGCGGCATCCAGTCCACCTCGGACCTTGCGTTCGATACGGAGGAGAAGAAAGCCCCGGCCGCGGCGAGCGCGGGGGGCCGCGAGGAGTTCAAGATCGAGCGCTTTGGAGAGTGATGGCGAGGCCGGGGCCGGGGCCGGAGAAGACGGCCGAAGCGGCCCGCGAGACGGCCTACCGCCTTCTTAAGCGGCGGGAGCACAGCCGGGCGGAGCTGGCGACGAAGCTCCTCCTCCGGGGATACGAAGAGGACGTCGTGACGCGCGTCGTCCGGGAGCTGACGGCCAGGAGAGAGCTTTCGGACGAGCGGTTCGCGGAGTTTCGCGCCAAAGCACGGCTTGCCCGTGGATACGGTCCGTCGGCCGTCGTGGCGGACCTTCGGGCTCGCGGGATCGGCCGCGAGGCGGCCGAGGTCTGCGTCAGCCGCTCCATGGAAGACGTACCCGAGAGGGAGGCCGCGCGGAAAGCCCTCGCCCGGACCGGCTGGGGCCGCGGCGAAAGAACGCCTGAAGCGCGCCGCCGGGCGCACGCCCACCTCGATCGCCGCGGGTTTTCCCCGGGACTGATCCGACAGATCCTGAAGCCGGGTCCGGAAGAGGAGAACGAATGACCCGTTCCCGACAGATGACGAGCGCCGATCTGCGCGAGGCTTTCCTGGCTTTCTTCGAATCCAAGGGGCACGCGCGCGTCCCTTCGGGCTCCCTCATCCCGCGGCACGATCCGACGCTCTTCTTCACGAACGCCGGGATGGTCCCTTTCAAGGCCGTCTTCCTGGGGGAGGAGTCCCGTCCGTACACGCGGGCCGCCTCCTGCCAGAAGTGCGTCCGCGCCGGCGGAAAGCACAACGATCTGGAGAACGTCGGCCGGACGCTCCGCCATCACACCTTCTTCGAGATGCTCGGGAATTTCTCGTTCGGCGACTACTTCAAGCGGGAGGCGATCGCCTTCGCTTGGGAGTTCCTGACGCGGGTCGTGAATCTTCCCGCGGAGCGCCTCTGGGTCACGATCTACGAGAAGGACGACGAGGCGGAGCGTCTCTGGCGCGAGCTGACGCCCATCCCGCCGGGGCGGATCGTGCGGTTCGGCGAGAAGGACAACTTCTGGTCGATGGGGGAGACGGGCCCTTGCGGGCCCTGCTCCGAGATCCACTACGACCAGGGCCCGGGCGTCCCCGGCGACGCCGTTCCCAACGGCGAGGGCGACCGGATCATGGAGATATGGAACCTCGTCTTCATGCAGTTCAACCGGGATGAGAAGGGGAGTCTCGCGCCTCTTCCCAAGCCTTCGATCGACACGGGCATGGGTCTCGAGCGCCTGGCGAGCGTCGTCCAGGGCGTCCATGGGAACTACGAGTCGGACATCTTCCGGCCGTTCCTGGCCGCGATCGAAGAGCGGGCCGGCGTGGGGTACGGCACCGATCCCGCCAAAGACGTCTCCCTGCGCGTCATCGCGGATCACGTCCGGGCGACCGCGTTCCTTCTCTCCGAGGGTCTGCTTCCGGCCAACGAGGGGCGCGGCTTCGTCCTGCGGCGGATCCTGCGGCGGGCGGCGCGCCACGGCCGCCTCCTGGGGATCGAGGGGCCGTTCCTCGGCGGCCTGATGAGCGTCGTCGTGGACGAGATGGGGTCCGTCTACCCGGAGCTCGTGGAAGGTCATCGGCACGCGGCGCGCGTAGCCGAGCTGGAGGAGGAGCGGTTCGCCCATGCCCTCGATACGGGCCTTCGGCTGTTGGACGAAGTCGTGGAGAAAGTCCGGGTCGGGGGCGGAACGGTCATTCCGGGCGCGGAGCTCTTCAAGCTCTACGATACCTTCGGTTTTCCGCTAGACATCGCGCAGGACGTGGCTAACGAGCGCGGGCTTTCAATCGACGAGACCGGGTTCCGGGAGGCGATGGAAGGGCAGAGACAGCGTGCGCGCGCGTCGTGGGCCGGGTCCGGGGAGGAAGCGGTCGCTCCCGTCTACAAGGAGTTGGCCGTCCACCCGGCGACCCGGTTCGTCGGCTACCAGGAAATGGAAGCCGTTCTCGCCGAGATCCTGGCCATTGTCAAGAACGGCGAATCGGTCCAGGAGGCGCGTCCGGGCGAGGAGATCGAGGTCTTGCTCGACCGGACGCCGTTCTACGCCGAGTCCGGCGGCCAGACGGGCGACCGGGGGACTCTCCTGACCGAGAGGGGCCGCGTTGACGTCGCGGACACGCAGAAGAGGGCCGGCGCACGCTTCTTCCACAAAGGGACCGTCCATCATGGGAATATCCGCGTCGGCGACAGGGTGACGAAGGCCGTCGTCGACCGCGATGCCCGCCTCGCCACGGCGCGGAACCACACGGCGACGCACCTTCTCCACGCCGTTCTCCGCGAGGTCCTCGGGGACCACGTCAAACAGTCCGGATCGCTCGTGTCTCCCGACCGGTTGAGGTTCGACTTCACGCACTTCGCGTCCATCTCGCCCCACGAGATCGAGCGGATCGAGGAGCGGGTGAACGCCCACGTCCTCGAGAACATTCCGCTCGACACGGAGGAAAAGGGCCTTGACGAAGCCGTCGCCTCCGGCGCCATGGCTCTCTTCGGGGAGAAGTACGGCGACCGTGTCCGCGTCGTCCGGATCGGCGAAGCGTCCACCGAGCTCTGCGGCGGGACTCATTCCCGGGCGACGGGCGATATCGGTCTGTTCAAAGTCGTCCGCGAGGAGAGCGTGGGAGCGGGGACGAGGCGGATCGAGGCCGCGACGGGTGAGGGAGCGTTGTCGCACGTCCGCGGGGTGGAGCGGGTCCTGCGCGATTCAGCCGCCGTTCTCAAGATCAAAGATCTCTCGATCACGCCGCGGATCGAACGGCTCATCGAGGAAAAACGGGACCTGGAGCGGGAGCTGGCGCGATTCAAAGAGAAGGCGGCGGCCTCCCAGGCCGGCGACCTCATGTCGGCCGTGCGCGAGGTGGACGGCATCCGGCTTCTCGTCCGCCGCGTGGACGGCGTAGCCGCGAAAGACATGCGGGATCTCGGCGACGGCCTCCGCGACCGCGTCCGGTCCGGCGTCATCGTCCTGGGAGGGGAAGCCGAGGGGAAGGTCGTCCTGCTGGCCATCGTGACGAAGGACCTCACGAGCCGGTTCCACGCGGGGGAGATCCTCAAGACCGTGGCCGAGAAGGTCGGCGGGAAGGGCGGAGGCCGTCCCGACATGGCGCAGGCCGGCGGCAAGGACCCCTCGAAGATCGACGAGGCGCTCTCCCTCGTGGAGGACCTCATCCGCCAGCCCGCGGCCAGGTAGCGGCCACTTGCTTTCGGCGGACAGTGTGAGCAGTATATATAGTCTGCGGAGTTGATTCAGTCCGGCCCGACAACACGGAGGTGAGCCATGGCCCTTTTCGACGTCGTCCGAAAGGCAATGCTGGCCAGCTTGGGCGCCCAGGAGCGCGTGAGTGAGTTGATCGACGATCTGGTCAAGAGGGGCGAGATGTCCCAGGGAGAGGGATCGAAGCTTTTTAAGGAATGGATGGACAAGGCCCAGCAGAGTTCCACCGATCTGACCGGCCGCATTCAGGAAGCCGTGACGGGCGCCCTCAAGCAGTTCCCGATCGCCACGAAGTCGGACGTCGAAGAGATTCAAAAGCGGCTCGATACGCTCTCGACGCGGGTCCAGAAAATGGAAGGCGGAGAGGGCTGACGGGCGTCCGCGCCTCTGGGGGCGTTCCCGGTCCGATGGCGGCCCTCGATTTCTTTCGGATCGGCCATGCGTACCGGAACATCGGACGTCTCCGGCACATCGTCAACGTTTTTCTCAAACACGGGTTCGGGCAGTTTCTCGAGCGCCTGAACCTGAGGCGGTTCGTTCCGTTCCGTCGGCGGATCCGGCTCCTCAGGATGGGAAGGGGGGAAGCTCCGTACTGCCCCCTCCCCGAGGAACGGACCACCCTCGCCGAGCGGATCAGGCTGGCGTTCGAGGAGTTGGGCCCCACCTTCATCAAGTTCGGGCAGATCCTCTCCGTCCGGCCCGACCTCATTCCCCGCCCCTTCATCGAGGAGTTCAGCAAGCTCCAGGACGAGGTTCCTCCCTTTCCGGTCCAGGAGGTCCGGGCCATTCTCGAGGCCGACTGGAAACGGCCGATCGACCAGGTCCTCGCCAGCTTCGACGAGGTCCCGGTCGCCGCCGCCTCGATCGCCCAGGTCCACCGCGCGAAACTTCTGTCGGGCGAGGACGTGGTCCTCAAGATCCGGCGTCCCCACATCGAGACGCTGGTCGCCCAGGACGTGGAGATACTCCGCCGGATCGCGGAACTGATCGACCGGCGGATCCCCGAGATGAGGATCTTCAACCTCACGATGATCGTGGACGAATTCGCGCGGTGCATCCGGAAGGAGATGGACTTCGTCCTGGAAGGGGAGAACGCCGCCCGGTTCAAGCTCCATTTCGACAAGAGTCCGGACGCGTACGTCCCGGCGGTCTTTCGGGACCTTTCGACGCCGAGGGTGCTCGTTCTGGAAAGGATCGCCGGGATCCGGATCAACGACGTGCGGCGTCTCGAGAAAGCGGGGTTCGATCTCGCGGACGTCGCCCGGCAGGGGGTCGAGGTCGCCTACAAGATGGTGCTCGAGGACGGCTTTTTCCATGCCGACCCGCACCCCGGGAATCTCTTCGTCCTTCCGGATGGGCGGATCGGCATCGTGGACTTCGGGATCGTGGGCCGCGTCTCCGAGGACCAGCGACGCCTGTTCGCCGACACCTTCGTTGCCTTCGTCCGGAAAGACTTCGGCCGGCTGGTGGAGGCGTACGTCGAGATGGGGATCGTCTCGCCGGATACGGATCTTCACATGTTTCGCCGGGAATTCAAGCGGGATCTCGAAGAGCTGATCGAGCCGATTTTCGGCCGCCGCTTCCGGCAGATCCCTCTCGCGGAGTACGCCCAGCGCGGCGTCGACCTGGCGGTCAAGTACAAGCTCCAGCTTCCGCGGGACCTCTACCTCCTGAACAAGACGATGGTCACGATCGAGGGGCTGGCGCTCGAACTGGCTCCGGATCTGGACCTGTACGGCCTGGCCCGTCCCTTCGCGGAGCGGTTGGTGAAAAAATACTACTCGGCCTCCGGAATGGCGAGGGACGCGGGGGAGGAGATTCTGAAGATTGCTTCGCTCGTGCGGAACGCCCCGAAGCGGGCGGACGACATGGTTGAGAAGGTCCTCAAGGACGACCTTCACCTCAACCTCTCTCACAAAGGGCTCGACCGGTTCACACAGGAGTTCGACCGATCCAGCAACCGGCTCTCCTTCGCACTGATCATCGCGTCGATCGTCGTGGGCTCCTCCATCATCGTCCTTTCGGCGAAAGACGTGACGCACGGGTATCCGCTCCTCGCGCTCGTGGGGTACGGCGCGGCGGTTACCCTGGGTCTTTGGCTCGTCATCGCGATCATGAGGTCGGGGAGATTGTAAAAATTCGGTGAAACGGTGAATGGGTGAATCGGTGAATAGGTGAATCGGTGAATGGAAAATGGAAGAACCGAAATACATTCTCCCTCTCCCCTTTGGGGAGAGGGCCAGGGTGAGGGGTTCAGGGGATCGGTAAGGCGGCATGTGGCGCGTACTGTTTGAGATCGTCGTGATCGTGGGAGTCTTGGGGACCGCTTTCGTGGCCGTTGTCAACGTCGTCCGTTTCGTTCGGCAGAACCGGGGGAAACCTCTTCGCGCCTGGTTCGAGGCCGAGCCGACCAGGCCGTGCCCGTACTGCAGGACGCCGATTCCGGTTTCGGCGGCCGTTTGTGCTCATTGCCGGCGATCCGTGTCCGGCTCCGGTCTCCCCGCGGAGACGACGGAAGGGCCGGCCGAATGAAGGAAACCGGAAGGTTGATCGGGCTCGATTTCGGCTCCAAGCGGATCGGCGTCGCCGTCAGCGACGCGCTGGGCGTCTCGGCGCATCCGGTCGGAGAGGTCCGCCGAACGTCCGTGCCGCGAGACCTGGACGCCGTCGCGGGATATGTGGAAGAATACGAGGCCGAGGGCGTCGTGATCGGCCTTCCCCTGAATATGAACGGGACGCTCGGGCCGGCTGCCGAGAAGGTCCTTGCGTTCGCCAGCCGCCTCCGGTCCCGGCTTGACGTTCCGGTGGAGACGTGGGACGAACGTCTGACGACGGCCGAGGCGGAGCGCGTGCTGATCGGGGCCGACCTCTCGCGAAAGAGACGCCGGGAGGTCATCGACCGGATGGCCGCCGTCCTGATCCTGCAAGGCCGCCTGGATCGCCGGCGAATGCGGGAAGCGAAGACCGAGAGTCCGCCGAAGAGAGAGGAATCGTGAGACGCATCGTTTTGTTGTTCCTGGCCGGAGTGGCGACGTTGGGCGCCGTTCACCTCCTTCTCGCGCTCGTCGTTCCTGTCTCGTGGGGGCCAGCGGAGAAGGAGGTCATGATCCCGCGCGGCGCGTCATTCCACGAGATCGCGCGCCGCCTCAAGGACGCCGGAGTTGTGCGCGAGACCACGATCTTCCGGGCGGCCGCCCGGTGGAAGGGGCTCGACAGCCGGATCCGCCACGGGACCTATGCTTTTCCCGCGAGGCTGTCCGCCCTCGATGTGATCGAATATCTCCGGCAGGGGAAGATCATCGAGCAGAAGGTGACGATCCCGGAGGGTTTCACCTCGTTCCAGATCGCGGACATCCTCGCGGAGAAGAAGTTCTTTCCCAGGGAGGAGTTCCTGCGAGCCGTCAAGGACCCCGTCGTCATCCGGGACATGGGGATCCCGACGGATTTCCCGTCGCTCGAAGGCGTTCTCTTTCCGGACACCTACTCGATTCCCAAAGGCGCGGCTCCCGAGGAGGTCATCCAGATGCTGGTCGACAGGTACAAGCGCGTCTGGGCGGGACTGAGGGAAAGGGCGAAGGGGCTGGGCCTGTCGGAACGCGAGGTTGTGACGCTCGCGTCCATCATCGAGAAGGAGACGGGGGCCGAATCGGAGAGGGCCCTCGTTTCGGCCGTGTTTCGAAACCGTCTGGCCCGGAGAATCCCGCTCCAAAGCGACCCGACCGTCATCTACGCTCTTCTGATCGAGGGACGATTCAACGGGAACCTGACGCGGCGGGACCTCCAGCACGACTCCCTGTACAACACCTACAGGTATCCGGGTCTCCCGCCCGGTCCGATCGCGAACGCGGGAGCCAGGTCGTTCGAGGCTGTGTTGTCCCCGGCCCGCGCGGACCACCTCTACTTCGTCTCCCGGAACGACGGGACGCACCATTTCTCCAAGACCCTGCGCGAGCACAACGCGGCCGTGGACCGGTACCAGCGAAGGGGGGAAGGGCGGGGGTGAGAAAGAAATATCCATGTGGCTGCCGCTGTAACACTGCGCGATGCCTGAACTGAGCCGGTTCTTCGGAATCATCATTCGCATGTTTGCTGAAGCCGGTGGACCGCACCATGTGCCTCATTTTCATGCGTACTACCAGGATGAGGTCGGAATCTATAGTATCGACCCGGTAGAGATGATGGCCGGGTCCTTGCCCAAGCGCCATCAACGTTTTGTGGAGGCTTGGGTCGAGATGCACCAGGCGGAACTGCTGCGGGACTGGCATTTGTTGCAGGAAGGCCGGAAGCCGTTGCCGATCAAGCCTCTTGAATGAGGGGGAGCAGGATGGCTCATCCAATCCATCGAGTCGCATCGTTCGATATTGTCGGTGCGTATACATTGCGGGTTCGCTTCGAGGATGAAACAGAGCAGGTCATCGATTTCCGGCCAATCCTGGCCGGGGAAATGTACGGGCCTCTTCGCGATCTTTCGCTCTTCGAGCAAGTCGCGATCGATCCCGAGATCCATACCCTTGTCTGGCCGAACGGCGCCGATTTCGATCCCGCCGCACTGCACGATTGGCCCAACAGACTCGATGCCTTGAAGGAGATGGCGGGCCGCTGGGCCGGGCTTGCGGCCTAGAGGGTAAAGAGTCACCATGAAGACCATCTACTGGGTTGCGTTCTTTCCGGTGAGCGTCTATGTCTGGTACTGGATTCTCCTTAAGGGCGGCGCGGATCGAATTGCGGATGTTCTTCTCGGGCCTCCGGAGAAAATTCCGGGTGTGAAGTACAGTCTCGACTCCAGGATGTGGTTCCGTAGCCATAGGTTGCCGCCAGAAATCGCGCGTAGATTCGCAGTCGTAAGAATTAAGGTTGCTGCAACACTTGGTCTCATTGTAGCGCCTCTTATTGTGCTGGTTTCGCTATGATGGTAGGGCATTGGCGCCAGACTTTCTTCCAGGTGCTTTCAGGTCTGCGATCGATAACTGGCGATTCTATATCTGCGGTCTGAGATGCAAAGGGAAGAGGCAACAACCATGTGCCGCCGGGCTGCTACGGCGGGGGCCAGCGGCGGCGGTATTCCTGCCACTCGTCGTTGCTCGTCACCCAGTGGGCGTAGATGGCGATCCCTTCGAAGAAGTCGCGGCGGGTGCGCCGGTCCTGGAGGGCCGCAAGAACGCCGGGGAGACCGTTCTGGAGGTTTTCCGCGCTCGGATCGTGCGTCAGGCGGTGGTAGTCGTAAGTCGGAAGCCCGATGAGGACGCGGGCGTTCGGGTTTCCGCTCTCGGCCGCGACCTGCGTCATCCGGACGGTTTGCTCCCTGATGAACCACGAGTAGACTTTCGCCAGGGGAATGGCCGTGTCGTAGGCCATGACGACGACCTGATCGGCCCGTGCGGCCACCTTCCGATGATATTCGCTTCCCCAGAACCACTTCTGGTGCCATGAATGGGGGAAGGTCCATTCTCTGTGCTTCATCACCGCGACCGACAGGATATGGTCTCCGACGGCCTCGCGGGTCGTGTCCAGGAACCCGAGAAAGTCCGCATCCCCGTCCGCAACCGGTTCGATGTTCAGGTGGACGCCGTCGAACCCAAGGGCGAGGAGTTCCTGACACCTCTCCTGAACGGCCGCCCGGATCCGGGGATCGGCAAGGTCGATTTTTCCGCCCCATGCCTTGTTCTTTCCTCCGAGCCACGCGAGGATCTTCGTTCCCGAGGCCGAACGGCGGACGCCGGCCAGGAACCGCCGGGCTTGGTCCGGATCGTAAGGCGGGATTCCGCCGTGTTCGTTCAGCGGCCCTACGTGGGCGTAGAGATATCGGAACCCGAGCCGCTGCAGATTCTCGGCGAGAGACTGAGCGGCCTTCTCGTCCTTTTCGCCCGCGAACCACTGGTGCTGGATCCAGATGGCGTTCGTTCCCGGATTGAGCGGCGCCGGCCGATCGACGGGGACGGGATCGACGAGAAAATAGGCGATCGTTGCGATCCCCGCGCCCAGGAACGCGGCGTTCAGGATGAGCAGGGACACGATTCGAAGGAAACGGGGCAATCCTGTCGGCGGGCCGAGCGACGGACGTGTCACGGGGCTTGCCTCCGGGCCTGCGTGAGGGCGACCGCCAAGGCGTAGATCTCGCGCCGGCTTCTCCCCGTCTCTCGCGCGAGGCGTCCGGCCGCTTCCTTGACGCTCATCCCGTCCGCGACGATCAGTCTCCGGAGCCGCTCCTCAAGGGGCTCTTCGGGCGCGGCCGATACGCGGTCCTTTCCCGCTCCCTCGATGACGACCGTGACCTCGCCCCGCGTTGTCTTCCCCGAGAGGCCGGCGAGAACTTCGTCCAGCCGTCCGCGAACGACTTCCTCGTGGACCTTCGTCATCTCCCGGCATACGGCGATCCGGCGGTCCCGGCCGAAGGCGTCGGCGATGTCCTCGATTGTCCGGACCAGACGATGAGGCGCCTCGAAGAGGACGATCGTCCGCGGCTCAGCGGCGAGGGCGGCGAGTTTTTTCCGGCGGGCCGCGGCGCGGGAGGGGAGGAACCCTTCGAAACAGAAGGCGTCGGTCGGCAGACCGGCGACCGAAAGGGAGGCCGTAACGGCCGAGGGGCCGGGGATGGCGACGACGGGGATCCCGGCTGAGACGGTTTGGTTGATGAGGTAGTAGCCGGGGTCGGAGAGCGTCGGCGTTCCCGCGTCGCACACCAGCGCGACGTTCGCCCCCTCTTTCATCCGCGCCACGAGGACGGGCGCTTTTTCCTCCTTGTTGTGGTCATGGTAGCTCGTGAGGGGCGTTCCGATCTGAAAGTGATCGAGAAGATGGCGGGTGTGGCGCGTGTCCTCGGCCGCGATGACGTCGGCTTCCTTGAGAACGCGGATGGCTCGGAGGGTCATGTCCTCCAAGTTCCCGATCGGCGTGGCGACGATGTAGAGGGTTCCGGGCATAATCGGTCTCAACGACACCAATTGTTTGGGCCGGTCCGGACCCCCTCACCTTCATCCTCTCCCCCTTCCAGGGGGAGAGGAGACAAGAAATGTTCCCTTTTTATCCCCTCTCCCCCGGTATGGGGGAGAGGGCTAGGGTGAGGGGGATGGCGCGCATTAATGCCGCTTGTCTTGTGAACCCGCAACAGCCTGCAATCACAACCCGCGCGTGTGCTCGTCCTCGTGGCAGTAGGCGCAGAGGTTTTCCCAGTTGCTCCCGTCCGGCGGGTTGTTCTTGTAGTTTCCGTCCTTGTGATGGACCGTCAGGAGGTGGAGGTTGTTTTCGTCGAATTCCCGCCCGCACTTGGCGCAAATTTGGCCGTGAATGGCGAGCGAATGTTTTCGATAGTCACCCTGGGGAAGCTTGGCCGTCCGGGCCTGTTCGATGAGCCGGCGGGCCGCCTCGTCCGGCGAATTAGCCGAACTTCCCGGCGAGAGGCGTCCCAGCCATTTTCCGCCCAGCCGCCGAATGCCCATGGCTACTCCTCGTCGATCATCCGCCGCGCGGCGGCCTGGGCCGCCGAGAGGACCTCCTTGGCAGGCACGCCGCGCCGCGCCGCCAGCCGGTTCACGTCCTCGTATTCCGGCTGGGCCGTGACGACGGCGCCGCCGTCCATTCCGAGCTTGACCCGGACGTCTCCGAACCGCGTCCGAACCTCTTGTGTCCGGCGGGCGAGCATTTGCCTTTGCATCGGCGCCATTCTAACACCGAGAGACGTGGTTTCCCGGAGAATCGTCCCCGCGACGCTCTCCGCCCGCGGCTCGGGGGCGAGGGCGGAAAGAAGAATTCCCGGCCGTCCCTTCTTCATCTGGATCGGCGTGAGCCAGACGTCGAGCGCGCCGGCGGCAAAGCAGGCATGGAGGACGTTCTCGTAGAGGCGGGGATCCATGTCGTCGATGTTCGTTTCGATTTTGACGACGGTTTCGGAACCCTCCGAGCGGATCGTCTCGCCGATCAGAACGCGCAGAACGTTGGGTCGCTCCCGCACGTCCCGGCTTCCCGCGCCGTATCCGATCGATGCGACGCTCATGGGCGGCATCGGGCCGAATCCTTCGGCCAGCGCGGCCAGCAGGGCGGCCCCCGTGGGCGTCGCCGTTTCGACGGAGGGGGAGGACCCGCGGACGGGCACCCCTTTCAGCAGTTCCATCGTCGCGGGAGCGGGAACCGGATGGAGGCCGTGGCTTCCTTCCATCGTGCCGGATCCCACGTTCACGGTCGAGGCGAAGACCTTTCGGATTCCGAGCGATTCGAGAGCGGCCACGGTCCCCACGACGTCCACGAGCGTATCGACCGCGCCCACCTCGTGAAAGTGGACCTTCTCGATGGGGATCCCGTGAACCTTCGCCTCGGCTTCTCCCAGGCGGCGGAGGACCTCCCGCGAGCGGCTCTTCACCGAGGAAGCGAGGCCGCTTTTCGCCAGGAGCCGGTCGAGATCCCTCCAGCCGCGCGCCGGCGGTTTTCCCGCCGTAACGACATAAAGGAGTGTCGCGGCGATTCCGTTCCGGCTCACGCGCTCGGCTTTAAGGCGGAACGGCGGCAGGTCCACGGCCCGGAGCGCCTTCCGGAGGGCGGGGAGAGGGTGTCCCGCGTCCACCAGCGCTCCGAGGACCATGTCCCCGCTCACCCCGGCGAAGCAGTCAAGATAGGCGATTCGCATACTCGAAACCCTCGTCACACCATGGACGCCCGGCTGGGTTGTTTTGAATGCTTATGGCGTATCGCGTTAGAGTGATGCACCTGCAAGATCCCGTATCCAGACTGTATCGCCATATACAGTGCATGTGCAATTCCAAATCGGCAGATCATCAATTCCACAAGTGCAGGCCATGACTGCATCAATGTTCTTGTCAGGAATAATGGGTATCCGCTCATGACGGAGGGAGAGATGCATTTGCAGGGCCTTTTTGAAATCTCCTCCAAGGAGGAAGTTCCCCATCAGCAAGTTCGGTCGAGAGCTTGTCATTCGGTTCGACCAAGACTTGTTGTTGATCGCCTCTCGTATTGCGACGCCAAGGAATGCTGCTGTGTCACCAGATTTGTTGGGGATCCTGCCGGGGATGTATCGAGATCCAGCGGCGTCCCCTTCGACGTATATCCA